>NZ_QKLN01000032.1:0-2462 GCF_003225665.1 Pseudomonas sp. TKO26
GAGCCTTTTCTTCTGGGGCGCTGTCGATCTTGTCGAAGTCAACACGAGCCGAACCGAAAACTTCGGAGCAAACGCGAGTCAGAGCAGCAGTCAGAGTGGTTTTACCGTGGTCAACGTGACCGATAGTACCCACGTTAACGTGCGGCTTATTACGTTCGAACTTTTCCTTAGCCATCGAAATCACCCCTAGGAGAAGAATTAAGCAACTCACACAAGCCATTAAAACAAAGGCAGATATTTTCATATCTGCCTTGTTATATGGAGCTCTTGAGCGGATTTGAACCGCTGACCTCACCCTTACCAAGGGTGTGCTCTACCAACTGAGCTACAAGAGCAAAACACTTTGCAAAATCTGCAAACTTGGAGCGGGTAGCGGGAATCGAACCCGCATCATCAGCTTGGAAGGCTGAGGTTCTACCACTAAACTATACCCGCGGAGCCTGCAGCTCTCGCTAAATCTGGTGGAGGGGGAAGGATTCGAACCTTCGAAGTCGTAGACGTCAGATTTACAGTCTGATCCCTTTGGCCGCTCGGGAACCCCTCCTAAGCGAGGCAGCATTCTATACTATGCCACCCTTCTGTCAAGCATTTTCTCAATTAAATCTTGAGGTTAGCTGCATTGACCTAACTCTTTAGCTTCAACCTCAAGAGGTCTTCACTGCGGAGCGGGCGCCATTCTATGCAACCTATTCGACAGTTGCAACCCCCTCACAAGGCATTATTTTATGTTTTAACTCATTGAATTCCTTAGCAAGGCTCAGCAACTGAGGATCATCCAATAGATGCTTGCTTTCAGGAGATATGCGCAACCAAAAACCTGATGAACCAGGAGCATTCAAAACCTGCAATTTGGCCTCAACCCCCAACTCACCGAGACGCCGCTCAAGCCCCTGAGCCGACTCACGGCGCACAAAGCCCCCCAGATATAGACAACCCGCTTCCGCATCTGCGACCCGCCCCTTATCACGCCGCTCGACCGCATCAGTAGACTCGCTCAGCAGTCGAATATCCTGCTGAGAACCTCGATAAAGCGAGAGCGGCATCACCTCTTTTGCCCGAAGCGGAGCCTCCTGCTGATGCCAGACGTAGTAGAAAACATTGAGTACCAATAACAGCAGAAACAACCAACGCATAAACACCTCACGACAGCGGACGCGCCACAGTCAATCCAATTAGCGCTAGCCAGAGCTCAAGAGTCGTCGCGCAACCTTAAACTAAGCTCTCCACCGCTATATGCCTTTTCCTCGTCCCCCACCTTAAGACGCAGCCCTCCCTGGCGATCAATCCCCAGTACAACCCCATCAACCTTAGTTACACCCGCTATCAGAGACACTGCGCACCCCTGCCATAGATGGTTTTGCTCCCACTCATGCTGGATAGCTGAAAACCCATGCAAGCGATGACGCTCCAGATAAGCAGCCATAACCTCACCCAGGCGAGCGACAAGCTGGTTTCGATCCATGACCTTGCCAGACTCAAGCCTTACCGAAGTCCATTCCTGATCGACCTCCTCAGAAGCCTGCATGTTCACATTGATGCCAACACCAATGACGACGTGACATACATCTGCAGGATCACCCACCAACTCAAGAAGTATTCCAGCAATCTTTTTCTGACCGACCAAAACATCGTTTGGCCATTTCAGCCCCGCACCTGGAACGCCACAACCTCGAAGAGCCTGCATCACAGCCAGACCTACAACCAGACTGAGGCCCTCCAACTGTCGCATACCACCATCAACTCGCAACACAAGGCTGTAGTAAATGTTCTCGGCGAAGGGACTAATCCACTTACGACCGCGCCGACCGCGACCCGCTGTTTGTCGCTCAGCTAGAACCAGGAAGGGAGCAACACATCCACGCTCGATCGAGCGCAGCGCCTCGGCGTTTGTCGAGTCCAGAAAATCAAAAACCTGGACCGCCCACGGTGCATCGGGAGAAAGACGATTAATTTTCTCTGCGCTTAACAAAGTAATTGGGGAGGCCAGTCGGTAACCACGGCCTCGCACCTTATGAATATCGAGTCCCAACTCCACCTCAAGAAGCTGTAATTGCTTCCATATAGCACTACGAGTAACACCCAACGCGCACCCGAGGGCTTGCCCCGAGTGAAATTGCCCATCCTTAAGAAGCTCTAACAACGTCGACATGCAAGCTCCGCCTTACAATGAGGCTGGAATGATAGCCATGCCCTAAGCCATTGCATAGAAATCACCGCAAGCAAAGGACTTTAGAGGGAGATCAAAGCACTGGCAGCCGTAAGCACACAAGCGTGGCCAGCCCCAGCAGCGCAACTTTTCTGCAGCGCAAAAACAAAACCCCAACTGCTTTCGCAATTGGGGTTTCGGAATTTAATCTTGACGATGACCTACTCTCACATGGGGAAACCCCACACTACCATCGGCGATGCATCGTTTCACTTCTGAGTTCGGGATGGGATCAGGTGGTTCCAACGCTCTATGG
>NZ_QKLN01000033.1:0-1171 GCF_003225665.1 Pseudomonas sp. TKO26
TTGTAGCAACTGTGTTCCTCACGCGATTTGCGCCGAAGCCTGTAAGGCTTCGCGCATTCGCGCGTTCAAAATGGTGATGAGCTTGCGCATGGCTGCAACCAACGCCAATTTCTTCGGCTTACCTCGACTAACCAGTCCTTCATAAAACGCTTTAAGGACAGGGTCATATCGAACCGAACTCAAGACCGCCATGTAGATCACCGCTCGTGGGCTAGCCCGGCCACCCCAGGTAATCCGTCTGCCATGGGACTTGCCGCTATCCCTGGCCAAGGGCGCTACGCCGTACAGCTTGGCAATGGCCTTGCGATTCAGATAACCCAGTTCGGGCATCTCACAAACAAGAGTCGAGAGAGCAACGGGACCAACCCCCTTGATCGTCGAAGCTACTTGGGCTTGCAGCGTCCCCTCGAGCAGTTCGGCAATCCTTGCCTCCAGCTCATCTCGATCAGCTTCCAAACGCTGGATATTGCGTTCAAGCATCTCGCGCATGGCCGGTTGCTCAGTCAGGCGGCGTCGCTGCTTTTCAGCAGCCAACATCTGCACCACTTGCTGACGACGGCGATGACACGCGTGCAGGAGCTGAGACTTTTCACTGCGCGGCTGATAACGATTGAGCTTGAGAACACTGGCCATATGGGCAAGCACGCTAGCATCCAGGCGATCCGTTTTGGCCAGCTGGCCTGTGGCTCGCGCAAAGTCCCGGGCTTGTCGAGGATTGACCCTGGTCATGGGTAAACCTGCGTTATAGAGGGCTTCCAGTACTTTGAGTTCATAGCCGCCGGTGGCCTCAAGTACGACTTGTTGCGGGGCAAAGGGGGCGAGCCAGTCAATGACTCGCTGCCATCCTGCGGGGTCGTTGGAGGTATGCAGTTGGGGCTGATGCTCGTCCACCTTTACATCCAGGGTGTCCTTGCTGACATCGATACCGGCACCTATGCAGCCCATGATGATCTCCTCTAGTCTTGAGACGTCGAGAGTTCTCCTCAGCAGCCCAGCCTTATCTTCGAGTGTCGGCTCGAGCAACTGTACGGGCGTCGCTGAGGAGATATCGGCGTGGAGACCTTGCTACAAAACGATCGTTTGGACCTAGGAGCTAGCGATCGTCCACGCCGACTCTCGACACCTAATCTGGCAGATCTGGAACAGATAAGGAGCTGGCTTGCCAGCGAAG
>NZ_QKLN01000034.1:0-1144 GCF_003225665.1 Pseudomonas sp. TKO26
TGGTTTTTCATTCCGGGCAATCGCCAAAAGGCGGTTAAAAAATGGTTTAAGGCTTCAGCAGAAGGGGGCTATCCATTGGGGATGTTCTTTTATGCCGACTATTTATATGAAAATAACGGTAGTAAAGAAGAAATTGGATATTGGGTAAAAAAGGGTGCTGAAGGCGGGCATATAGGCTCAGTAAGCACCTACGCTAGCAACCTGGCTCATCTGCCGAATGACCTTGATTACCCGCTCAACTTAATTGAGGGTTACGGGCTCACCTACTTAATGTCAAAGTTTGAAGGCGGGGGGGCAGGAGGCGGCGCAGGGATAGCCGATTTTAGTAAAAAAGTCCTGGGAAAAATATCTGCACAATTAACTTCTGATGAAATCAAACAAGGAGTGGCTTTTGCAGAGGAGTGGGAGAAGACACATCCACCACTTTCTTACTTTGTGCCTGTTTACGGATATTGATCTTTTACTTGAATGAGTCGGAGCGGCGGTCACTATATCGGACCCTGCCCGACGAGTTATCGAACGTTAAATAACGCCTGTCTATAAAAGGACAAAGCATGATTAAGCGCACTCTTATCGGCGTACTGTGCGGCCTGCTGTTTTCCACCATCGCCGTGGCCCAACTGACCGAGTCGCAGCAAGCCGCCCGCGATAAAGGCCTGGTGCTGTACCAGCAAAGTGACTGGTACGACTCCCAACCTCTGCTGCAAGTGGCCGCCGCCGCCGGCGACCGCACAGCGCAGTATTACCTGGCCGAGGCGATTCGCCTTAGCAGCAGCTACACCACTGTCGAAGCAAGGAAATGGTATGAGGCCGCCGCTGAGCAGGGCGACCTCTACGCAATGCTGCGCTTGAGCAACAGCAGTGACCTGTGCCATCAGATGGGCACCTGCACTGGCAAAGCCGGCCCAGAGTGGCGAAAAACCGCCTTGAAACTAGCCCATGAGCGCGCCGAGCAAGGTGATACCGAGGCCATGACCGTTTTGTACACTGCTCGCCAAGGCCTGGGATGGCTGGAAAAGGCTGCTGAGGCTGGAGACAGTTATGCGCAGAAATTATTGGCTGGCGTCTATGAGGACGGTGCTGGCTGGTTTTTCATTCCGGGCAATCGCCAAAAGGCGGTTAAAAAATGGTTTAAGGCTTCAGC
>NZ_QKLN01000035.1:0-875 GCF_003225665.1 Pseudomonas sp. TKO26
GCCATCGCGGCGTCGCTGGGCACGATATAGGCCACCAGTTGCTGGCCGTTCTCGCCGTCATGGGCCATGACGAAGGCTTCTCGCACGGATGCCTGCTGCACCAGCCGCGCTTCGATTTCCCCCAGCTCGATACGGAAGCCACGGATCTTCACCTGATGGTCGATGCGGCCGATGTATTCGATCACCCCATCGGCGCGGTAGCGGGTCAGGTCGCCGCTGCGATACAGCCGGCCACCGTCGCTGGAGAACGGGTTGGGCACGAACTTCTCGGCGGTCAACCCCGGGCGCGCCAGGTAGCCGCGAGTCACCCCGGCACCGGCCAGGTACAGCTCGCCGGCACTGCCCACCGGCACCGGTTGCAGGTCCGGGCTGAGAATGTAGCTCTGGGTGTGGCTGATGGCCCGGCCGATATTGGCCTGGCCTCCCGCCTCGCGTCGGGTGTAGGTGGAATAGGTGGTGTCTTCCGACGGGCCATACAGGTCGTAGACATGCACCAGCCCCGGCTGTTGGTAGAGGCTATCCACCAGAGCCTGTTTCAGCGGTTCGCCCGCCAGATTGATGATCCGCACGCTAGGCGGAATCTGCCCGCTGCGCTGCAGCGCGGCAATCGCTGACGGCACGGTATTGATCAAGCGCACCCGGTCGCGGTCCGCCAGCTCCGGCAGTTCCAGGGCATTGCGCGCCAGGACGATGGAGCCACCACTGGACAGGGTAACGAACAGCTCCCACACCGACAGGTCGAAGCAGATCGAGGTGGAGGCCAGCACCCCTTGCAGGTCATCGGTGCTGTACACCCGGTTCGACCAGTCGATCAGCGCCAGCACGTTGCGATGGGCGATCGCCACACCCTTGGGCAGGCCGGTGGAGCCGGAGGT
>NZ_QKLN01000036.1:0-295121 GCF_003225665.1 Pseudomonas sp. TKO26
GGGCGGGTGTGACCGGAGCGTCGCTGGGCTTTTCCTCGGAAGGCTTTTCCTTGGGCGGCTCGGGCTTGACCACCGGTTTTGGCGGCTGTGGCTTGGGCTTCGGCTTGGCCGGCTTGGGCACTGAAATAGTCGGTTTCGGCGCTTCGGCGAGCTTGGGCAGCGGCAGTTCTTCCACCGGCGCGGGCGGGTGCGGCGGGGTCACCACCTTCGGTGGGGCCGGCGGAGGCGGCACGGGGGCAGGGGCCAGGTCCACCACCATGGCCTGGGGTGGAATGGGTATTGGTTGTGGTTTGGACCAGTTGAGGGCGAGGAAGATCGCCAGCGCATGGACGCCCAGCACCACTGCCAGGCTACCGCCGTAACGCGTCAGTCTTTGGCGCGTCGTGATCATTTCTTGGCTGCCGTCTCAAGCCCGACCAGGCCGACTTTCAGGTAGCCGGCGGCCCGCAGGTTGTCCATGACGCTCATCAGATCGCCGTAGTTCACGCCCTTGTCGGCCTGGAAGAAGATGGTCGTGTCCTTCTTGCCTTGGGTGCGGGCGTCGAGGATGGTGCCCAGGGTTTCGGCCTTGACTTCCTCTTCGCCGATAAACAGACGCTGGTCGGCCTTGACGCTGAGGAACACCGGTTTTTCCGGGCGCGGCGCCGGTTTGGCGCTGGAGGCGGGAAGGTCGACCTTGATGTCCACGGTGGCCAGCGGGGCGGCGACCATGAAGATGATCAGCAACACCAGCATCACGTCGATGAACGGCGTGACGTTGATTTCGTGGTTTTCGGCCAGGTCGTCGCCTGCGCCTTCTTTCAAATGTAAGCCCATGGCTGATTACCCCACTTTCACCATGTGCGGTTGTGTGGAGCGCTCGGCTGGCTGGTGGTCCAGGTCGCGGCTGACCAGCAGCAGGACTTCTGCCGAGGCGTCGGCCACCTGGGCGCGGTAGCCGGTGATGGAGCGAGCGAAGACGTTGTAGATCACCACCGCAGGGATCGCGGCAACCAGACCCAGGGCGGTGGCCAGCAGGGCTTCGGCGATGCCCGGGGCGACCACGGCGAGGTTGGTGGTCTGGGTTTTGGCGATGCCGATGAAGCTGTTCATGATGCCCCACACGGTGCCGAACAGGCCGACGAACGGCGCGGTGGAACCGATGGTGGCGAGTACGCCGGTGCCGCTGCTCATGTTGCGGCCGCAGGCAGCCACCAGGCGTTCAAGGCGGAAGCTGACCCGTTCCTTGATGCCTTCTTTCTCGCGGCTGTTGGCCGACAGGCGCATTTCTTCCAGGGCGTCGTGGACCAGCAGGTGGGCGAGGGTACCCTCCTTGGCGGCCGTGGCGCTGGCCTCTTTGAGCGTGGTGGCCTTTTTCAGGGCGGCGATTTCACTGCGCAGACGCCGCTTGGCGCCCAGCAGTTCGAAGCCTTTGGCGATCCAGATGGTCCAGGTGATGATCGAGGCGATGGCCAGGCCGATCATCACCAGTTTCACGATGATGTCGGCGTTCTGGTACATGCCCCAGGGCGACAGGTCATGGGCCATGCCCAGGCTGTTGTCGGCTTCGAGGACTTCGGTGCTGTCCTGGCCTGCTACCGGAAGGCCTTCGGCATGGGCCGGATCGGTGGCTGGCGCAGTGGCCAGAGGGGCTGCCGGGTCAGTCTGAGGGTGTTCGGCGACCGGAGCGCTGGCGGCGGGCGCGGTGGCTGGGGCGTGCTGGTCGGCGAAGGCCGCGGTCGGAGCCAGCAGCAGGCTGCACAGCAGCGCAGCAACCGCGCTTACGGCGCGCAGTGGGCTTGGGCGTTTGGTTGGCGAGGCGGAGAGTGGATTGCTTGTCATGCTGGCCGGACCTGAGAGGAGGAAAGGGTTGAATGTCCTTCTAGGCCTCGCTGGGCCGAGAACAAATGGGCGGTTATTATTGCAATTAATTCTTGTTAACAAAAGTAATACAGTAACTATTTTTCCTCGATTTCTAGCCGTTCATCCAAAGCCGAGGCTAGTCTTGGCCTTTCTGAAAGGAGTTTTCTGATGTCCTCCCCCTCTGTTTTGATCGCCGGTTGCGGTGATGTCGGGAGTCGCCTGGCGACTCAACTGCTGGCTGAGCAATGGCGGGTTTATGGCTTGCGCCGGACGGTTTCGCGCCTGCCGCAGGGAGTGATTGGCGTCGCTGGTGACTTGTTCAGCGAGCAGTGCCCGAAGGACTGGCCACAGGCGCCCCTGGATTATCTGGTGTACTGCGCGGCGGCCACCGAGCATGACGAGGCGGGGTATCGCGCGGCCTATGTCGAGGGCCTGCAGCATGTGCTGAGCTGGCTCAAGCAGCATGGTCAGCAGCCCAAGCGCCTGTTGTTCGTGTCCAGCAGCAGTGTCTACGAGCAGAAGGGCGGTGAATGGGTCGATGAGAACTCGCCGGCCCTGGCGAGCGGCTACTCGGGCCGTTTGATGCTGGAAGCCGAGCAGGTGGCCTTGAACAGTGGGCTGCCTGCAACGCGGGTGCGCCTGACCGGAATCTACGGGCCGGGGCGTGAATGGCTGCTGACCCAGGTGCGTCGCGGGTATCGGGTGGCGATTGATCCGCCTTTGTATGGCAATCGCATTCATGCCGACGATGCGGCGGGCCTGTTGGCTTTCCTGCTGGAGGCGGACCGTCGTGGTGCAGCCCTGGAAGATTGCTATATAGGCGTCGACGATGCGCCTGCGCCGCTGGCGGAGGTGGTCGGCTGGCTGCGTGAATACCTGGGTGTGACCGAGTGGGCGGATGATGCCAGCGTGCGCCGCACCGGTAGCAAGCGCTGCAGCAATGCCCGGGCCCGGGCCTTGGGCTGGGTGCCGCGTTATCTGAGTTATCGCCAGGGCTATGCGGCGATTCTTCAGGGGCAAGGCTGAATCGGACCGTAGCCGCTGCTTTGGGCAGCGGCTATAGACGGGTCATTGCTTTTGCAGCAGCCATTGCTGGTTGCCCGGCATCAGCGATGGCACTTCATCCGCCAGTGCGCTGTTCACTGCCTGGAAGATCTCCAACTGCTGGTCCTTGCGCACGAAGATCCAGGAATTGCCCTGGCCGTTGAGCTGCAACCAGATGCTGTCGTTGCCGCCGCTCATGGATGCGCAGTCGCCGGCCAGGCACAGGGCGTAGCGATCGGCCCCCGGCAGGCCTTGCACGGCGCCGTTGGCCTGGAACTGGACTTCGTTGCCCATTCCCGGACCACTGACGATTTTCCACGTGCCGCCCAGGTAGGCCGAGTACAGCGCGCGCTCAAAGTTGGCGCCCAGTGGCGCGCCTTCGGGTGCCGGGTCCTTGGGTGGGACGAATACCTGTTCGGGTTCGTTGTCGTTGGCCACCTGCAGCAATTGCTTGCCGTTGCGTTTCAGCTCTGTAGCGGCGCTGCCGTAGAACTCGACCTTTGCAGTGCTTGAACCGTCGTTGACGATCTTGCCTTCGATGGTTTCGAAGCCATTGGTGTAACGGGCCTGACCTGCCTTGGTGTTGAGTTCCCATTCCAGGTTCGGGCCGTAAGCCTGGAGCGCTTCACGCAATGGGCCGCCCTTGGAGGCTGCGTCGATCGCTACCTGATTGATCCAGATGCCGCCGACATCGTTTTTGGCGGGGTCGCTGGCACAACCGCCGAGCAATACGGCGAGCAGCGAAACAGCTAGCGCTTGGCGCATGACGAAATCCTTTCAGAACGAAAACGGCGCAGCCTGAACAGCTGCGCCGCGGGTGTTACTCGATGACCAGAATGGCATCCATTTCAACCTGTGCGCCCTTTGGCAGGGCGGCCACGCCGATGGCGGCGCGGGCTGGGTATGGCTGTTGGAAGTACTTGCCCATGATCTCGTTGACCTTGGCGAAGTGGCTCAGGTCGGTGAGGAAGATGTTCAGCTTGACGATGTCCTTGAACGAACCGCCAGCGGCCTCGGCTACCGATTTGAGGTTCTCGAAGACCTGGACGGTCTGGGCTTCGAAGCCTTCCACCAGTTCCATGGTTTTTGGATCGAGGGGAATCTGGCCCGACATGTAGATGGTGTTGCCCGCCTTGATTGCCTGGGAGTAGGTGCCGATGGCGGCCGGGGCCTTTTCGCTGGTGATAACGGTCTTGGTCATGAATGACTCCTTGTAATGGACGGGCTACGCGCGCATGCGGGTGATGCGGATGACCCCGGTCAGGGCGCGCAGTTTCTTGATCACGCGAGCCAGGTGCACGCGGTCGTGCACGCTGACCACCAGTTGGACCACGCTGATGCGACCATCGCGTTCGTCCATGCTGATTTTCTCGATGTTGCCGTCGGCGGCGTTGACGCTGCTGGCCAGCAGCGCGATCAGGCCGCGCTGGTGTTCCAGCTCGACGCGCAGTTCGACGTTGAACTCGCCAGTGACATCCTTGGCCCAGGACAGCTGGATGCATTTTTCCGGGTTGTGGCGGATTTCGCTGATATTGCGGCAGTTGTCCAGGTGCACCACCATCCCTTTGCCGGCGGACAGGTGGCCGACGATCGGGTCGCCAGGGATCGGCGTGCAGCATTTGGCGTAGCTCAGCACCAGGCCTTCGGTGCCGCGGATCGCCAGCGGGCCTTCCGGGCTTGGCAGCTGTTCGCCTTCGCCCAGCAGGCGCCGGGCCACGACGTAGGCCATGCGATTGCCCAGGCCGATGTCTTCCAGCAAGTCTTCGATCAGTTCCAGGCGGTATTCCTGAAGAATTGCCTGAATGCGTTCCGCCGGAATTTTTTCCAGGGAGCTGTCGAAGCCGTTGAGTACCTTGTTCAGCAGGCGTTCGCCGAGGCTGATGGACTCGGAGCGGCGTTGCAGTTTGAGGGCGTGGCGGATGTGGGTACGGGCCTTGCCGGTGACCACGAAATTCAGCCAGGCCGGATTTGGGCGTGCCCCTGGGGCGCTGACGATTTCCACGGTGGAGCCGCTTTGCAGGGGTTCCGACAGCGGCGCCAGGCGGCGGTTGATCCGGCAGGCGATGCAACTGTTGCCCACATCGGTGTGCACCGCGTAGGCGAAGTCCACGGCGGTGGAGCCCTTCGGCAGCTCCATGATCCGGCCTTTGGGCGTGAACACGTAGACCTCGTCCGGGAACAGGTCGATCTTCACGCTCTCGATGAATTCCAGGGAGTTGCCGGCGCGTTGCTGCATTTCCAGCACGCCCTTGACCCATTGTCGGGCGCGGGCATGGGTGCCTTTGGGCTGTTCGTCGCCACTGGATTTGTACAGCCAGTGGGCGGCGATGCCGTTATTGGCCATTTCTTCCATTTCCCGGGTACGGATCTGGATCTCGATCGGTACTCCGTGCATGCCGAACAGTGTGGTATGCAGCGACTGATAGCCGTTGGCCTTGGGAATGGCGATGTAGTCCTTGAAGCGTCCCGGCAGCGGTTTGTACAGATTGTGTACAGCGCCGAGTACCCGATAGCAGGTGTCTACCTTGTCGACGATGATGCGGAACGCGTAGACGTCCATGATCTCGTTGAAGGCCCGGCGTTTGCCGCGCATTTTCTTGTAGATACCGTACAGGTGCTTCTGGCGACCGCTGACCTCGCCCTGGATGCCGTCGATGGCCAGGCAGTGGCTGAGGGATTCTTCGATCTTGTTGACGATTTCCTTGCGATTGCCCCGGGCGCGCTTGACCGCCTGGTAGATTCGCGCGGAACGCATCGGGTGCATCGCCTTGAAGCCCAGGTCTTCGAATTCGATGCGGATGCTGTGCATGCCCAGGCGATTGGCGATGGGGGCGTAGATCTCCAGGGTTTCCTTGGCGATCCGTCGGCGTTTTTCGCCGGAGAGCACTTCCAGGGTGCGCATGTTGTGCAGGCGGTCGGCCAGCTTGACCAGGATCACGCGAATATCGCGAGCCATGGCCATGGCCATCTTCTGGAAGTTTTCCGCTTGGGCTTCGGCCTTGGTCTCGAAGTTCATCTGGGTCAGTTTGCTGACCCCGTCCACGAGTTCGGCCACGGTTTCACCAAACTGCGCGCTGAGCGCTTCCTTGGCGATGCCGGTGTCTTCGATCACGTCATGCAGCATCGCGGCCATCAGGCTCTGATGGTCCATGTGCATGTCGGCAAGAATGTTCGCTACCGCGAGTGGGTGCGTGACGTACGCCTCGCCGCTGCGGCGGCGCTGGCCGTCATGGGCTTGTTCGGCGTAGAAATACGCTCGGCGGACCAGATTGACCTGGTCCGTGCCGAGATAGGTCGATAAGCGATCGGCGAGGGCGTCTATGCTCGGCATGATATCTCCTGCCGTAAGCTGTGATCCCGCGCCGTGCTACGTCGACCAGGCATAGGCTCAGACGGCCTCGTTGGACTCGTCCTCGAAAGCAGCAAAAAGCGGCTCGTCTTCAACGATTTCGGCTTCGGCGATGGCTGCATAGTCGATCAGGCCTTCAGCGATTTCGCGCAGGGCGACAACGGTAGGCTTGTCGTTTTCCCATGCCACTTTCGGCTCTTTGCCGCCGGTTGCCAGTTGACGGGCACGCTTGGTAGAGAGCATGACCAGCTCAAAGCGGTTATCCACGTGTTCTAGACAGTCTTCAACGGTTACGCGGGCCATGGTCTTCCTCGTAGCAAATGCAATATGCGCGCTGCCCGGATGGGCGAGCGGACTCAGCAGTTTAAAAAAACACCAGCGTTTAGGGAAGCGCTGATTTTTTGACCAAGCTCTTCAACGCGCTGCAAGTACCAATGTAAAGCGCTTGCAGCGGTTTTGGGAAGTGCTGTTTTAGCCCAGCAGTTCGGCCAGCAACTTGCCGAAACGCTGCTGCTGACGTTTCTGTTGCAGTTGATTGGAGCGGAAAATGGCCTTCAGATCGTCCAGCGCGTGGGCGAAATCGTCGTTGATGATCAGGTAGTCGTAGTCGACGTAGTGGCTCATTTCGCTGACGGCTTCACGCATCCGTCCATCGATGATCTCGTCGCTGTCTTGTCCGCGGTTGGTCAGGCGCTGGTGCAAGGCCTGCAAGGACGGTGGCAGGATGAAGATCGAACGCGCCTGTGGCATCAGCTTGCGCACCTGCTCGGCGCCTTGCCAGTCGATTTCCAGGATCAGGTCGTGGCCTTCGTCCAGAGTCTGCTGCAGGTGGCTTTGCGAGGTTCCATAGAGATTGCCGAAGACTTCGGCGCGCTCCAGAAAGTCGCCGTGCTCGATCATCTTCACGAACTCGCTGCGTTCGACGAAGTGATAGTTCACGCCATTCACTTCACCCGGGCGCATGGCGCGGGTGGTGTGGGAGATCGAGACGCGGATTTCCGGGTTGGCGTCGGTCAGGGCCTTGACCAGGCTGCTTTTGCCTGCGCCCGATGGAGCGGAAATGATGTACAGGGTGCCGGTGCTGTGGGTCATGTCAGTTGCCTTACTCAATGTTCTGCACTTGTTCGCGCATCTGCTCGATCAACACCTTGAGGTTGACCGCAGCCTGAGTGCTGCGCGGGTCGAAGGCCTTGGAGCCCAGGGTATTGGCTTCGCGGTTGAGTTCCTGCATCAGGAAGTCCAGGCGCCGCCCGGCAGCGCCGCCGGACTTGAGCACGCGACGTACTTCGATGATGTGGGTGCTCAGGCGATCCAGTTCTTCGGCGACGTCGCTTTTCTGTGCCAGCAGGACCATCTCTTGCTCGAGACGAGTCGGGTCCAGCTCGACCTGCATGTCGGCGAAACGGTCGAGGACTTTCTGGCGCTGGGTCGCGAGCATCTGCGGAACCAGCTCGCGCAGTGTCGCGACATCTTCCTCTATGGAGGACAGGCGCTCGTTGATCAGGCGGGCCAGCTCGGCCCCCTCGCGTTCGCGACCGCTCTTCAATTCCTTCAGGCCCTGGTTGAACAGGGCCAGGGCATCGCTGTTCAAGGCTTGCGGATCACTGGCGTCGGCCACCAGCACGCCAGGCCAGGCCAGGACTTCCAGTGGGTTCAGGGCTGCCGGCTGCTTGATCAGGCCGGCAACCGTCTCGGCCGCTGCGACCAGCTGTGCTGCCCGCTCACGGTCGACCTGCAATGGCTTGCCGGTGGTTTCCTCGGTGAAGCGCAGGGTGCATTCGACTTTGCCTCGGGACAAACCCTGGCGCAGTGCTTCGCGGATTACACCTTCGAGGTCGCGGAAGGCTTCCGGCAACCGCAGGTGCGGCTCCAGGTAACGGCTGTTGACCGAGCGCAACTCCCAGCTCAGCGTGCCCCGGGTTCCGGCCTGTTCGACCCGTGCGAAGGCGGTCATGCTATGCACCATGGAGGTACCTCCGATTCAGTGCCAACGCCAACCGCAAGCGGGCTGAGCAGGCCTGATAGATAAATTAAAGCCGGTAGGCGGCGAAGGCGCAGGATTGTAGCGCAGTGCGGCAGGCGCCCCAAACCCTGCTGCAGGCAATGGGTCGCAGGTCGTCGCAACAGGATCAATCTGACGCACAAATGCGCCTTTGGCCTTTTTAGGCGTGCCCTGGCGCGGTTGCGGGCTTTATAATGCCCGGCAGTTTTCCGTCCTCGTACAGGTATTCCCCTATGAAACGTCCAAGTGGTCGCGCTGCCGATCAGCTCCGCTCGATCCGCATTACCCGCAACTACACCAAACACGCCGAGGGATCTGTACTGGTCGAGTTCGGTGATACCAAAGTGATCTGCACGGTCAGTGTCGAGAATGGCGTGCCACGCTTCCTCAAGGGCCAGGGGCAGGGCTGGCTGACGGCCGAATACGGCATGCTGCCGCGGTCCACCGGTGAGCGTAACCAGCGTGAAGCCAGCCGTGGCAAGCAAGGCGGCCGCACCCTGGAAATCCAGCGCCTGATCGGTCGCTCCCTGCGCGCCGCACTGGACATGTCCAAGCTGGGCGACATCACCCTGTATGTCGATTGCGATGTGATCCAGGCTGATGGCGGTACCCGTACCGCATCGATCACTGGCGCTATGGTGGCTCTGGTCGACGCCTTGAAAGTGATCAAGAAGCGCGGCGGCCTGAAAGGTGGCGACCCACTGAAGCAGATGATTGCCGCAGTATCGGTGGGTATGTACCAGGGTGAGCCGGTCCTGGACCTGGATTACCTGGAAGACTCGGCTGCCGAAACCGACCTCAATGTCGTCATGACCAGCACCGGTGGTTTCATCGAAGTGCAGGGCACTGCCGAGGGCGCGCCGTTCCAGCCGGCCGAACTGAATGCGATGCTGGCTCTGGCCCAGCAAGGCATGAACGAGATTTTCCAACTGCAGCAGGCGGCGCTCGCCGATTGATGGGCGCCGGTCTTCAGCAAGGAGAGCAGCATGAGTGATGAGCAACTGCCACAACCTGCGCCGAGCCATGAAGTCCGGCAATGGGCGATGTTTTGTCACTTGTCCGCCTTGCTGGGGATCTGGGTTCCCTTCGGTACGCTGATCGGGCCGCTGATTCTCTGGCAGATGAAGCGCGAAACGGATCCCTTTATCGATGCCCAGGGCAAGGAAGCGCTGAACTTCCAGCTGACGGTTGCCATTGCGTCAGCAGTCTGTTTCCTGTTGATGATCGTGGTGATCGGTTTCTTTATGTTCGGCCTGCTGGCGATTGGCGCCCTGGTGCTGACCATCATTGGTGGGGTCAAGGCGGGTGAGGGCGTGCCGTATCGTTATCCCTTCACCTGGCGCCTGATCAAGTAGGGTGGGTAGCCACAAAAAAGCCGACATTGCTGTCGGCTTTTTTGTGGCTCTGAAAAGACGCTTAGATGGTCAGCGTCCAGTCATAGTCCACGATCAGTGGTGCGTGCTGCGAGAAGCGTGGCTGACGCGGCAAGCGAGCGCTGCGGACAAAGCGGCGCAGGCCGGGAGTCAGCAGCTGGTAGTCAAAGCGCCAGCCCAGGTTGAGCATCTCAGCCTGTTCGTTGTCCGGCCACCAGCTGTACTGATCGCCTTCGCGGCTGACTTCGCGCAGTGCGTCGACATAACCCATGTTGCCAATGATCTCATCCATCCAGGCACGCTCGGGTGCCAGGAAGCCTGGAGATTGCTGGCTGTCACGCCAGTTCTTGATATCCAGCTTTTGTTGCGCCACGTACAGCGAGCCACAATAGATGTACTCGCGACGTTTGCGCCGCTGCTTATCCAGATAACGGGCGAAGTCGTCCATTAGCTTGAACTTCTGGTTCAAGTCTTCATCGCCGTTCTGCCCTGATGGAAGCAGCAAGGTCGCGATGCTGACCTTGTCGAAATCGGCTTGCAGGTAGCGCCCGTAACGATCGGCTGTCTCGAAGCCGAGGCCGCTGATGACCGCCTTCGGCTGCAACCGCGAATACAAAGCCACGCCGCCTTGGGCGGGGACTTCAGCATCGCAGGCATAAAGGAAGTAGCCATCCAGTTGGAAGGCTGGGTCATCCAGTTCAAAGGCAGAGGCGCGGGTGTCCTGCAGGCAGATGACGTCGGCATTCTGTGCCTGCAGCCAACTGAGCAAACCACGCTCCACTGCAGCCTGAATACCATTGACGTTCACACTGATGATCCGCATAAATGGCCCCAAAAATCACGTGCGTGTATGATACCCGAGCTCTACCTAATTAGCTAAATCCGTGGTATCTGGGGTTTTTTCATGCAGGCGTATCAGCGCGATTTCATTCGTTTTGCCATCGATCGCGGGGTTTTGCGCTTCGGTGAGTTCACCCTGAAGTCCGGGCGTACCAGCCCTTACTTCTTCAATGCCGGCCTGTTCAACAGCGGTTCGGCCCTGGCCCAGCTGGGGCGTTTCTATGCCGCGGCGATCGTCGAAAGCGGCATTCCCTTCGATGTGCTGTTTGGCCCGGCGTATAAAGGCATTCCTCTGGCGGCGGCTACGGCCGTTGCTCTGGCTGAGCATCATCAGCGCGATCTGCCTTGGTGCTTCAACCGCAAGGAAGCCAAGGCGCATGGCGAAGGTGGCAGCCTGGTAGGCGCGCCATTGACCGGCGATGTGCTGATCATTGATGACGTGATCACCGCAGGCACCGCTATTCGCGAGGTGATGCAGATCATCGAATCTCAGGATGGTGCCAAGGCGGCGGGCGTGTTGATCGCCTTGAACCGCCAGGAACGCGGCAACGGCGAGCTGTCGGCGATCCAGGAAGTCGAGCGTGACTTCGGTATTCCCGTGGTGAGCATCGTTTCCCTGACCCAGGTCCTCCAGTTCCTGGCAGACGACCCAGCGCTCAAGCAGCATCTGCCCGCAGTGGAAGCCTACCGCGCGCAATACGGCATCTGACCTGTAGGAGCCGGCTCCTGCAAAGATTGCGTCGACAAAAAAGCCCCCGCCCGGTATTCCGGGCGGGGGCTTTTTTTCGCTGGCGCTTAAGGGCGTTTGCGATTGCTGATCAGGGTGCCGACGCCGGTATCGGTGAAGATCTCCAGCAGAATCGCGTTGGGCACGCGACCGTCGATGATTAGCGAACTGCCGACGCCGCCTTGCACCGCTTCCAGGGCGCAGCGGATTTTCGGCAGCATGCCGCCGTAGATGGTGCCGTCGGCGATCAGTTCGTCGACTTGCTGGGTGCTCAGGCCAGTCAAGACCTTGCCTGACTTGTCCATCAGGCCGGCGATGTTGGTCAGCAGCATCAGCTTCTCGGCTTTCAGCGCTTCGGCCACCTTGCCGGCCACCAGGTCGGCGTTGATGTTGTAGGACTCGCCATTGGCGCCAACGCCAATCGGCGCGATCACCGGTATGAAATCACCCTTGACCAGCAGGTTCAGCAGGTCGGTGTTGATCCCGACCACTTCGCCCACATGGCCGATATCAATGATTTCCGGCGTGGTCATTTCCGGTGTCTTGCGGGTCACGGTGAGCTTTTTCGCACGGATCAGCTCGGCATCTTTACCGGTCAGGCCGATGGCGCTGCCGCCATGCCGGTTGATCAGGTTGACGATGTCCTTGTTGACCTGGCCGCCCAGGACCATCTCCACCACGTCCATGGTTTGCGCGTCGGTCACGCGCATGCCATCGACAAAGTGGCTTTCAATCGACAGGCGCTTGAGCAGGTCGCCGATCTGCGGGCCGCCGCCGTGCACCACCACCGGGTTGATCCCGACAGCCTTCATCAGCACGATGTCGCGGGCGAAGCCGGTTTTCAGCTCCTCGCTTTCCATAGCGTTGCCGCCGTACTTGATCACCAGGGTCTTGCCGACATAGCGGCGAATGTAAGGCAGCGCTTCGGATAGGACCTTGGCGGTATTGGCGGCGGCATCGCGTTCGATGGTCATTCAGGGCTCCGGTGCTTCAAACAGTCAAAACGGTAGTTGGAGATCAGGTGCAACACGTTTCAGCTGGACGTGGAACACGTCCTTAATCCGCTGCAGCTCGGCTTCGTCATCAGCCTCGAAGCGCAGCACCAGCACAGGGGTGGTGTTGGAGGCGCGAACCAGGCCCCAGCCCTTGGCATAGTCGACTCGTACGCCGTCAATGGTGGTCAGGTCGGCGCCTGCGCCCCATTGCGCGTCGTGCAGGGCATCAATGATGCTGAATTTGCTCTCTTCGGTCACATGGATATTGATCTCCGGCGTAGAAATATCGTCCGGGAAGGTCGCGAACAACTCTTCTGCAGTGGATTTTTCCTTGCTGAGAATCTCCAGCAACCGTGCGGCGCTGTAAATGCCGTCGTCGAAACCGAACCAGCGCTCCTTGAAGAACACGTGGCCGCTCATCTCGCCGGCCAGCAGGGCGCCGGTCTGTTTCATTTTCTTTTTGATCAACGAGTGACCGGTCTTCCACATTAGCGGACGACCGCCATATTCCTTGATCAGCGGAATCAGGCGCCGAGTGCATTTGACGTCGAAGATGATTTCCGCGTCCGGGTTGCGCGCCACCACGTCCTTGGCGAACAGCATCAGCAGGCGATCGGGGTAGACGATGCTGCCGGTGTTGGTCACCACGCCGACGCGATCGCCGTCGCCGTCGAAGGCCAGGCCCAGGTCGGCCCCGGTTTCCTTGACCTTGGCGATCAGGTCTTCGAGGTTTTCAGGCTTGCCCGGATCCGGGTGGTGGTTGGGGAAGTTGCCGTCCACCTCGCAGAACAGCGGGATGACTTCGCAGTTCAGGGCTTCGATCAGCTGCGGAGCGATGACCCCGGCGGCGCCGTTGCCACAGTCCACCACGACCTTCAGGCGTCGGGCCAGCTTGATGTCGCGGGTGATCTCCTCGGCGTAGCGCGGCAGGATGTCGACCCGGGTGACGCTGCCCTGGGTGCTGCTCAGGTCGTTGCTCTTGAGGCGCTGGTGCAGGGCCTGGATCTGTTCATTGGCCAGGGTGTCGCCGGCGATGACGATCTTGAAGCCGTTGTAGTTCGACGGGTTGTGGCTGCCGGTGAGCATCACCCCGGACTTGCCGGCCAGGACATTGGCGGCGTAGTACAGGGCTGGAGTCGGCACCAGGCCCACGTCGGCAACGTGGCAGCCGCTGTCGTGCAGGCCCTGAATCAGTTGCTCCACCAGCTCCGGGCCGGACAGGCGGCCGTCCCGGCCTACGCAGACGTTGGGCTCGTCCTGAGCCAGGCTCTGGGAGCCGATGGCGCGGCCGATCCAGTACGCGGTTTCGGCGGTCAGGGATTGCGGTACAACGCCGCGGATGTCGTAGGCGCGGAAGATGCTGTCAGGGAATGTCGGGGCGACGTTAGCTGCGTTGCTCATCACTGAGGGTGCTCCATCTGAAGGGGGGCAGTACGGCCGGTAAATGGCGGGCCGGCGGGCTCAAGCTCAAGGGTATGACGGCGGTTTCAGCATAGAGTTCGTAGTGTGAAAGTGCTATCTACCCCGGGCCTGCCGGGGCTTGGCGGCTCAAAGGCCCGGCCTGGCGGGCCCGAAGCGTGATGCAGATAGCCGCGGTCATTGGCCCTTGAATGCCCGGCAGTGATTCTCGGGCCGGGCGAGGGGCCCGACCCGAGGTGGGGTCATCAGTGGCTGCCGGAGTGACCGAAGCCGCCGGCGCCGCGCTGGCTTTCGTCAAAGGCTTCGACCACTTCGAAATGCGCCTGGACCACAGGCACCAGCACCAGTTGGGCGATGCGTTCGCCGACGGCGATGTTGAATGCGGTCTGGCCACGGTTCCAGCAGGACACCATCAGTTCGCCCTGGTAGTCCGAGTCGATCAGGCCCACCAGATTGCCCAGCACAATGCCGTGCTTATGGCCCAGGCCCGAGCGCGGCAGGATCAGCGCCGCCAGGCCCGGATCGCCGATATAGACCGACAAGCCGGTTGGAATCAGCAGGGTCTGGCCCGGCTCCAGGACCGTGTCTTGCTTGAGCATGGCCCGCAGGTCGAGCCCGGCGGAGCCGGGCGTGGCGTACTGCGGCAGGGGGAATTCGTTGCCGATGCGTGGGTCGAGGATCTTGGCTTGTAAAGCGTGCATGCGAGTTAAACCTGGTTCAGCCGTTCGGCGATGAAAGAGATCAGTTGGCGGGCAATCTTGCCCTTGCTGGTCTGGGCGAAGAGAGTTGCGTGCAACTCCCGGTCAATCACGCTGCAGGCGTTTTCCTCGCTGTTGAAGCCAATGCTCGGGTTGGCCACGTCGTTGGCGACGATCAGGTCGAGGTTCTTGTCCTTCAATTTGCGTGCAGCGTAGTCGAGCAGATTCTCGGTTTCGGCGGCGAAACCGACACTGAAAGGGCGATCCGGCCGGCTGGCGATGGTGGCCAGGATGTCTGGGTTACGCACCATCTGTAGTAGCAGGCCATCACCTTTCGTAGGGTCTTTCTTTAATTTCTGTGGGGCAACGACTTCCGGGCGGTAGTCCGCGACCGCCGCAGAGGCGATGAAAACGTCGCACGGGATGGCCGCTTCACAGGCCGCGAGCATGTCGCGAGCGCTGACCACGTCGATCCGCGTGACTCTGTCGGGGGTCGGCAGGTGCACCGGTCCGGTGATCAGAGTGACCCGGGCACCGGCCTCGACAGCGGCCTCGGCCAGGGCGAAGCCCATTTTTCCTGAGCTATGGTTGGTGATGTAGCGCACCGGATCGATGTTTTCCTGAGTCGGCCCGGCGGTGATCAGCAGGTGTTTGCCGGTCAGTGCCTGGTGCTGGAAGCAGTCGGCGGCGCACAGCGCCAGATCGTTGGCTTCCAGCATGCGGCCCAGGCCGACGTCGCCACAGGCCTGGCTCCCGGAGGCCGGGCCGAAGACCCGCAGGCCACGACTTTGCAGCAGTTGGGTGTTGGCCTGGGTCGCAGGATCACGCCACATGGCCTGGTTCATGGCCGGAGCGATGGCGACTGTGGCATCGGTGGCCAGGACCAGGGTCGTCAGCAGGTCATCGGCGATGCCCTGGGCCAGGCGGGCGATCAGGTCAGCGGTGGCGGGGGCGATCAGGACCAGATCGGCCCATTTGGCCAGTTCGATATGGCCCATGGCGGCTTCGGCGGCCGGATCCAGCAGGTCGAGGTGAACAGGGTGCCCGGAGAGGGCCTGCATGGTCAGCGGGGTGATGAACTCACTGCCGCCCCGGGTCATGACCACGCGCACCTCGGCGCCCTGGTCGAGGAGTCGGCGAACCAGCTCCGCGCTCTTATAGGCGGCAATGCCGCCGCCGACGCCGAGCACGATGCGTTTCCGATACAGCCGCTGCATAGGCCTGTCTTTCCGTTCAGTGATTGCTGCGTGGCATGCCCCCTCCCCAGGTGAAATACCACGCAAAAAGAGGGTGGCTAAGATAGCACAGCGCCCGCTGTGGAACAGCGGCGCCATGCACAGGGAGGTGTGATGAGCATTCGTGATTGGCCCGCGGCGGAGCGCCCGCGGGAGCGGCTTCTGGAGCAGGGCGCTATCAGTCTTTCCGACGCCGAGTTGCTGGCTATTTTCCTGCGTACCGGGGTGGCCGGAAAAAGCGCGGTGGACCTGGCGCGGCACTTGCTGCAGCGTTTCGGCAGCCTGCGCCGGCTACTGGAGGCGGATCAAATGACCTTCACCCGGCAACTGGGGCTAGGCCCGGCCAAGTACGCCCTGCTGCAGGCCGTGCTGGAGATGGCGCGCCGGCATCTGGCGGAAAGACTCCACCGGCAGTCGGCGCTGGAGAGCCCGCTGGTGGTGCGCGATTACCTGAAGTCGATGCTGCGGCACCAGCCGCACGAGGTGTTTGGCTGTCTGTTCCTCGACACCAAGCATCGGGTCCTGGCCTTTGAGGTGTTGTTTCAAGGGTCGATCGACAGCACCACGGTTTACCCGCGACAGGTGCTCAAGCGCACCCTGGCGCATAACGCTGCGGCGGTGATTCTCTGTCATAACCATCCGTCGGGCATCTGTGAGCCCAGCCCGGCGGACCGGATCGTCACCCGGCGCTTGCAGGAGGCGCTGGAGTTGATCGATGTGCGGGTGCTGGACCACTTCATCGTTGGCGAGGGTGACCCGTTGTCCATGGCCGAGTACGGCTGGATCTGAACGTGGTGTGCCTCAACGCCTGTGCTGGCCTTGGGGCACACCTGGGGTTCATTTGACGCTGACCTTCGAGTAATCCTGGCGGCCGAAGGGGCTCACCTGATAGC
This sequence comes from Pseudomonas sp. TKO26, assembly GCF_003225665.1. NCBI lineage: Bacteria > Pseudomonadati > Pseudomonadota > Gammaproteobacteria > Pseudomonadales > Pseudomonadaceae > Pseudomonas > Pseudomonas sp. TKO26. Next base: position 16,418 of record NZ_QKLN01000036.1, read on the forward strand.
CCTCGACCTGCTGGCGGGTGAGGGCGAAAGCAGTCGGGTGGGCCAGGGGCAGCCACAGCGCCTGCTGCTGGATCTGGGTCTGGGCCTGTTGGTACAGCTTGCTGCGCACACCCTGTTCGCCGGTGGTCTTGCCGGCGGTGATCAGCTTGTCCAGGTTCTGGTCGCAATAACGGGCGAAGTTGGTGCCGGATTTGACGGCTGAGCAGGTGAACTGCGGGGTGAGGAAGTTATCCGGGTCGCCGTTATCGCCGGACCAGCCCATGAACAGCAGGTCATGCTCGCCGGCTTTGGCCCGACGGATCAGCTCGCCCCATTCGATCACGCGGATTTCTGCCTGGATCCCCACTTGGGCCAGGTCGGCCTGCAGCAGCTGGGCGCCCAGGCTGGGGTTGGGGTTGAGCAGGCTGCCGGAGGGGCGGGTCCAGATGGTGGTCTCGAAGCCGTTTTTCAGGCCGGCCTTGGCCAGCAGTTGGCGCGCTTTTTCCGGGTCGTGGGCATAGCCGGGCAGTTCCTTGGCGTAGCTCCAGGTATTGGGCGGATACGGGCCGTTGGCGGCCTCGGCGGTGTCTTCGAACACGGCCTTGAGGTAATGGGGTTTGTCGAAGGCCAGGTTGATTGCCTGGCGCACTTCGGGCTTGTCCAAGGGGGGGTGCTGGCTGTTGATCGCGACGAAGGCGGTCATGAAGGCCGCGGTTTTCTCGACCTTCAGCGTGGGGTCTTCACTGGCTGCCTGGACGTCCAGGGGCTTGGGTGACAGGGCGATCTGGCATTCGTTGCGCCGCAGTTTCTGCAGGCGCACGTTGGCGTCCGGGGTGATGGCGAAGATCAGCGAGTCCACTGCCGGTTTGCCGGCAAAGTAGTCGCGGTTGGCTTTGTAGCGAATCGACGCGTCTTTCTGGAAACGCCCGAAAATAAAGGGGCCGCTGCCGATCGGCTGGCTGTTGAGCTTCTCCGGAGTGCCGGCCTTGAGCAACTGGTCGGCGTATTCCGCAGAGTAGATCGAGGCAAAGCCCATGCTCAGGGTGGCGAGGAAGGTCGAGTCGGCATGATCCAGGGTGAAACGCACGGTCAGCGGATCCAGGGCATCGATTCTCTTGATCAGGCTGGGCAGTTGCAGGGACTGGGCGTGCGGGAAGCCGCTCTGGGTGACTTTGTGCCACGGGTGGGCCGGATCGAGCATGCGCTCGAAGCTGAACTTCACGTCTTCGGCGCTCAGCTCGCGGCTGGGGGTGAAGTAGTCGGTGCGGTGGAACTTGACCTTGGGGTGCAGCTTGAAGACATAGCTCAGGCCGTCGGCGGACACCTCCCAACTGTCAGCCAGGCTGGGGACCACCTTGCCGCTGGCGGCATCGAACTCCACCAGGCGATTCATCAGCACGTCGGCGGACGCATTGGTGGTGGTCAGCGAGTTGTACTGCACCACGTCGAAGCCTTCCGGGCTGGCTTCGGTACAGACGCTCAGTGCGGCGGCCTGGGCCAATGGGCTCAGAAAGGGGGCGAGCAGGAGCGGGAGGGCGGCGAGACGCATGGTCGGGTTCCTTGTGCAGATCGAAGGCCCATCTGCGAGTGCAGTCTGGAAATGCCCTACCCTAGTGGCCTCTTTATGAAATGACTATCCCCTTTTGTATCCGGGGCCAAAACCCGGAGTTGCGCCTGCGCCCCGCAGGCAATTGCTGGCCGATCTGCTGCCCCGCGTTTGGCGAATTTCCTGTTGGAGAATGTTGCAAATATATTCTGCGACGAGCGGTAGATTTCTGCGGTAGCCTTTGCCGCAGGCGTCCGGCGCAAGAAAATCAGGACTTTTCATCATCCTGCGCACAGCGGCTGTTGTTGCTATGGGGTCTTTCTGGTATAAAGCAGCGCTCTTTTCTAGGGGCCCGGTTCCTTCGCTTGTAGGTGTAGCCGGTAAGACCCTAAAGAAACGCGGCGCCTGGCGCCAAATGACTGAGAGATTAAGCGGCCAACCCATGCCGGGTTGGGCATGTGGTTTTAGAGGGCTGAGGCATGTCTAGAGTCTGTCAAGTTACCGGTAAGGGTCCGGTGACTGGGAATAACATTTCCCACGCAAACAACAAAACCCGTCGTCGTTTCCTGCCGAACCTGCAGCATCACCGCTTCTGGGTTGAGTCCGAGAAACGCTTTGTGCGTCTGCGCGTATCTGCCAAAGGCATGCGTATCATCGACAAGCGCGGCATTGATGTCGTGCTGGCCGAAATCCGTCGCGATGGCGGCAAGGTTTAAGGGAGCTAATCATGCGTGAATTGATTCGTTTGATCTCGAGCGCCGGTACTGGTCACTTCTACACTACCGACAAGAACAAGCGTACTACTCCGGACAAAATCGAGATCAAGAAATATGATCCGGTTGTTCGCAAGCACGTGATCTACAAGGAAGGCAAAATCAAGTAATTGATTTTTCTTCTGACAAAAAAACCCGCCTTCAAGCGGGTTTTTTTGTGCCTGAGATTCAGGCTTTCTGTTCGAACGCCACGTAGACCTTGCGGCAGGGCTCCAGCACTTCCCAGGTGCCCTTGAAGCCGGCCGGGATCACGAAGCGGTCGCCGGCACGCAGGGTCTTGGCATTGCCGTCGTTGTCACGCAGCACTGAAACGCCCTGAAGAATCTCGCAGTATTCGTGTTCGGTGAAGTTCACCGTCCATTGGCCCACGGCGCCTTCCCAGATCCCGGCGTTGAGCTGCCCGCAGGGGCTGCCGTAATGGTTGAACACCGCTTGCTCAGGATCGCCCTTGAGGACTTTCTCCGGAGCAGGGCGGTAGCGTTCGCCCTCGGTGTTGGCCTGGCTGAAGTCGACGACGTTGTGGATGCTCATTCTTGTATTCCCCCGTGATTGCGGCGCGAGTGGCTATGAAGGCCAAAGTCTATGTTTATTAAAATGCACATAGCAATGGCGTTTGCCCGGGCTTTGTCAAATATATTGAAAGTACAGGTGTCGCTGGTTTAGGGTGGCGGGTGCCTTTGGCCGAAAACAGGCTGGCCGGGCAGAATTCTTCATGAGTGCCGGCGTAGTTCGCGTGGCGCTTGTATTCAAATAAGAGGAGGACACTCGTATGACCACCCTGACTCGTGCCGACTGGGAACAACGTGCCCGCGACCTGAAAATCGAAGGCCGCGCCTACATCAACGGTGAATACACCGCAGCCGTTTCCAACGACACTTTCGAGTGCATCAGCCCGGTCGACGGCCGTGTATTGGCGAGCATTGCCAGCTGTGACGCCGTCGATGCCCAGCGCGCCGTGGACAATGCCCGCGCCACCTTCAATTCCGGCGTCTGGTCGCGCCTGGCGCCGGCCAAGCGCAAGTCGGTGATGATCCGTTTTGCCGGCCTGCTCAAGCAGCACGCCGAGGAACTGGCGCTCCTGGAAACCCTGGACATGGGCAAGCCCATCAGCGACTCCCTGCAAATCGACGTTCCCGGCGCGGCACAAGCCCTGAGCTGGAGCGGCGAGGCCATCGACAAGATCTACGACGAAGTCGCCGCCACCCCCCATGATCAGCTGGGCCTGGTGACCCGTGAGCCAGTGGGCGTGGTCGCGGCCATCGTGCCGTGGAACTTCCCGCTGATGATGGCCTGCTGGAAACTGGGCCCGGCGCTGTCCACCGGCAACTCGGTGATCCTCAAGCCTTCGGAAAAATCCCCGCTGACCGCCATTCGCATCGCCGCCCTGGCCGTGGAAGCCGGGATTCCGGCTGGCGTGTTCAACGTGCTGCCCGGCTACGGTCACACTGTGGGCAAGGCCCTGGCCCTGCACATGGATGTGGACACTCTGGTGTTCACCGGTTCTACCAAGATCGCCAAGCAGCTTCTGGTCTACTCCGGTGAATCCAACATGAAGCGCGTCTGGCTGGAAGCCGGCGGCAAGAGCCCGAACATCGTGTTCGCCGATGCCCCGGACCTGCAGGCCGCCGCCGAATCGGCCGCCAGCGCCATTGCCTTCAACCAGGGCGAAGTCTGCACCGCCGGTTCCCGCCTGCTGGTGGAGCGTTCCATCAAGGACAAATTCCTGCCTCTGGTGATCGAGGCCCTGAAAGCCTGGAAGCCGGGCAATCCACTGGACCCGGCCACCAACGTCGGTGCCCTGGTGGACACCCAGCAGATGAACACCGTGCTGTCCTACATCGAGGCCGGTCATGCCGATGGCGCCAAGCTGGTGGCCGGTGGCAAGCGCACCCTGCAGGAAACGGGCGGCACCTACGTGGAGCCGACGATTTTCGATGGCGTCAGCAACGCCATGAAGATTGCCCAGGAAGAGATCTTTGGCCCGGTGCTGTCGGTGATTGCCTTCGACAGCGTGGAAGAGGCGATCCAGATTGCCAACGACACTCCTTACGGACTGGCGGCGGCAGTGTGGACCGCGAACATCTCCAAGGCTCACCTGACCGCCAAGGCCTTGCGTGCCGGCAGCGTCTGGGTCAACCAGTACGACGGCGGCGACATGACCGCGCCCTTCGGCGGCTTCAAGCAGTCGGGCAACGGTCGTGACAAGTCGTTGCATGCGTTTGACAAATACACCGAGCTGAAAGCGACCTGGATCAAGCTCTGAGCCTTCGGGTTTGAGGTGATGCGCCCCCAGGGGCGCTTTCACCGGCCAGCCGGCTTCCTGCCGCAGCCCTCGATCCACAGCGCAGCCGGACTTTCCGCCAGGGGAGTCCGGCTGTGTTGTCTGTGCCTTGCAGAACAATGATCCACAGGAGCGTGGAAATGCGTTGGGCGACCTATTTCGCCGTTTTGGCCGCTGTCCTGAGTGTTGGCCTGGCCCTGGGTGTCAGCATGCCGCTGGTGTCGTTTCGCCTGGAAGGCTGGGGTTATGGGCCCTTTGCCATTGGCGTCATGGCGTCGATGCCGGCTTTTGGCGTGTTGCTTGGGGCCAAGCTCGCCAGCCGCCTGGCAGCTCGTTTCGGCACCGCGGGCCTGATGCGCCTGTGCCTGTGGGGCGGGGCGCTGTCGATTGGATTGCTGGCGCTGTTGCCCAATTACCCGCTGTGGCTGGTGCTGCGCCTGGGCCTGGGCACGGTTCTGACCATCGTCTTCATCCTCGGTGAAAGCTGGATCAACCAGCTGGTGGTCGAGCAGTGGCGTGGGCGGCTGGTTGCGCTGTATGGCAGTTGTTACGCCTTGAGCCAATTGGCCGGGCCTTTGCTGCTGGGAGCCCTGGGCACCGAAACTGACTACGGCTTCTGGGTCGGGGTCGGGCTGCTGCTGGTATCGCCCTTGCTGTTGATCGGCCGCAGCGGCGCGCCAGTGACCGAAGCCTGCAGCGTGACCCTGGGTGACCTGGGGCGCTTTTGCCGTGGGCTGCCGGCGATTGCCTGGGCCGTGGCACTGTTCGCCGCCTTCGAGGCAATGATCCTGACGCTGTTACCGGTGTATTGCCTGCGCCAGGGCTTCACCGAAGACATCGCCCTGGCGATGGTCAGTACCGTGGTCGTCGGCGATGCGGTGCTGCAACTGCCGATTGGCGCCTTGGCCGATCGCTTGTCGCGGCGCTCCCTGTTCACCGGCTGCGCCGTGGCACTGCTGTTGTCGAGCCTGGCGATCCCGCTGTTGCTCCACACGGTGCTGATCTGGCCGTTGTGGGTGCTGTTCGGGGCCAGCGCCGGGGGCTTGTTCACCCTGTCATTGATTCTGATCGGCGAGCGTTATCGCGATGACGCCCTGGTGCGCGCCAACGCGCATGTGGCGCAACTCTGGGGCATTGGTTGCCTGATCGGGCCGCTGGTGGCGGGGGCGGGCAGCCAGTGGGTCAGCGGCCATGCCTTGCTGTGGTTGATGGTGGCCGGGGCCTTGGGGCTGATTGTGCTGTTGCTGCGCCAGGGGGCATTGGGTGCTGCGGTGCCGCAATCGGTATAGGCTGCTGGGCTGCTGGTTCAATCAGGACGTTCAGATGACACTCAAGACAATCAAGGGGTTCGGTGCAGCGCTGTGGGTGCTGACGTTTTCGCTCGCCGGCTTCGCCGATGCCGCGCCCAAGGGGCCGTCGGTGGAGCGGCTCAAGCAGTTGGCGCTCAAGGAGTGCCTGGACGATAACTACGAGCGTTTGCAGTTCTACAAGGCGTTCGACCTGCACGACGCTTCCTACTTCGTCGATCTGGTGCAACTGGACCGCGAAGGCTCCGGCCTGCGCCCCCGGGCCCTGAGCAACTTCGTCAAGCAGCAGACGGGCAGCTTCCATGTCGGCGGGCCGTCGATGAAGAACGAGGCCGGTTACCCGATCAACGCGATTTTCGAACGCTGCATGGGCTTCTATCACTCGCCGGGGCTGGAGGCCTTTATCCAGAACCAGCTGCTCAAGCGCTGACAGGCCCGGGTCGATCTAGAGCATGCGCTCCAGGCCGACGCGGGTGCTCAGCCAGGCGTTGATGCGCCGCCACCAACTGCCCGGTTCCCGGCTCAGGCTGTGCAACTGTTGGTTGTCTTCGGTCACCCAGATGATCTTGCCGTCCTGCAGCCTGGCTTCGTAGCTCAGGGCCGGGGCCATGCCTTGCAGGGCCAGGGCGCGCAGGTGCCCGGCCAGTTCCGGGCTGTCCACCAGGACCCCGACTTCGGTGTTCCACAGCACCGAGCGCGGGTCGAAGTTGAACGAGCCGACAAAGGATTTCTGCCGGTCGAAAATCATCGCCTTGCTGTGCAGGCTCGAGTCCGAACCGCGCCAGGTACTGCGCAACAGGTGGGGGCCGCTGCCGCCGTGGTCGCCGGGCTGGCGGCGCAATTCGAACAGCCGTACCCCGTGCTCCAGCAGGGCCTTGCGGTAAGGCGCGTAGCCGCCGTGCACCGCGGGCACATCGGTGGCTTCCAGGGAGTTGGTCAGGAGGCTCACGTGCACCCCGGCGTCGGCGCGTCCGGTGAGGTACACCAGGCCCGGCTGGCCGGGCACGAAGTAGGCTGAAACCATGATCAGTTCCTTGCTGACCCCCTTGAGCTCCGGCGCCAGCTGGGTGGTCAGCAGCAGGTGCGGGTCTGGATCGCCCTTGGCCAGGACCTTGGTCGGTGCGTCCCACAGGGCCTGGTTCCAGGCCCAGATCAGCTCCTTGCGCCAGATGTCCATGCGCGGCTGGGTCCGGTAGGTCTTCAGTTGCCGGTACAGCGCCTGGTTTTGCCGGCGGTTGTCCTGCAGCGACTCCTCCAGGCGCTGGCGGGTGTTGTCCAGGGCCTTGGCCGAAGGGGTACTGGACAGGAACTCGCCGATGGGCCGGCTCAGGGCGCTGTTCCAGTACTGGTCGAAGCTATGCCCCAGCTGCTCGGCCACCGGCCCCACGCTAAGCATGTCGATGTCGGTGAAGTTCAGGTTGGGTTCGGCATCGAAATACTCGTCCCCCAGGTTGCGCCCGCCGACGATGGCCACGCTGTTGTCCGCCAGCCACAGCTTGTTGTGCATCCTCCGATGCTGCTGCGACAGGTTGAACAGGCGCCCCATGGCCCGAGTCAGCCCGGTGCTGCGGCCCAGGTGCAGCGGGTTGAACAGGCGGATCTGGATCTGTGGGTGGGCGGCCAGGGTGGCGATGATCTGGTCCAGGCCGTCGCTGGTGGTGTCGTCGAGCAAGATGCGCACGCGCACGCCACGGTCGGCGGCCTTGAGCAGCTCGTCCACCAGCATGCGCGTGCTGACCCCGTCATGGACGATGTAGTACTGCAGATCGAGGCTGCTCTGCGCGCTGCGGATCAGTTCGGCGCGGGCCATGAAGGCCTCGGTGCTGTTGGACAGCAGGCGAAAGCCCGAGCGCCCCTGATGGGGGGCGGCCTGGGCCCGGATCGATTGGGCAAAGCTGGAGTGGCTGGCGGGCAGGGCCTGGCTGGGCTGGTAGGGCACTTCGAGGGTGGCGCAGCCGCCCAGCCCGAGGCTCAGCAGTAAAAGCCAGGTGAATACCTGTAAACGGCTCAAGTCAGGTCATCTCGCATCACGGCACGAATTGGCATGGGACGGCTGGCTTCCTGCAACAGGTCGGGATCAGCCCGGGTTCTCGCTGAGCAGCTTGATGGCCGCGGCTCCGACCTTGCGGACCGCGTCTTCGATCTGCGCGGTTGGCTTGGCAGCGTAGTTCATCCGCAGGCAATTGCGGTATTTGCCCGAGGCGGAAAAGATGCTGCCCACGGCGATCTGCACGCCCTGATCCAGCAGCACCCGATTGAGCTTCAGAGCATCAAATCCCTCGGGGAGTTCGATCCACAGCATGAAACTGCCTTGTGGGCGGCTGGCGCGGGTCTCGGCGGGGAAGTAGCGGTTGACCCAATCGAGCATCAGGTCGCGATTGCGCTGGTACTGAGTGCGCATCTTGCGCAAATGGGGCTCGAAGTGACCGCTCTTGAGAAACTCGGCGATGGCCACCTGCGGCTGCGGGGCCGTGGAGCCGGTGCTGATGTATTTCATGTGCAGCACCCGCTCCAGGTAGCGGCCGGGGGCGACCCAGCCGATGCGCAGGCCCGGGGCCAGGGTCTTGGAGAAGGAGCTGCATAGCAGCACCCGGCCGTCGTCGTCGAAGGACTTGATGGTGCGCGGGCGCGGGTAGGTGTAGGCCAGCTCGCCGTACACATCGTCCTCGATGATTGCCACGTCGAAGCGCTGGGCCAAGGTCAGCAATGCCCGCTTGCGTGACTCCGGCATGATGTAGCCCAGGGGGTTGTTGCAGTTGGGGGTCAACTGTATGGCCTTGATCGGCCACTGTTCCAGGGCAAGTTCCAGGGCTTCCAGGCTGATGCCGGTAATCGGGTCGGTGGGGATTTCCAGGGCCTTCATGCCCAGGCCCTTGAGGGTCTGCATGGCGCCGTGAAAGCTCGGCGAGTCGACGGCGATGATGTCCCCCGGCTCGCAGATGGCGCGAATGCTGGTGGACAGCGCCTCGTGGCAGCCGGTGGTGATCACCAGATCACCGGCCCCCAGCTGGCAGCCGGAATCGAGCATCAGCCGCGCCACCTGCTCGCGCAGCTCAAGCACGCCGTAGATGTTGTCGTAGTGCAGGCCGGGCATGTCCTGGCGCCGGCTGAGGCGGGCCAGGGCTCGCAGCAGGGGCTTCATGGTCGGCGTGGTGATGTCCGGCATGCCGCGGCCCAACTGCACCACGTCCTTGCGCGGCACGGCGCGGATCAGCTCCAGGACCTGGTCCCATTGAGAAATTTCCACCGGCCTTTGTGCCGGACGCCCGACTGCCGGCAAGGCGGGCAGCTCGCGACTGGGGGGCACGAAGTACCCGGACTTGGGCTTGGGCATCGCCAGTCCGTTGTCTTCCAGCAAGCGATAGGCCTGCTGCACGGTGCTCAGGCTGACCCCGTGCTCGACGCTCAGGGCGCGTACCGAGGGCAGGCGATCTCCCGGGCGGTAGAAGCCCTGTTCGATGCGGGTGCCCAGGAGTTCGGCGAGGTTCACATAGAGGGTCATGGCGTGGGCTCGAAGTGACGGTGGCTGAGAACCAGTACAGATGGGGTGAAAATACAGGATTCAGCGCTATTTCTGGCAAAACTGTATGGAGTTAATACCGCTGTTTTGAGTCTGTAATGGTTTTGTGGCGCCACGCATCATGTCTGCTCATGGCAATTTGAGCAAACAGGAGCAATGCAAATGAACGGCTTGAGCGATGTGCGGCTGTCGTTACGCGGTCAGGAGCTGGAGGCGGAGCATGAATGGTCGGCGGCGACGCTGCCGCGCAGCGTGCCGCCGGGCTTGAGCACCTGGGGGCTGTACTGGCATCGGCTGCGCACCCGCAAGGCGTTGCTGGAGCTGACCGCCACGCAGTTGCGCGATGTCGGACTCAGTCCCGAGCAGGCGCGGGCCGAGGGCCTCAAGCCCTTCTGGCGTCTGTGAGCGACGGCGACTGGCTGGCGCTGGGCGTCAGACCAGCTCCTTCAGGCGATGCCAGAGCATGCCCAGGGCCAGCAGGGGCGAGCGCAGGTGCTTGCCGCCGGGGAAGGTGATGTGCGGCACCCGGGCGAACAGATCGAAGCCACCGCCGTGCTGACCGCTGATGGCCTCGCCCAGCAGTTTGCCCGCCAGGTGCGTGGCATTCAGGCCGTGGCCGGAATAGGCCTGGGCGTAATACACATTGGGTTGGTCCTTGAGGCGGCCGATCTGCGGCAGGCGGTTGGCGCCGATGCCGATCATGCCGCCCCACTGGTAGTCGATCTTCACTGCGGCCAGTTGCGGGAACACTTCCAGCATCTTGGGCCGCATGTAGGCGGCAATGTCCTTGGGGTCGCGTCCCGAGTAGTGGCAGGCACCACCGAACAGCAGTCGGCGGTCGGCCGAGAGCCGGTAGTAGTCCAGGGCCACGCGCTGGTCGCAGACCGCCATGTTCTGTGGCAGCAGTTCCCGGGCCAGGGCCGGGCTCAAGGGCTCGGTGGCGATGATGTAGCTGCCGGCGGGCAGGACCTTGCCCCCCAGCTCCGGGTTGAGGTCGTTGAGGTAGGCGTTGCAGCCCAGGACCAGGGTCTTTGCGCGGACCGTGCCCCGGGCGCTGTGCACCTTGACCTCGGGGCCGTAGTCGATACGGGTGACGGCCGAATGCTCGAACAGTCGCACCCCCATCTGTTGCGCCGCCCGGGCTTCGCCCAGGGCCAGGTTGAGCGGGTGCAGATGGCCCGAGCCCATGTCGATCAGGCCGCCAACGTAGCGCTTGGAGCCCACCACGCTGTGCATCTCATCGGCCTGCAACAGGCGGGTTTCATGGCGATAGCCCAGGCTGCGCAGCTCCTCGGCATCTGCGGCGAAGCCTTCAAGGTCCGCCGGCTTGTTGGCCAGGTCGCAGTAGCCCCAGGTCAGGTCGCAGGGGATCTGCAGGCGCTCGATGCGCTGGCGGACGATGTCCACGGCTTCCAGGCCCATGAGCTTCATCTGGCGCACGCCATCGCTGCCGATCACCTTGGTGAACTGCTCAAGGCCGTGGCCGACCCCGCGAATCAGTTGCCCGCCGTTGCGTCCGCTGGCGCCCCAGCCGATCTTGCGGGCTTCCAGCAGGACCACGCTGAACCCGCGCTCGGCCAGTTCCAGTGCGGTATTGAGTCCGGAGAACCCGCCGCCGACCACGCATACGTCCGCCGTCAGCTCGCCCGCCAGGGCCGGATAGTCGGGCTGCGGCAGGCTGCTGGCGGCGTAGTAGGAGGCGGCGTGCTGAGGGCTGGCGGGCATGGAAAGGGTCCTGATTGTGGCGTCTGGAAAAATTCACGGAGCATAAGCTGGGGCTTTCCGTCGCGGCAACCGCGGGACGCCCGGCCCTGTCTGCTGCGGGGCATTTGAGGCAGAATCCACGGCTGTTCCTGTCCCGGTAGCCTTTTTCATGAGCTGTAACCGTCAAATCGTCCGCAGCCTGCGTCAGCAGATTCCCTCTTTCGAGTGCGTTCCTGGTTGCCACGACTGCTGCGGCCCGGTGACCACCTCGCCGGAGGAAATGTCCCGCCTGCCGCGCAAGACCGCCGCCGAGCAGGAGGCTGCCATGGACGAGCTCAACTGTGTGCATCTGGGGCCCGATGGCTGCACGGTGTATGACGAGCGTCCGCTGATCTGCCGTCTGTTCGGTACGACGCCGAGCCTGCCGTGCCCCAACGGTCGGCGCCCGGTGGAGATGATCCACCCTCGGGTCGAGAAGCAGATCCACGCCTACATGGCCAGCAATCGCCAGGTCCTGGTCTAGCCACCCGCACTCCGTAGGAGCCGGTTTGCCGGCGAAAGCGCCGCAGCGCCTGGCTCCGCCTCGACTCAATCCGGAATCGGCAGGCTCAGGCTTTCCTTCACTTCTTCCATGACGATGTAGCTCTTGGATTCCCGCACGTGGGGCAGCTTGAGCAGGATGTCCCCCAGCAGCTTGCGATAGGACGCCATCTCCGAGATCCGCGCCTTGACCAGGTAGTCGAAGTCGCCGGACACCAGATGGCACTCCAGCACGTGGGGCAGCTTCAGCACCGCTCGGCGAAATTCCTCGAAGGTATCGCCGGACTTGTAGTCCAGGCTGATCTCGACAAACACCAGCAGGCTGCCCTTGAGGTGCTGCGGATTGAGCCGGGCGTTGTAGCCCATGATGATTCCCTCGCGCTCCAGGCGGCGTACGCGCTCGGTGCAGGGGGTCGTGGACAGTCCGACCCGCTCTCCCAGCTCGGTGAAGGAAATGCGCCCATCGGCCTGGAGAATCCGCAGGATATTGCGATCTATCTTGTCCAGGGCACGACGGGTCTGATGATTGGTGCGCATAGGGGATGCCCCTCCGTGAAAAGCCATATTGCCGAGAATTCTCGCCAAATATAGGCGGTTATATAGTGAAAATCACTGCTCATTGTTTCTTACACTGCGCTCATCTTTGCTCTGAATAACAAACGTCAGCGGTCATGCCGCGATGAGGGAAATGAAAATGCGCGTTCTGGTCTTGGGCAGTGGCGTTATCGGAACTACCAGTGCCTATTACCTGGCCCGGGCCGGGTTTGAAGTGACAGTGGTGGACCGCCAGCCGGCTGCAGCCATGGAAACCAGTTTCGCCAACGCCGGTCAGGTATCGCCTGGCTATGCCTCGCCCTGGGCTGCCCCGGGCGTGCCGCTCAAGGCCATCAAGTGGCTGTTGCAACGCCACGCGCCGCTGGCGATCAAGGCCACCGCCGATATCGATCAATACCTGTGGATGGCGCAGATGCTGCGCAACTGCACTGCCAGCCGCTATGCCGTGAACAAGGAGCGCATGGTGCGTCTGTCCGAGTACAGTCGCGACTGCCTCGACGAACTGCGGGCGGAAACCGGCATCGCCTACGAAGGCCGCAGCCTGGGCACCACCCAGCTGTTCCGTACCCAGGCGCAACTGGATGGCGCAGCCAAGGACATCGCCGTGCTCAAGGAGTCCGGCGTGCCGTTCGAGTTGCTGGATCGTGACGGCATTGCCCGGGTCGAACCGGCCCTGGCCAGCGTCACCGACATCCTCGCCGGCGCTCTGCGCCTGCCCAACGACCAGACCGGCGACTGCCAGATCTTCACCACGCGCCTGGCGGAAATGGCCGCCAAACTGGGTGTGGAATTCCGTTTTGGCCAGGACATCCAGCGCCTCGACTTCGCCGGTGACCGGATCAACGGCGTGTGGATCGACGGCAAGCTGGAAACCGCCGATCGCTACGTGCTGGCCCTGGGCAGCTACTCGCCGCAACTGCTCAAGCCGCTGGGCATCAAGGCTCCGGTGTACCCGCTCAAGGGGTACTCCCTGACCGTGCCGATCACCAATCCGGCCATGGCCCCGACTTCGACCATCCTCGACGAGACCTACAAGGTCGCGATCACCCGTTTCGACAACCGCATCCGTGTTGGCGGTATGGCTGAGATCGCCGGTTTTGACCTGTCGCTGAACCCGCGCCGGCGTGAAACGCTGGAGATGATCGTCAACGATCTCTATCCTCAGGGCGGCAATCTGGCCGAGGCCAGTTTCTGGACCGGCCTGCGTCCGACCACGCCAGACGGCACGCCGATTGTTGGCGCGACGCCGTTCAAGAACCTGTTCCTCAACACCGGTCACGGCACCCTTGGCTGGACCATGGCTTGCGGTTCCGGTCGTTTGCTGGCGGATCTGATGGCCAAGAAAAAGCCGCAGATCAGCGCCGAAGGCCTCGATATTTCCCGTTATGGCAACCCTCAGGAGTCAGCTAAACATGTCAATCCAGCGCCAGCTCACCAATGAGCGCATGAGTCAGATCGTCGCTCACAGCGGTACGGTGTATCTGTCCGGGCAGGTCGGCGATGACATGAGTGCCGGGATCGAACAGCAAACCCGGGAAACCCTGGCCAACATCGAGCGTCTGCTGGATCTGGCGGGCACCGACAAGAGCAAGCTGCTGTCGGTGACCATCTACCTGAAGGACATCGATGCCCACTTCGCCGGCATGAACAGTGTCTGGGACCAGTGGCTGCCAAAAGGCGTGGCACCGGCCCGGGCCACCGTCGAAGCCAAGCTCTGTGAGCCGGAAATCCTGGTTGAGCTGTCGGTCGTCGCCGCTCTGCCTTAAACGATAAGATCCCTCTCCCGGTGCCGGTGGCGTTCACCGTCATCCAGCACCGGTTTTTTATTCCCCCATGACCGCCTAGAAGTCTGCCGCCATGCGTCCTGCCCGTGCCCTGATCGATCTCCAAGCCCTGCGTCACAACTACCAACTGGCCCGTGAAGTCTCGGGTGTCCGCGCCCTTGCGGTGATCAAGGCCGATGCCTACGGTCATGGCGCTGTGCGTTGCGCCCAGGCACTGGAGGGCGAGGCCGACGGCTTTGCCGTGGCCTGCATCGAAGAGGCCCTGGAACTGCGCGCCGCCGGTATTGGTGCGCCGATCCTGCTGCTGGAAGGTTTCTTCGAAGCCTCCGAGTTGGCGCTGATCGTCGAGCATGATTTGTGGTGCGTGGTGCATTCCCTGTGGCAGCTGGAAGCGATCGAGCAGGCCGCCGTGGCCAAGCCGCTGACGGTCTGGCTCAAGCTGGATTCGGGCATGCACCGGGTCGGTCTGCATCCCAAGGACTATCAGGGCGCCTACCAGCGCCTGCTGGCCAGCGGCAAGGTCGAGAAGATCGTGCTGATGAGCCACTTTGCCCGCGCTGACGAGCTGGACTGCCCGCGCAGCAGCGAGCAGGTCGCGGTATTCGAAGCGGCTCGACAGGGGCTGGGGGCTGAAATCAGCTTGCGCAACTCGCCGGCGGTCATGGGCTGGCCGAGCGTGCCCAGTGACTGGGTGCGTCCCGGCATCATGCTTTATGGCGCCACGCCGTTCGAAGAAAACAACTCCGTGGCCGAGCGGCTGCAGCCGGTCATGACCCTGGAATCCAAGGTGATCTGCGTGCGTGAGCTGCCCGCCGGCGAGCCGGTGGGCTACGGCGCCAAGTTCGTCACCGACAAGCCGATGCGCATCGGCGTGGTCGCCATGGGCTACGCCGACGGCTATCCGCGGCATGCGCCGACCGGCACTCCGGTGCTGGTGGAGGGCCAGCGCAGCCGCCTGCTGGGCCGCGTCTCCATGGACATGCTGTGTGTCGACCTGACGGATGTGCCACAGGCCGGGCTGGGTTCCAGGGTGGAATTGTGGGGCAAGAACATCCTTGCCAGCGAGGTCGCGCTGGCTGCCGAAACCATTCCTTATCAGCTGTTCTGCAACCTGCGCCGGGTGCCCCTGGTGTACTGCGAAGGCTGAGATTACGCGGCCTGTACCGAAAGTCGCCTGCCTTTGGGGGAATCGGGAGCAAGTGTTGTAAATACTGAACGCTGTCGCCATGATAACGCTCAATTACAACAACGCCTGATTCCCGCCTAGGAGGCTGCCGCATTGGACGTCGGTGAACGACTGCAATCCATCCGTAAACTGAAAGGTCTTTCCCAGCGTGAGCTCGCCAAGCGTGCGGGCGTCACCAACAGCACCATTTCAATGATCGAAAAGAACAGCGTCAGTCCTTCGATCAGCTCGCTGCGAAAGGTGCTGGGTGGCATTCCCATGTCCATGGTCGAATTCTTTTCCGAGGAAATCCTCCAGGAAACGCCTTCTCAGATCGTCTACAAGGCTCATGAACTGATCGACATCTCCGATGGCGCGGTCACCATGAAGCTGGTGGGTCGGGCTCATCCGAGCCGCGCCATCGCCTTCCTCAATGAAATCTATCCGCCGGGTGCCGACACCGGCGAAGAGATGCTCACCCACGACGGCGAGGAAACCGGCATTCTTCTCGAAGGCCGCCTGGAGCTGGTGGTAGGGCTGGAAACTTTTGTCCTCGAAGCCGGTGACAGCTACTACTTTGAGAGTACGAAGCCACATCGTTTCCGTAATCCGTTCGATGTTCCGGCGCGACTAATCAGCGCAGCCACTCCGGCGAACTTCTAGCTCAAGGGGCGTCCTGCAAGGCTTGCCACAAAGCCCCAGCGACATTTTGCCGCGAATAAGACCCCTTCGACTTTGGGGTTGTTTCAGTGTGGCGGGCTAACCGTTATACTTTCGCCCGCCTGCGAAACCGTGGCCGCAGGCGTGACTAGCCACCATTGAGGGTGTACGCGTGAACCTAATTATGAAAATGCTGGCCGCACCAGCAACCGTATTGGCCCTTTGGGCAGTCAGCGCTCAAGCTGCGACTAATGACGACATTGCCAAGCGTCTTGAGCCTGTCGGCCAGGTCTGCGTCCAGGGGCAGGAATGCAAGGGTATGGAAGTGGCCGCCTCTGCGGGCGGTGGTGGTGGCGCGAAGTCCCCGGATGACGTGATTGCCAAGCACTGCAACGCCTGCCACGGCACTGGCCTGTTGGGCGCACCGAAAATCGGTGACACCGCGGCCTGGAAAGAGCGCGCCGATCACCAGGGCGGCCTCGACGGCATCCTGGCCAAGGCCATCACCGGGATCAACGCCATGCCGCCTAAAGGCACCTGCGCCGATTGCTCCGATGACGAGCTCAAAGGTGCAATCCAGAAGATGTCCGGTCTGAAATAAGCCGCCATCTTCAGCGAAAAAGCCGCTTACGAGCGGCTTTTTTGTGGGCGCAATTCGCTCGACGCACTGTTCAATGCAGCAAACTCCCGGCAAGCTCGGTCCAACCTCAACACATGGACAGTCCCTGGAGGGTCAGATGCTGCAATCCTGTTCTATCGAGCATGCGGTGGATGAAGTGCTTGCCCGTTTGCCGCCACACATTCACCTGGGCATGCCCCTGGGGCTGGGCAAACCCAATCGCTTCGTCAACGCCCTGTACCGGCGCATTGCCCGGTTGCCGGAACGCCAACTGACGATCTACACCGCCCTGAGCCTGGGCCGGCCATCCCTGGGCGATGGTTTGCAGAAGCGCTTTCTCGAGCCTTTTGTCGAGCGGGTGTTCGGCGACTACCCGGAACTGGACTTTCTCGCCGACCTGCGTCGCGACAGCCTGCCGGCGAACGTTCGGGTCCAGCAGTTCTTCATGCAGCCCGGCAGCCTTTTGCACAGCGACCCGGCGCAGCAAGATTACGTCAGCAGCAACTACAGCCACGCCGCCCGCGACATCAATGCCGCCGGCCTGAACCTGGTGGCGCAACTGCTGGCCCGTGATCCGCAGCACCCCGAACGCTTGAGCCTGAGCTGCAACCCGGACATCACCCTCGACCTGCTGCCGATGATTGCCAAGCGCCGTGCGGCGGGGGAAACCATCCTGATCCTCGGCCAGGTCCACAGCGACCTGCCTTACATGCCGGGGGACTGCGAAATCGACGCCGCGGACCTCGACCTGCTGATCGACGAGGAGGAGCGCAGCACCCTGTTCTCCACGCCGAACATGCCGGTGAGCGTCCAGGATCACTGCATCGGCCTGCATGCCAGCACCCTGGTGCGCGACGGCGGCACCTTGCAGATCGGCATTGGCTCCATGGGTGACGCGCTGACCGCAGCCTTGCTGGCGCGGCAGGCCGACAACCAGGGGTATCGCGCCCTGCTGGCGGATCTGCAGGTGGATCATTGGCAGGCACTGATCGACCGCGAAGGCGGCGTCCAGCCCTTTGCCCAGGGGCTCTATGGTTGCAGTGAAATGTTCGTCAATGGCCTGCTGGCCCTGGCGGATGCCGGGATTGTGCGGCGCAAGGTCTACCCGACGCTGGAGCTGCAACGGCAAGCCAACGCCGGCACCCTGGACCTTGGGGCGCCTGGCGGGGTTTCGATCCACGGCGGATTCTTCCTCGGGCCGCACAGTTTCTATCAGCGTCTGCGAGAGCTGCCCAAGCCCAAGCTGGCGGAGTTCAACATGACCGCCATCAGTTTCATCAACGAGCTGTATGGCGATGAAGAGCTCAAGCGCCTGCAACGCCGCGATGCGCGGTTTATCAACAGTGCCTTCACCATGACCCTGATGGGCGCCGCCGTGTCCGATCAGTTGCAGGGCGGGAAGGTGCTGAGCGGTGTCGGCGGGCAATACAACTTCGTTGCCCAGGGCCATGCCCTGGCGGATGCCCGTTCGGTGCTGATCCTGCGCAGCTGGCGCGAGTCGGGTGGGGAGGTGAGCTCCAACATCGTCTGGGAGTACGGGCACTGCACCATTCCCCGGCATCTGCGGGACATCGTGATCACCGAGTACGGCATCGCCGATCTGCGGGGCAGGACGGATGCGCAGGTGATCGAGGCGCTGCTCAATATCAGCGATTCACGCTTTCAGCCCGGGTTGCTGGAGCAGGCGCAGAAAGCCGGCAAGCTGCCGAAGGATTTTTGCCTGGATCCGCGTTTTACCGACAACAGCCCACAGCGTCTGCAGAGGATTCAGGCGCGTCACCACCAGCTGTTCCCGGAGTATCCGCTGGGCAGCGACTTCAGCGACGAGGAGCGTGATCTGTTGCGGGCGCTGAACTGGCTCAAGAGCAAGTTCAAGCTCAGCGAGATCCTCGAACTGGGCAAGGCGGCTCTCGATGCACCGGAACCTGAGGCATTTGCAGCGCACCTTGAACGCATGGGGCTGGAGCAGCCCGATGGACTGCGGGAGGAGCTGTATCAGCGGTTCCTGCTGGCAGGGCTGCAGGCCACGGCACCCACGTTGTCGTAGGAGCCGGCTTGCCGGCGAATGGGCCATCAAGTCTTGCATTGCTCTGAAGGGCTCCTTCGCTGGCAAGCCAGCTCCTACACAAGCCAGCTCCTGCGGGTGGGGTTATTCGATGAAGGTGACCACGCCGCCAGCCAGGGATTTGACCCGGGCCAGGGATTCCACGCGGTAGCCCTGGGCGTCCAGTTCGGCGCGGCCACCCTGGAAGGACTTCTCGATCACGATGCCCAGGCCGGCCACGGTGGCGCCAGCCTGCTTGATGATCGAGATCAGCGCCTGGGACGCCTTACCGTTGGCCAGGAAGTCGTCGATGATCAGCACGCGGTCGCTGCTGGTCAGGTGCCGCGGCGAGATGGCCACGGTGCTTTCCACCTGTTTGGTGAAGGAGTACACGGTGGCCGACAGCAGGTTCTCGGTCAGGGTCAGGGACTGGTGCTTGCGGGCGAAGATCACCGGTACGCCCAGATTGAGGCCGGTCATGATGGCCGGGGCAATCCCCGAGGCTTCGATGGTGACGATCTTGGTGATGCCCGAATCCTTGAACAGCGTGGCGAATTCGTCGCCGATCAGCTTCATCAACTGCGGATCGATCTGATGGTTCAGAAAGGCGTCGACTTTCAGTACTTGATCGGAAAGCACGATGCCTTCTTCGCGAATTTTCTTGTGCAGTGCTTCCACGGAGCTTCCTCAAATAGCGCCTGTTGCGCCAAAGGTCAGTTAAAAATAGTCGATTTTAGCGCTTTAACATCGCGCGTATATCCGCCAAAGCGCTATTGCCGCGAACGGCTTTGACTTCGGTCGGCGTGTCGTCGTTGCCTTCCCAGGCGAGATCGTCCGGGGGCAGTTCATCGAGGAAGCGGCTGGGCGCGCAGTCGATGATTTCACCGTACTGCTTGCGCTTGGCGGCAAAGGTGAAGGCCAGGGTCTGGCGCGCGCGGGTGATGCCCACGTAGGCCAGGCGCCGTTCTTCCTCGATGGTGTCGGCTTCGATGCTGGAGCGGTGGGGAAGGATTTCCTCTTCCATGCCCATGATGAACACGTAGGGAAATTCCAGGCCCTTGGAGGCATGCAAGGTCATCATCTGAACACCCTCGGCGCCTTCTTCCTCTTCCTGCTGGCGTTCCAGCATGTCCCGCAGGACCAGCTTGCCGATGGCGTCCTCGACGGTCATTTCGCCGTCTTCGTCTTTTTCCAGGGTGTTCTTCAGGGCCTCGATCAGGAACCAGACGTTGCCCATCCGGTAGTCCGCGGCCTTGTCGCTGGAGCTGTTGGTGCGCAGCCAGTTCTCGTAGTCGATGTCCATGACCATGCTGCGCAGGGCGGAGATCGGGTCTTCGCCGGCGCATTGTTCACGGACCCGGTCCATGAAGCGCTTGAAGCGCGCCAGGCGATCGGTGAAGCGGCTGTCCAGGTGTTCGCCCAGGCCGATCTCATCGGTGGCGGCATACATCGAGATCTTGCGCTCGGTGGCGTAGTTGCCGAGTTTTTCCAGGGTCGTGGAGCCGATTTCCCGGCGCGGCACGTTGATCACCCGCAGGAAGGCGTTGTCATCGTCCGGGTTCACGATCAGGCGGAAGTAGGCCATCAGGTCCTTGACTTCCTGGCGTCCGAAGAAGCTGTTGCCGCCGGACAGGCGATAGGGCACCTGATGGTGCTGTAGCTTGAGTTCGATCAGCTTGGCCTGGTAGTTGCCCCGGTAAAGAATGGCGAAATCGCTGTAGGGCCGGTCGGTGCGCAGGTGCAGGCTGAGGATCTCCATGGCCACTCGCTCGGCCTCGGCATCTTCGTTGCGGCAGCGGATCACGCGGATCTCGTCGCCGTGGCCCATTTCGCTCCACAGCTGTTTTTCGAACTCGTGGGGATTGTTCGAGATCAGCACGTTGGCGCAGCGCAGGATGCGGCTGGTGGAGCGGTAGTTCTGCTCCAGCATCACCACTTTCAGGGACGGGTAGTCCTCCTTGAGCAGCATCAGGTTTTCCGGCCGCGCGCCGCGCCAGGCGTAGATCGACTGGTCGTCGTCGCCCACCACGGTGAACTGGTTGCGCTTGCCGATGAGCATTTTCACCAGCAGGTACTGGCTGGCGTTGGTGTCCTGGTATTCGTCCACCAGCAGGTAGCGCACCTTGTTCTGCCATTTTTCCAGGATGTCGGCGTGTTCTTCGAACAGCTTCACCGGCAGCAGGATCAGGTCGTCGAAGTCCACCGCGTTGAACGCCTTGAGCGTGCGCTGGTAGTGGGTGTAGACGATGGCCGCGGTCTGTTCCTTGGGGTTGCGGGCATTTTCCAGGGCTTGGGCCGGCAGGATCAGGTCGTTCTTCCACGCGCCGATCATGTTCTTGATCTCGTCGACGCCGTCGTCCCCGGAATACTCCTTCTGCATGATGTCGGTCATCAGGGCCTTGACGTCGGTTTCGTCGAAGATCGAGAAGCCCGGTTTGTAGCCCAGCCGCGCATGCTCCTTGCGGATGATGTTCAGGCCCAGGTTGTGGAAGGTCGACACCGTCAGGCCGCGGCCTTCGCCGGCGCGCAGCAGGGTGCCGACCCGTTCCTTCATTTCTCGCGCGGCCTTGTTGGTAAAGGTCATGGCGACGATGTACTGGGCGCGGATACCGCAGTTCTGGATCAGGTGGGCAATCTTGCGGGTGATCACGCTGGTCTTGCCGGAGCCAGCACCGGCGAGCACCAAAAGAGGGCCGCCGACATAGTTCACGGCTTCTTGCTGCCGGGGATTGAGTCGGGACATGACAGTAAAAGGAGATCGGTTGCGAAAAGGGCGGGCATTTTAACAGGCTGGACGGATTCTGCTGCTGTCTCCGACTTGTGACGCATAACGCGATCTAAATTTGCCGGTTTTGATACTTTCCCTCAGGATGCTCGCTGAATATGCGCCTAATGTTCGAGTTAGAGCGGTACAAGAAATTGCGCATGATAATCAATATCATTTGTTATTGCTTATTTGCGCGCCATAATGCCCGCCGCCAACTTATTTTGCAGAGTCTAGGGAGCTAGCTTGTCTAAGCCTGTCGAACCCTTGCGTTTGCTGCTACTGGCCGAAGAGCCTGTGTGGACAGCGTTGTTGCGTGAGTGTGTCGCTCCGTTGGGAGACTCGGTGGTATTGATCAGTGCTCCCAACTGGGAGTCGGTCAGCCGTTTGTTTGAAGACGATCGCCATGCGGTCCTGTTGACCATTGCGCAACTGCAGCCCGGTCCCGGGCGTTGCAGCCTGCCGACCATCCTGTTGCTGGACCAGGAGCCCGAAGTGGCCCCGGTGGGCGTCAGCGACTGGTTGGTGGGTTCCTGCCTGAGCACCGATGCCTTGCGCCGTTGCCTGCGCCACGTGCGCGAACGCGGCGTGCTGGAAACGACCCTGCAGCGCCTGGCCGAGCAGGACCCCCTGACCGGCATCGCCAACCGCCAGGGCTTCCAGACCCTGCTGGCTGCGCGTCTGGCGGAAAACGACGGTCGCGGCCTGGCCCTGGGCCATCTGGACCTGGACAACTTTCGCCACGCCAACGACGCCCTCGGTCATCAGGCCGGCGACCGCCTGATCCTGCAGGTGGTTTCGCGGCTCAAGAGCCAATTGGAGGCCGGAGATCAACTGGCCCGCCTGGGCAGCGACGAATTCGCCTTGCTCATCGACACCCGCCGCGCGCCCCAGCGTGCCGAGTGGATGGCCGAACGCATCACCGAAGCCATGGCCGAGCCCTACTGGGTCGACGGTGAAAGCCTGTTGATCGGCTGCAGCCTGGGAATTGCCCATGCCCGGGCCAATGCCGGCGCCGACCCGTTGATGTGGCATGCGCATATCGCCATGCAGCAGGCCAAGAGCACCCAGGGCTGCACCTTTCATATCTTCAACGAGCGGATCAACCGCAACGCCCGCAGCCTCGCCGACCTGGAAAGCGAACTGCGCCGGGCCTTGCGCCGTGACGAACTGGAGCTGCATTACCAGCCCCGGTTGAACCTGCACGATGGCAAGATCGTCGGCCTCGAAGCCCTGGTGCGCTGGCGCCACGGCGAGCGCGGCTTACTGCCCCCCAGCGAGTTCGTGCCCCTGGCCGAGCAGAGCGGGCTGATCGTGCCCCTGGGCTACTGGGTGATTTCCCGTGCCCTGCGGGACATGCAGGCCCTGCGCGAGCGCGGGCTGCCGCCGCTGCACATGGCGGTCAACCTGTCGTTCCGCCAGTTCCAGGACAGTCAGTTGCTCTCGACCCTGAGCCGGCTGATTGCCGAGCGCGGCGTCGAGGCCCAGTGGCTGGAGTTCGAGCTGACGGAAACCGCCGTGATGCGCCGCAGTGACTTGGTGAAACAGACCATGGATGCCCTCGGGCGCCTGGGGGTGCGTTTTTCCCTGGACGACTTCGGCACCGGGTTCTCCTCTTTCGTTCACCTCAACAGCCTGCCGATCACCCTGCTCAAGGTCGACCGGAGCTTTGTCGGCGGCATGGAGCAGCGGGAGGAGAACCGCAAGCTGGTGCACGCCATGATCAACCTGGCCCACAACCTCAACCTGGATGTGGTGGCCGAAGGCGTGGAAACCGCAGAGCAACTGGCGTTGCTGCGGGGCTTTGGCTGCGATCAGGTCCAGGGCTACCTGATCAGCAAGCCGTTGCCCCTGGCGCAACTGATGGATTACCTGACCTTCGGCAGCAGCCTGCAGTCGTTGCAGGACGGCAGCGCCTGAGACGCCGCTCACCGCCGTGGCCGACGGTGAGCGGCGCCTGTCACTCCGTCGCGCCGGCCGACAGGCTCACGGTCGCGACTTGGGGCTCGCGCTTGATCATGCGGTGCATCCGCCATTCGAACGCCAGGGTCAGGCTAATGGCCGCACAGGCCAGGCCCAGGGCCAGGCCCCACCAGACACCGGTCGGTCCCCAGGCCAGGGTAAAGGCCATCAGCCAGGCCGCAGGCGCGCCGATCAGCCAGTAGCAGCCCAACCCCACCAGGAAGGTGGTCTTGGCGTCCTTGAGGCCGCGAATCGCGCCCATGGCGATGGTCTGGGTGCCGTCGAACAGCTCGAACCAGGCCGCCACCGCCAGCAGACTCACCGCCAGCCGGATCACCTCGGCGAATGCCGGGTCGTTGTGGTCGAGGAACAGTCCGATCAACTGGTTGGGCAGCAGCCAGAAGACCATGGCGAACCCGAGCATCGCCACCGCGCCGAAGGCGATGCCCACCCGCCCGGCCAGCCGCGCATCGGGCAGTTGCCCGGCACCGTAATGCTGGCCGATGCGCATGGTGATGGCGTAGGAGATGCCCGCCGGCACCATGAACGCCACTGACACGATCTGCAGGGCGATCTGGTGCGCCGCCAACTGGG
Source organism: Pseudomonas sp. TKO26 (assembly GCF_003225665.1). Classification (NCBI taxonomy): domain Bacteria; kingdom Pseudomonadati; phylum Pseudomonadota; class Gammaproteobacteria; order Pseudomonadales; family Pseudomonadaceae; genus Pseudomonas; species Pseudomonas sp. TKO26. Next base: position 40,215 of record NZ_QKLN01000036.1, read on the forward strand.
TGCTGCCCATGGTGCCCATGCACAGCGCAGCGAAGGCGAACAACCCGACCTCCACGGCATAGGTGCCGCCAATGGGCAGGCCCAGGCGCCACAGCTCCCGCAGGTACTGGGTATTCAAGCGGGCCAGGCCCCGGCGCAGCGGGTAGGCGGCATAGGCCGGATGGCGCTTGATGTGCCAGGCCAGGGCCAGGGCCATGCAGTTGGCGACGATGGCGGTCACCAGGCCGATCCCCACCAATCCCAGTTTCGGCAGGCCGAACATGCCGGTGATCAATGCATAGTTGAGCAGGAAGTTGGCCACCGTCCCCGCCAGGCTGATGACCATCACCGGGGTGGCCCGGCCGATGGCGCTGGTAAAACCGCGCAGGGCCATGAAACTCAGGTAGCCGGGCAGGGCGAATGGCAGGATCAGCAGGAACTGGCCGGCAGCCTGGACGTTGCTCGGGGTCTGACCGAACAGCAACAACAGCGGTTTGAGGTTCCACAGCAGCAGTCCCGCCACCAGGGCCATGATCCAGGCCAGCCACAGGCCGGCCTGGGTCAGACGAGCGGCGCCCTCGATGTCACCGGCGCCCTGACGAATCGCCACCAGGGTGCCCACCGCGGCAATCACGCCGATGCAGAAAATCGACACAAAGGAATAGCTGGCCGCCCCCAGGCCGCCGCCTGCCAAGGCTTGCGGGCTGATGCGGGCCATCATCAGGGTGTCGGTGAGGACCATCAGCATGTGCGCCAGTTGCGAGGCGATCAACGGCCCCGCCAACCGCAGGATGGCCCAGAGTTCGGTGCGTGCTGGATGCTGCATGGTCATCAGGCTCGATTCTTGAAAATTCGGGGAGAGCGCTGATTCTCGGCGCTTACAGCGCATAGCACAAAAGGATAAAAATACTTGCTGGCATGATAAAAACTCATGCGAAGCCATTTTCTGCCAGCCTGGCGCGCTGGTGTTTTCCGGAGCACATCCATGTCTCGTCGTTTGCCTCCTCTGTATGCCTTGCGTGCCTTTGAAGCGGCGGCACGCCACAGCTCGTTCACCCGTGCCGCCGAAGAACTGTCGATTACCCAAAGCGCGGTCAGCCGGCATATCCGTACCCTGGAGGATCACTTCGCCTGTCGGCTGTTCCAGCGCAGCGGGCGCAACCTGCAACTGACCGAGGCGGCACGCCTGCTGCTGCCGGGGATCCGCGAAGGCTTTGGCGCCCTGGAGCGGGCCTGCAATACCTTGCGGGCCGAAGACGACATCCTGCGCATGAAGGCGCCCTCGACCCTGACCATGCGCTGGCTGCTGGCACGGCTCAGCCGCTTCCGCCACCTGCAGCCGGGCAACGAGGTACAGCTCACCAGTGCCTGGATGGACGTGGACTCGGTGGATTTCAATCAGGAACCCTTCGACTGCGCGGTGTTGCTGAGCAATGGCCACTTTCCTCCGGACTGGGAAGCCAGCTACCTGTTCCCCGAGCTGTTGATCCCGGTGGGGGCGCCGAACCTGCTCAACGACCAGCCCTGGGATGTGGCGCGGCTGGCCGCCACCGAGCTCTTGCACCCCACGCCGGACCGCCGTGACTGGCGCAGCTGGCTGGAGCACATGGGGCTTACCGATCAGGTGTCGCTCAAGGGCGGGCAGGTGTTCGACACCCTGGAGCTGGGGATGATCGCGGCGGCGCGGGGCTATGGCGTGTCCATGGGCGATTTGCTGATGGTGGCCGAGGATGTGGCCCAGGGCCGCCTGAGCCTGCCCTGGCCGACAGCGGTGGCCAGTGGCCTGAATTACTATCTGGTATGGCCCAAGACCCGGCCCGGGGGTGAACGTTTGCGGCGTCTCAGCGATTTTCTCCAGGGCGAGGTCCAGGCCATGCAATTGCCCGAGGTAGAGCGCCTCGGCTGAAACGATGCAGTGCCTGGCCGGCGGGCACGGGCAGATATCCTTGCAATCCGCTCAAGTATCGACGAGCTCCGCCGAAGCCTTGGGTTATGGAACCAGCGTTCAGGAAGGTCCTAAATTACTAAAAATCCTAGAATTATTACCGCCGAGCGTGCTGACCGATCAGGATGATCCGCCTTCTCGGCAAGGAGCCATCATGTCCCAACCCCGTGCCCGGATAGCCTCTCAGCTAGGGCTTGCCCTTGCCCTGATACTTGCCCTGGTGATCAGCGGCAGCACTCTGTTTGCCCTGCGCTCGCTGGATTCGGCGAACCTCGATACGCGGGAGGAGCATCTGGCCAGTGAAGCGCGTCTGCTGGCCGACCAGCTCAACACCTTCCACGGCAGCCTGCGCGAGAGCACCCAACGCCTCAGCGGCCTGTTCGAAAACCGCTTCAGCAGCGGTCTGAGCCTGCATCCCGAGCAACCGGTGAGCGTGGCCGGGGTCCAGACTCCGGGCCTGCAGTTGGGGGATGTGGTGCTCAACAACAACTTCGAGGAAGTGGACGAGTTCAAGCAGATGACCGCCGGGGTGGCGACCCTGTTCGTGCGCAGCGGCGATGACTTCATCCGGGTCAGCACCTCCTTGAGCAAGCAGGACGGCAGCCGGGCCATCGGCACCTTGCTCGATCATGCCCACCCGGCCTATCAGAAACTCATGGCGGGCCAGGGCTATGTCGGTCGCGCCTTGCTCTTCGAACGCTTCTACATGACCCAGTACACCCCGGTCATGGATCATGCCGGCAAGGTCATCGCGGTACTGTTCGTCGGTTTCGACTACACCGATGCGCAGAATGCCCAGTTCGCCAATCTCAAGCGTTTTCGCATCGGCCAGAGCGGTTCCCTGGCCCTGCTGGACGAGCAGAACAAATGGCTGGTGCCGCCGGCCGGTGTGCAGGATCTGGATCAGGCCGCGCAGGTCATGGCCACTGCGGCGAAGGAGCCGGGCAAGGGCCGCTTCTGGAGCGATCAGGGCGAGGATTTCTACAGCCTGGCGGTACCTTTTGCCGGTGGCCCCTGGTCGGTGGTGGCCAGCATGCCCAAGGCCGAGATCCGCGCGGTGACCTGGAGCGTGGGGCTTCGCCTGGTGATCGGCAGCCTGCTGGCGATGCTGCTGGCGGTGGGGGCCACGGTCTGGCTGCTGCGCAGCAAGCTGGCGCCCTTGAGCGATCTGGTGCGCCAGGCCCAGGCTCTGGGCGGCGGCGACCTGAGCGCGCGGCTGAATGTCTCCAGCCACGACGAAATCGGCCAGCTGGCCCGCAGCTTCAACCAGATGGGCGAAGCCCTGTCGACCATGGTCGAGCACATTCGCCGTTCCGCCGCCGAGGTCAATGGCCGGGCCCAGGCCTTGTCCGGTCTGTCCAGCGGCGCCTATGAAGGCATGGAGCAACAGTCCGGCGAGATCACCAGCATGGCCGGGGCGGTGGAGGAGTTCAGCGCCACTTCACTGAACATTGCCGACAACATGGGCAGCACCCAGCGTCTGGCTCAGGACAACGCCGAGCAGACCCATATCGGCCTCGAATCCATGCAGCAGGCTTCGGCGTCCCTGGAGCAGATTGCCGGGGCCCTCAACAGCACGGCCACGGTGATCAATACCCTGGGCCAGCGCTCCCAGGAGATTGGCGGGATTGTCGGGGTGATCACCGCCATTGCCGATCAGACCAACCTGCTGGCCCTCAACGCTGCCATCGAGGCCGCGCGTGCCGGCGAGCAGGGGCGCGGCTTTGCCGTGGTCGCCGATGAGGTGCGCAACCTGGCGTCGCGCACCCGCGAGGCCACTGATGAAATCTCGCAGATGATCAACAGCATCCAGCAGGAAACCGGCAACGCCATCGAAACCATGGAACAGGGCAACCGCTTGATGCAGGAAGGCTTGTCGCGCAACGCCAATGTCGCCTCGGCCCTGGCCCTGATCGACGAGCAAAGCCGCAGCGCCGGCGAGCAGTTCGCTGCCATCACCACCGCGACTCAGGAACAGAGCAGCACTGCCACGGTGCTCAGCAGCAACCTGCAAAGCATTGCCCAGGCCAACAGCGAGCAGCGTGAAGTGGTGTCCAACCTGGCGCTCACCGCCCGTGAGCTGGAAACCCTGGCCGCTGACCTGCGCCAGGAGGTCGACCGCTTCCGCTGAGTCGGGCGTCGAGTCTTACCGAGGCTCGGCGGACTCGGCGAGCCCCGGATCCACGCGCTTGCCGATATCCCGCAGGCGCGCCAGCTGGTCGACCATGGTGGGTGCCTCATCGACGCTGCTGACGAAGGTCCACAGGTAGGTCATCACCGCATACACGTGGCCGGCCTTGACCTCGGGCGCCAGCGCCAGCTGGCTGATGGCGATGACGAACAACAGCGCCGCGACCGCGCCAAGCAAGAGATAGGCTGTCGCTTCCCGGTCCGAGAGGCCGATGCGCAGCCGCGACAGCAGGCGATAGTGGCGCTGTAGCGAGACGGCACCGACCTTGGCCACCAGGCCGACTTCCTTTTCCAGCCGGTTGTTCAGGCGTTCGTGCAGTTGCTGGTTGCGTCGGGCAAAGCGCGGCAGCAGGGTCACGCACAACAACAGCGCCGCGAGGCAGGCGAGGCCGATCCAGGGTTCGATCACCAGCAGCATCACCGCGGCGCCGACGATCGACACCAGGGCCGTGGCGATGGTCGGCACGTGCTTTTCGAAGAAGTCGACGAACTCCCGGGCCAGCACCACCCGCGCCGCAGCGGTTGATGTGTCCTGCTGTTGCAGGCGCTGATTGAGGATCACCGGTACCGCCAGATCCGCGTAGATGCGCGTGAAGGTGCGGGTGTCCACTGCCCGCCGCGCCGCGCCCACTACCCAGAAGCCCAGCACCACCAGGGCGTAGACCAGCGCATGGGCGTTGTCGCCGCGCAGGATCGAGTCCACCGCGAAGCCGGCGAACAGCGGATAGGCCAGCAACAGGGCGTTCTCCAGGGCCACCAGGGACAAGGTGCCGAACAGCTTGCCCGGGTAGGCCCTGGCGATGGCCTTGAGGGTCTGGCCGGCGGACTGTTGGCCGATTTTCTGCTTGGGATCCACGGCAATGAGTGGGGTGACGGCGGGCATGAGTGCACCACAAGAATGATTGGAGTTAATATTGAGCGACTGCTCAATTATCTTTGAGCGATCGCTCAAAATGCAAGCGCCGTCCATCTCGGCGCCAAGAGGCCCGATTGCCCATGTCGCGTAACGACCGTAAAGACCAGATCATCCAGGCCGCCCTGGAATTATTCCGCAGCAAGGGTTTCGCCGAGGTTTCCACCCGGGACCTGGCCGAGCATGCCGGCCTGTCCCGCAGCCATGTCTATCACTACTTCAGTGACTGGAAGGAGTTGCGCCGCGAAGCTTTCGTCCATTTCGCCAATGAACAACTGGAGGCGCTGGGCGGGCCCCTGCGCGGTGCGGCGCCGATGGACGCTTTGCAAGGATTCATCCGTGACTGTCTGCCCGATTGTGCCGAAGACGGCTGGGCCTTGTGGCTCGATGCCTGGGATGAAGCCATGCACGACGCCGAGCTGGCCGAGACTTACCTGAGAATCAATGGGCAGTGGCAGGCAATGCTGGCAGGCATCATTGCCGATGGAGTCGAGACGGGGGTGTTTCACTGCGCCAGCCCCCAGCGCGCGGCCCGGCAGCTGTTTGCCCAGACCATGGGTTACGCCGATGACCTGCTGCTGCGAGCTTCCCCCGAATCTGCTCGGGCAGCGTTGCAGGAGGTCATGGAAGTGGCAGGCCTGCTGCTGGGGTTCGAAGGCTGAAAGGGATGGCCGGGCGCTGACGGAGTTGTGCGGTCAATCGCGGATTTGTAGCTTGCTGAAACGATTCTTCAGCGCTATAAAAATCGCACAACTCCAATAAAGGCATCCTTTCCATGACATCCCTCAAACTGCTGGTCACCCTCGGCGCGCTGACCGCCGCCTCCCACGCCATGGCCTGGGACTATGTGCTGCTCGACACCGACAAGGCCGCTGAAAACCTGCATATCACCAGTGAGCAGTTGGGGTTGAAGACTGCGCAACCCTTCTCCGTGACCTTGCGCACCTTGCATGGCGGCCGCCAGGAAGGGGTGAGCATCATCGACATCGACAATGGTGTGATGAAGCTTTCGGTGGTGCCGACCCGGGGCATGAACGTGTTGCAGGCGTCGGTGGGCGATGTGCGCCTGGGCTGGGACTCACCCGTCAAGGAGGTGGTCAACCCGGCGTTCATCGAGCTCAACGGCCGGGGCGGCCTGGGCTGGCTGGAGGGGTTCAACGAGCTGGTGACCCGCTGCGGTTACGAGTGGGTCGGGCACCCGGGCATGGACAATGGCGAGTTGCTGACCCTGCATGGCCGCGCCGCGAATATTCCCGCCAGCAAGGTCACCCTGCACATCGATGAGCAGCCGCCCTATGCGATTCATCTGCGAGGCGAGCTCAAGGAGCAGGCGTTCAAGAAGGTCGACTTCAGCGTGGCCACCGAGCTGGTCACCGAGCCCGGTAGCACCCGCTTCACCCTCAATGATCGCCTGACCAACAACGGCGACTATGCGAAGGAATATCAGGCGCTGTACCACAGCAACTTCAGCACCCCGTTTCTTGAACAGGGGGCGAAATTCGCCGCGCCGGTGAAGCAGGTGTCGCCGTTCAACGACAAGGCCAAGGCCGACCTGGGGGACTGGCAGACCTACCGCGGCCCGACCCGCGACTATGACGAAACCGTGTACAACGTGGTGCCTTATGCCGATGCCCAGGGCGAGACCCTGGCGGTGCTGCACAACAAGGCGGGTAGTCTCGGCGTATCGCTGGGCTTCAACACCCGGCAGTTGCCGGTGTTTTCGCTGTGGAAAAACACCGACACCCAGGGCCAGGGCTATGTGACCGGGTTGGAGCCGGGTACCAGTTTTTCCTACAACCGTCGTTATCAGCGTCCATTGAACTTGGTGCCGACTATTGGTCCCAAGGAGCAGCGGGAGTTTCAGATTCGCTACAGCCTGTTGGCGGACAAGGTCGCGGTGGACGACGCCTTGAATCGTGTCAGTCAGATCCAGCAGGGGCGTCAGACCGAAGTGCGGCCAACGCCGCTGGTGGATCTGTCCAAGGAGTGAGCCTTCAATCGGCGCCGGGACGATACTGCAGCGCCTCGGCCAGATGGTCGCGACTGATGCTTGCCACCTGCTCCAGATCGGCCAGGGTCCTGGCCACCTTGAGCAGGCGGTGAGCGGCGCGCAACGACAGGTTCAAGCGTTCGCAGGCCGCTTCCAGCCAGTGCTCGTCGGCTGTGGATAACTGGCAATGGCGCCGCAGGCCGGGCAGGTCGAGAAAGGCATTGGCACAGCCCTGGCGCTGGCCTTGCAGCTGGCGTGCCCGGGCGACTTTAGCGGCGGCCCCGGCGCTGTCGTTGCCCGGTTGTGGCGTGGGGTTGAGGGCGGTGGCTTCGCGGGCCACGGTCAGGTGCAGGTCGATGCGATCGAGCAGCGGGCCGGACAACTTGTTGCGATAGCGCTGGATCTGTTCCGGCGTGCAGCGGCAGCGTCCGCTGGGTTCGCCAAGATAGCCACAGGGGCAGGGGTTCATCGCCGCGACCAGTTGGAAGCGTGCCGGGAACTGCACTCGGTCGCGGGCCCGGGAGATGATGATCTGTCCGGACTCCATGGGCTCGCGCAGGACCTCCAGCACCTTGCGATCGAACTCCGGTAGCTCATCGAGAAACAGCACGCCGTGATGGGCCAGGGTGATTTCTCCGGGTTGAGGTTTGGAGCCGCCCCCGACCAGCGCCGCCCCCGAAGCCGAATGGTGAGGCTGACGAAACGGCCGTTGGGGCCAGTGGCGCAGGGGCGTGTGGCTGGTCACCGATTGAATCGCCGCCACTTCCAGGGCCTCGTCTTCCTGCAACGGTGGCAGCAGGCCCGGCAGACGGCTGGCCAGCAGGGTCTTGCCGGTACCTGGCGGGCCGCTGAACAGCAGGTTGTGGGCACCGGCCGCGGCGATCAGCAAGGCGCGCTTGGCGGCGAGCTGGCCCTGCACTTCGCGAAGATCGGGGTAGGGGGAGTGGCTCTGTGTCAGGCCGTCGCTGATGTAGGGCGCTATCGGTGCGTGGCCATTGAAATGGGCCACGGCTTCCAGCAGATGCTCGACCGCGATCACCTCCAGGCCACTGGCCAGGCAGGCTTCTTCGGCATTGGCGCGGGGCACCAGCAGGGTGCGCCCGGCGTCGCGTGCCGCCAACGCGGCGGGGAGCACGCCGCGCACCGCCCGTACCGCTCCGGACAGCGCCAGTTCTCCCAGGCATTCGATGTTGTCCAGGGCCAGGGCCGGCACCTGCACGCTGGCGGCGAGGATGCCCAGGGCGATGGCCAGGTCGAAGCGCCCGCCATCCTTGGGCAGGTCCGCTGGTGCCAGGTTGAGGGTGATGCGGCGCGCGGGGAAATTGAATCCGGCATTGAGAATGGCGCTGCGCACCCGGTCCTTGCTTTCCTTGACTGCGGTTTCCGGCAGGCCCACCAGGGTCAGGCTTGGCAGGCCATTGGCCAGGTGCACTTCAACGCTGACGGCGGGTGCCTGCACGCCGACTTGGGCGCGGCTGTGGATGATCGCCAGGGACATGGGGAGTTCTTCCTTGAAACAGCGGAACCGCTACCTGCGGTGCTGCTGCAAGGATAGATGAGGGGGGTGGCGGGAGAGGCGCCTGAATGGGCACAGGATATGTCGCCGGCGCTGCGGCCTTGGCTGGTCAGTCGGCTCCTGCGGTACGGGGCTGCAGGAGCCGGCTTGCCGGCGAACCAGCGGTTCAGTCTTGTGCCGGATTCAGCCGGGCTTCCAGCTCCGCCACTTTGGCTTCGAGGCTTTCCAGGCGTGCGCGGGTGCGGGCCAGGACCACCATCTGGCTGTCGAACTCTTCCCGGCTGACCAGGTCGAGCTTGCTGAAGCCGCTTTGCAGCAGGGCCTTGAATTGGCTTTCGATTTCATTGCGGGGCAGGGGCGTTTCACCGCTGAGCAAACGCGAGGCGTGGCCGCTCAGGGCGTCGAGAAGGTCTTTGGGCGCGAGCATGGGAGAGTCCTGAATTGCAGTCGGCCCGCAGTGTATCACGCAGCCGCAACGCTCCAGGCGAGCCTGGGTTGCACGTTTTTCGCGCATCCGGCCGGGCGCCGACGCACTGTTTTTGTGCGTATCCAGGACCTGGTTTTCCGGCATTCGCCGTCAGTGCCGGGCAAAGGACTGAAATCACTGAATTTTCCCGAGCTGGCAAGCTTTCTGCTTAGACCCTGGTGACCCATGCACTGATGCAGTCGCCGTGACGAATGCAGTGCGGCAGCCTGCGCGGGGGGATGTTTCGTCAGGAGCGGTTAGCTGGCGTCGGTCTGGCTGAGTAAGGCCGACGATGCGTTACAAAGCCAGGCACTGCGCTTAGACTTGAGTCGGGTTTGTTTTCCTGGGGCAAGTCCACCAATTCGGGAGAGAGTTTCATGAAGCTAGTCACTGCCATCATCAAGCCGTTCAAGTTGGACGACGTGCGCGAGTCGCTGTCCGAAATCGGCGTGCAGGGCATTACCGTTACTGAGGTCAAAGGCTTCGGCCGGCAGAAAGGTCACACCGAGCTGTATCGCGGTGCGGAGTACGTGGTGGATTTCCTGCCCAAGGTGAAGATCGATGTCGCCATTGACGACAAGGATCTTGACCGGGTTATCGAGGCGATAACCAAGGCCGCCAACACCGGCAAGATCGGTGACGGCAAGATCTTCGTGGTCAATCTGGAACAGGCTATTCGCATCCGTACCGGCGAAACCGATACCGACGCCATCTAAGCCGCCAAACCCAACGCCCCAGGAGAAAACAATATGACTCTGCGTAAATTCGCAGGGCTAGGAGCCCTGTTGTCCCTCGTAATGCCTGGCCTGGCCTTGGCGGCAGATCCAGTGCCCCCTCCAGTGCTAAACTCCGGCGACACCGCGTGGATGCTGACCTCCACGGCCCTGGTGCTGTTCATGACCATTCCCGGGCTGGCGCTGTTCTATGGCGGCATGGTGCGTTCGAAAAACATTCTTTCCGTGATGATGCAGTGCTTCGCCATCACCGGTCTGGTCACTGTCCTGTGGTTCATCTATGGCTACAGCATGGCGTTCGATACCACCGGGATGGAAGCTGGCGTCGTCAATCTCAATTCCTTCGTGGGCGGCTTGTCCAAGGCCTTCCTGGCGGGTATCACCCCGGCCAGCCTGACCGGCCCGACGGCGTTGTTCCCTGAGGCGGTGTTCGTCACCTTCCAGATGACCTTCGCCATCATCACTCCGGCGCTGATCGTCGGTGCCTTCGCCGAGCGGATGAAGTTCTCCGCGATGCTGATCTTCATGGGCGTCTGGTTCACCCTGGTGTACGCGCCGATTGCCCACATGGTCTGGAGCGGCCCGGGTTCTCTGCTGGGCGACTGGGGCGTGCTGGACTTCGCCGGCGGCACCGTGGTCCACATCAACGCCGGTATCGCCGGGCTGGTGGCCTGCCTGGTGCTGGGCAAGCGCAAAGGCTTCCCGACCACGCCCATGGCGCCGCATAACCTGGGCTACACCCTGATGGGCGCGGCCATGCTGTGGGTCGGCTGGTTCGGTTTCAACGCCGGTTCCGCGGCGGCCGCCAACGGCACCGCCGGCATGGCCATGCTGGTCACGCAGATCGCAACGGCCGCCGCCGCCCTGGGCTGGATGTTTGCCGAGTGGATGACCCACGGCAAGCCAAGCGCGCTGGGCATCGCTTCGGGTGTGGTGGCCGGCCTGGTCGCCATCACCCCGGCCGCCGGCACCGTGGGCCCGATGGGTGCCCTGATCATTGGCCTGGCGGCGGGTGTGGTGTGCTTCTTCTGCGCCACCAGCCTCAAGCGCAAGCTGGGTTATGACGACTCCCTGGATGCCTTCGGCGTTCACGGCATCGGCGGTATTCTCGGAGCGATCCTCACGGGCGTGTTCGCCGCACCGTCCCTGGGCGGCTTCGGCACCGTCACCGATATCGCGGCACAGGTCTGGATCCAGGCCAAGGGCGTCGGCTTCACGGTGATCTACACCGCGATCGTCACCTTCATCATCCTCAAGGTCCTGGATGCGGTCATGGGACTGCGTGTCACCGAGGAAGAAGAAGCGGTCGGCCTCGACCTGGCGCAACACAACGAGCGTGGTTACAACCTGTAATCGCGTAGGAAAAAAGCCCGGCTCCGGCCGGGCATTTTTTTGCCTGACGTTTGTCGTCGAGAACGGCTGAAAGGATTTTCCGACAAGCATTGGCGTGTTTGTCGTGGCAATTTCCAGCAGGACAAATGCTTACACCAAAGCAGGATTATTCGGCGCTTTGTTTTTTCACTGAGCGCGCTAGAATGCGCGCCGAAGCGTGGAGATCGGTATGTGGCAGCAGACCCTGATTACCCTGCGGGCCAGGCCCCGGGGCTTTCACCTGGTGACGGACGAGTTGCTCGCCGGCCTGCCCGAGTTGAGGGCGTGTCGGGTTGGTCTGCTGCATTTATGGCTGCAACATACCTCGGCCTCGTTGACCATCAACGAGAACGCCGATCCGGCGGTCCGGCGTGACTTCGAGCGTTTCTTCAACACCCTGGTGCCTCAAGGCATGGCCGGGTACGAACATGACGACGAAGGCGAAGACGACCTTCCGGCGCACTTCAAGGCCAGTTTGCTAGGCTGTCAGCTGACTTTGCCGGTAGCGGCGGGACGCTTGGCGCTAGGCACCTGGCAAGGTGTTTATCTGGGCGAGCATCGCGATCATGGCGGTGCTCGCAAAGTCCTTGCCACCCTGCAGGGTGATAGGGCATAAGCCGCTGAGTATCAGTGGACGTTGATTTTTTTCCGGCGGCCTTCGACAGTCGGCGCAGCTGGGCTATAACTAATCTGCTTTTCGCAAGTCATGAGGTAGAACATGAGCGACGATGATCTGGAAAACGACGACCTCGAAGTAGGTGACGAAGACGATACCGAAGAAGGTCTTGAAGCGGCCGCCGACGATGTGGTGGAAGACGATGGCAGTGATGTTCCTGCTCCGACCGCCAAAGGCAAGGCCAAGGCTGCTGTCTCGGTAGACGAGCTGCCAAGTGTCGAAGCCAAGAACAAGGAGCGTGATGCACTGGCGCGTGCCATGGAAGAGTTCCTGGCCCGTGGCGGTAAAGTGCAGGAAGTCGAGGCCAATGTGGTCGCCGATCCGCCCAAGAAGCCTGATAACAAGTACGGCAGCCGGCCTATCTGAGCCTTGCTACTTGCTTGCTGAAAAAGCCCGCCGTCGCTGCGGGCTTTTTCATAGGCGGAAGAAAAGCAGCTTCAAGCGGCAAGCTACAAGCTTCAGGTTTGAAAGCCAGGTCCCGAAACTGGCAGCTTGAGGCTTGAGGCTTGAGGCTTGAGGCTTGAGGCTTGAGGCTTGAGGCTTGAGGCTTGAGGCTTGAGGCTTGAGGCTTGAGGCTTGAGGCTTGAGGCTTGAGGCTTGAGGCTTGAGGCTTGAGGCTGCAAGCCGCTGCCTTATTTCCAGCTGGCCAGCAGTCGTGGCAGTTCAATCAGGCTGCGGATCTCGGCGTCTGGCGCGCGCTCGGCTTCCCAGGTCTTGCCGTTGGGGTTGAACCAGATCGCACGCAGGCCCGCCTGCTGGGCGCCGGCAATGTCGTCGCCCGGGTGATCGCCGATATGCACGGCGGTATCGGCCGTTGCGCCACCGCGCTGCAGGGCTTCATGGAACAGCCGGGCATCCGGCTTGGCGACCCCGATGTCTTCGGCGCACAGGGCGAACTTGAAGTAGTCCGCCAGGCCCAGGCGGCGCACGTCGGCATTGCCGTTGGTGACCACCCCCAGGGCGAAGTGATTGGCCAGGGCTTCCAGGGTCGGCAGCACCTCGGGAAAGATCTCCAACTGATGCCGCGCGTGCAGGAATACTTCGAAGCTCTGATCGGCCAGCTGGTTGGCTTGGCTGTGCTCGTACCCGGCCTCTTCCAGGGCATGGAACAGCACCTGGCGGCGCAGGGCGCTGATCCGGTACTTGAGGTGCGGTTGTTCGAGCAGCACGCGTTCGCGAATGGCCCACAGATGCTCCACCGGTACGCCGCCAAGATTCGGTGCATGCTCGGTCAGCCACTGACGCAGGGTGGCTTCGGCGCTGACGATCACCGGAGCGGTGTCCCAGAGGGTGTCATCAAGGTCGAAGGTGATCAGTTTGATGGTCATTACTCACCGCCTTTGTTGCGTTTGGCCCGAGGGTGGGCGCTGTCGTAGACCGCTGCCAGGTGCTGGAAGTCCAGGTGGGTGTAGATCTGTGTGGTCTTGATGTCCGAATGCCCCAGCAACTCCTGCACGGCGCGCAGGTCCTGGGACGATTCCAGCAGGTGGCTGGCAAAGGAATGACGCAGCATGTGCGGATGCAGGTTCTGCCCCAGCTCGCGCTCACCGGCGGCCTTGACCCGCAGTTGGATGGCGCGCGGCCCCAGGCGCCGGCCCTTTTGACTGACGAACAGGGCGCCGTCCGGCGGGTTGCTCAGGGCACGCAGTGGCAGCCACAGGGCCAGGGCCTCCCGGGCCTTTTTGCCCACGGGCAGCACGCGGGTCTTGCTGCCCTTGCCCAGCACCTGCACCAGCCCGTCCGCCAGATCCAGTTGCTCAAGGTCAAGGCTGGTCAGTTCGGAAAGACGCAGCCCGCAGGAGTAGAACAGCTCCAGGATCGCCTGGTCGCGATGGGCCAGGAAGTCATCTTCCACTGCGCCATCGAGCAGTTGCAGGGCGCGGTCGGTGTCCAGGGTCTTGGGCAGGCGGCGTTCGCCCTTGGGCGGCGCCAGGCCGTTGGCCGGGTCGTGATCGCACAGCCCTTCGCGGTTCAGATAGTGATAGAGCCCGCGCACTGCGGACAGCAGGCGTGCCAGGCTGCGGGACGACTGACCCTGCTGGTGCAGGCGGGCGATCATGCTGCGCAGGCCCTGGACATCCAGGTCGGTCCAGCTGCGGACCTGCTGTTTCTCGCAAAACCCCAGTACTTTGTCGAGGTCGCGTCGATAGGCCAGCAGGGTATGGGGCGACACCTGGCGCTCACTGCGCAGGTGCGCGCAGTAGGCATCCAGCTGCTGCTGCATGGTCAGCGTACCGAGCGTAGCGAGTGGGTGAAGCGCGGCAGAACCCGGCCGGTGACTTCGGCGATGTAGTTGAGGAACAGGGTGCCGACCGAGCTCTTGTAGTGCTGCGGATCACGGCTGGCAATGGCCAGGACGCCATGCATGCCCTGATGCGCCAGGGCGACCACCGCGGTGGAGCCGATCTGCTTGCGCTGTTCTTCGCCGAAGAGGAAGTCCAGCTCATGTTCGCGCAGGTTGCCGCTGACACTCTTGCCTTCCGACAGCAGGCCGCCGATGGCGCCTTGGGCTTCGGCCGCCGAAACCCAGCGACCCACCGGCATCGCGTTGTCGCTGAACAGGATCAGGCTGACGAAGGGCACCTGGAAGTCCTGGCGCAGGCTGTCCTCGACACTCATCACCACTTCTTCGAGGCTGCTGGCGTCCATCAGCGCCAGAATCAGGCGGCGGGTCTTGTCGAACAGGCGGTCGTTGTCCCGGGCTACATCCATCAGTTGCGACAGGCGATGGCGCATCTCGATGTTGCGCTCGCGCAGGATCTTCATCTGTCGCTCCACCAGCGACACGGTATCGCCGCGCTGGTGTGGAATGCGCATGGCCGGGAGCAACTCGTCGTGGTCGACGAAGAAGTCCGGATGGGCCTCCAGGTACGCAGCGACGGCGGCTGCGTCCAGGTCGGCAGAAGGCGTTGGGTCGGGCTTTGCGGCGGGAGCCTGGGGCTGATCAGTCATGGGTTTCGCTCACTTAAAGACGCACCTGTCCTTCGTATACGCGTACTGCCGGGCCGGTCATCATCACCGGTTGGCCTGGACCTGCCCATTCGATGGACAGGCGTCCGCCTGGCAGGTCGATCAATAGTGGCGAATCCATCCACCCCTGGCTGATCGCGGCCACTGCAGCTGCGCAGGCACCGGTGCCGCAGGCCTGGGTTTCCCCGGCGCCGCGTTCCCAGACCCGCAATTGCGCGCGCTGACGGTCCAACACCTGGAGAAAGCCGACATTGACCCGCGCCGGGAAGCGCGGGTGATGCTCGATCTTCGGCCCCAGCTCGTGCACCGGCGCGCTGTTGATGTCATCCACCCGCAGCACGGCGTGGGGGTTGCCCATGGACACGGCGGCCAGCTCGACCTGGACGCCATCGACGTCCAGTGTGTAGCTGTTGGCCTGGGCCTGGGCCGGTGCCTGGAACGGGATATCCGCCGGCACCAGGCGTGGCGCCCCCATGTTGACGCTGATGTGACCGTCGTTGCGCACGTCCAGTTCGATCACGCCACTCTTGGTCTCGACGCGGATCTGGCGCTTGGTGGTCAGGCGCTTGTCCAGCACGAAGCGGGCGAAGCAGCGGGCACCGTTACCGCACTGTTCCACTTCGGAACCATCGGAGTTGAAGATCCGATAGCGGAAATCCACGTCCGGGTTGCTCGGGGCCTCGACGATCAGCAACTGATCGAAGCCGATCCCGGTGTTGCGATCACCCCATTGCTTGGCGTGCTTGGGCAGAATATGCGCGTGCTGGCTGACCAGGTCGAGAACCATGAAGTCATTGCCCAGGCCGTGCATCTTGGTAAAACGCAGCAGCATGGTCTTACTCCGGCAGCAGGCTTTCGCCAGCGAATAACTCGGCCACCGTCTCGCGGCGACGCACTTCAACAGCCTGGTCGCCATCGACCAGCACTTCAGCGGCACGGCCGCGGGTGTTGTAGTTCGAGCTCATGACGAAACCATAGGCGCCAGCGGAATGCACCGCCAGCAGGTCGCCCTCGGCCAGGGCCAGGGAGCGTTCCTTGGCGAGGAAGTCGCCGGTTTCACAGATCGGGCCGACGATGTCGTAGGTACGGGGTTCGGTCTCGCGTGGTTGCACGGCGCTGACGTCCATCCAGGCCTGGTACAGCGCCGGGCGGATCAGGTCGTTCATGGCGCCGTCGACGATGGCGAAATCCTTGTGTTCGGTGTGCTTGAGGTATTCGACCCGGGTCAGCAGCACGCCGGCGTTGGCGACGATGAAACGGCCCGGTTCGAACACCAGGGCCAGGTCACGGCCGTCCAGGCGCTGGCGCACGGCCTTGACGTAGTCGGCGGCCAGTGGTGGTTCTTCGTCGCGATACCGCACGCCCAGGCCGCCACCCAGATCGATGTGGCGCAGATAGATGCCGCATTCGCCAAGGCGATCCACCAGCTCCAGCAGGCGGTCGAGGGCGTCGATGAAGGGTTCCAGGGTGGTCAGTTGCGAGCCGATATGGCAGTCGACTCCGACGATCTCCAGGTTCGGCAGCTGCGCGGCGCGGATGTACACATCCTCGGCCGTGGCAATGTCGATGCCGAACTTGTTTTCCTTGAGCCCGGTGGAGATGTAGGGGTGGGTGCCGGCGTCGACGTCGGGGTTGACCCGCAGCGATATTGGCGCGCGAACTCCCAGCTCGGCGGCCACCTGTTGCAGGCGTTCCAGCTCTTCGGCGGATTCGACGTTGAAGCAATGGACGCCGACTTGCAGGGCGCGACGCATGTCGTCACGGGTCTTGCCGACACCGGAAAAGACGATCTTGTCGGCCTGGCCGCCAGCGGCCAGGACCCGCTCCAGTTCGCCCCGGGAGACGATATCGAACCCTGCGCCCAGGCGGGCCAGGACATTCAGCACGCCCAGGTTGGAGTTGGCCTTTACCGCGAAGCAGACCAGATGCGGCATGCCGGCAAGCGCCTCGGCATAGGCCAGGTACTGGGCCTCGATATGTGCTCGGGAATAGACGTAGGTCGGCGTGCCGAAACGCTCGGCAATGGCGGACAGGGCTACGCCTTCCGCGAACAGCTCACCGTCGCGGTAGTTGAAAGCGTCCATGGTGAGCCCTTAGTAGGTGTCGTGCTTGTGCGACTTCGATTGCGACTTGGCCTGCTCTTCAGGGGATTTGCTGTCATCAGGCAGATACAGCGGGCCTTTCTGGCCACAGGCAGTAACAAGGCAGGCAACCGCGACGAGCGCAGCGAGGGAAGAGATCAGGCGCTTCATGGCGAAATCCTTGAGAATGCGTAAATTGCGCCCGAGTATACCGGCCACCCGGCAGCTTGCCTATGCAGCGTAACTCCCGTCCAGCGGGCCTTTGCCAGGCCCCGTTCAGGGGCTTTGGATGGTTGGCGGCGCAATGGGCGTCGCATTTGTCCGCCTGTTCGGTATCCTTTGCATTCGCCGGGGAGCGCCCGTATCTTGCGGCGCTTGAGCGTGAGTAGACACTATTCGAGGTTCCCGCAATGAGTTTGACCGAAGCCCGTTTTCACGACCTGGTGGACGCTACCCAGCAGACGCTGGAGGATATTTTCGATGAGAGCGACCTGGACATCGACCTGGAAAACTCGGCCGGTGTGCTCACCGTCAAGTTCGACAACGGCAGCCAGGTGATCTTCAGCCGCCAGGAACCTCTGCGCCAACTGTGGCTGGCGGCCCGATCCGGTGGTTTCCACTTCGACTACGACGAGGAAAGCGAACGCTGGATGTGCGACAAGAGCGAGGAGCAGTTGGGCGAGATGCTGGAACGCATCGTCTTCGAACAGGCGGACATCAAGCTTGAGTTCGAAGGGCTTTGAGATCGTGACCGAGCCCGCTGCCGTGCGCCCGCCCAAGCCTCTCTACAGCAACGTCAGTCCGGCGGTGAGTTCGCCGTGCATCAGCCTGTGCCGTCTTGATGAGCAGAAGGTCTGTCGCGGCTGCTTTCGTCATGTGGAGGACATTCGCGAATGGCGCTCGGCCGATGATCAGCGCCGGCGAGTGATCTGCGCCCAGGCGTTGCTGCGCAAGCAGAGCGTGGCCGCGGAGGGCCGCTAGGTTCGTACTTGTACGGTTTGTTTATTCAGTGTGCTGTGATAGTGTCCGGCTTCGCCTCGCTACATCGAGGCCGGTGAGAACCCCGTCTTATTTGGCGGGGTTTTGCTTTTTTGTGCAGAAAAAATAGGAGTCAGCCAGGATCATGAGTACTGCACCATCCATCATCCTTACCCGCCTTGACGTGCAACGTCTGGAGCGTCTGATCGACAGCCTGGACGACTCGCTGCCAGGCGTCATTGCACTGCAAACCGAGTTGGATCGTGCCGA
Source organism: Pseudomonas sp. TKO26 (assembly GCF_003225665.1). Classification (NCBI taxonomy): domain Bacteria; kingdom Pseudomonadati; phylum Pseudomonadota; class Gammaproteobacteria; order Pseudomonadales; family Pseudomonadaceae; genus Pseudomonas; species Pseudomonas sp. TKO26. The sequence continues at coordinate 58,294 of NZ_QKLN01000036.1, forward strand.
AACGCTGGTGGGTCACGATGAAGTTCCGGCCGGTGTCGTCACCATGAATTCGCGTGTGCACTGCCGTGAAGAAAGCAGCGGCAAGGACTATCACCTGACTCTGGTTTATCCACAGGACGCCAATGCCGACGAGGGCAAGATTTCGATCCTCGCGCCAGTGGGCAGCGCCTTGCTGGGCCTGCAGGTCGGTCAATACATCGACTGGCCAGCTCCAGGCGGCAAGACCCTGAAGCTGACGCTGCTGGAAGTGGAATACCAGCCGGAAGCCGCTGGCGACTATCACCTCTGATCGCGCCTAGACCTGCTCGAGCGCGTCATTCAGCGCGCGCTCCAGGCTGGCCTTGTAACGCAGGTAGAGAATGCTCGGGCTTTGTCCATCGCCGAGCAGGCCGGACAGATCCAGGTCGGTGATGTAGCAGCGATAGCGCTGCGGTTCGCGGCGCTGGGCGACGATGTCCTGAGCCACTGCGCCAAACAGCTGATCACCATGTTCCAGCTCGGAAAACTCCCGTTGATTGCAGTACAGCGAGACTTGCACCTGACCCGGTGCGGCCTTGCCGATGATCGCCTGCACGTCATAAAAGGCTTTGTCGACCGGCGTCGGCGGCGCTGGGCGCGGCTCTACCCGGCGTGCCCGGCCGCTGCCCGAGGGCAATATCTGAAAGTAGAGTGTGTCCAAAGGTTTCTCGCCTGGGCTGCTGCTCATCGGCAATAGCGCGTCGCGACGGTAGAGAATCGACTGCAGGAAACGCTGCAGTGGCACCAGCAGGCTTTGCTCGTCGTGATAGGGCAGGGTTTGCTGCCACAGGGCATTGTGCTCATCGAGCAGGTACAGCTCGGCCTGCTCGTCGACGATCCGGTAGAACACCTGGATGCAGTCGGGCTGGCCCATGGGCAGGATCAGCGCCAGGTCGTGATCTTCCAGGGCCATCGGGTCCAGGTGCAAGGGGCTGTAGCAGGCTTGTTCCTGACCCAGGTATTCCAGCAGTGCGGCGGGATGGGCCATGGCCTTGTGCCGGACCTGGCCGGCCACCAGCTCCAGGACGTGATAGTGCTGCTGCACCTGGATCAGGTAGCGGTAGTTGAGCTGGCTGAGCAACAAGTGCTGCGCGGTTTCGAACAGCTCCTCCACCCGTCGGGCGATGAATTGCGCGCGGTTGTGGCAGAAGCAGCGGACTCTCAGGCGTGGCTGGGGCCCGGCAGGCAGGCTGTTCAGGTAGTCGCGCAGGCAATCGAGCAGTGCGTGCTCGGCGTCGTAGCGCTCGACCATGACCTCGTTCCAGCTATTGAGAGTGACCTGATCCAGGGTCAGCACCAGATTTTCCCGGACCCCGGCGTAGCTCAGGGAGTCGGTGCGTTCGGTGGTCATGAGGATGTTCAGGTCGCGGTGATGCTTGAGAGGGTCGACTCCGACATTCACCAGAATCAATACCTCGCCGGGTACGCTGGCGTGCAGTAGCTGGTCGTCCTCCACCGTGGCCAGCGGCAGGGCCACGGTCTGCTGCAGGCTGCCCAGCAGGTTGAACAGTTCGAACTCGCTCAGATCGCTGCTGCCAGGGTGCAAAGCCAGGCGCGTACTGCTATCGATCACCCCGTTGCGATGGCACCAGGTGAGCAGTTCCAGCAGTTCCCGGCTGCGCTTGATCGGGGCGAAATGTTCCGATTCCAGAGCGGTCAGGTTGCCGTTGTACAACCCCCAGTAGGTTTGTCCCGGTTCTTTCTTGTTCGGCGACTGCACCAGGGTCAGGGTGTCCTCCGCGAGATCCGGGGCAATGCCGGGGTTGATGAACTCGATCTTCCTTGCCTTGCGTTCGAAGGCGGCGTACAGGCGTCGGCCCAGCACGTTCAAATCGCGCTTGTTGATCAGACTGGCAGCCTGTTCGGTGCGGGCGAACTGGGTCAGGAAGCGATAGCTGTAGTTGAGCTCGTTGACCAGGGCCCGGCGCTCGCTGCTGACCTGGCGCACTTTCCATTGACTGCGACTGTCCAGCAGGGCCAGCTGGCGCTGGTCCCAGCCCCACTCGCTGGCCAGGCGTTCCAGCAGGGCCCGCTGCCAGTTCGGGCTGCGGGCGCCAGTGCCATGGGTGAGCTTGCGATTGACCTTGAGGTACAGGCTGCGTCTTACCAGCTCCAGTCGTTCCGGCTCTCCCCGGGCCTTGAGGTATTCCTCGATGCGCCGGTAGACCACGATATAGGGGTCGAGCTCGTCCAGATCCAGGCGGTTGGCGAACACCGCCTGCTTGAAGCGCAGGCTCAGGCACTGGACCCTGGGATGTTCACTGGCGTAGACCTCGATCAGCAGCAGCTTGAGTACCGATTTGTAGGGTGATTCGATGCCCTTGAACAGCTGCCAGAGTCCGGCCCCGATGAACTCGCCGGGTGGAATGCGTGCCAGGTGGCCCAGGTCCAGATTCTCTTCGGCGGGTACGAAACGCTTGGAGAGCAGGGTGTGGATGTAGCGCTCATAGCGGGACTCCTCGTACACCGGCACCAGCCACCAGAGCGGCGTGCGTCCGGCCAGCCAGATGGCGGTGCGGTAGAACTCGTCCAGTAGCAGGTAATGCTGGGTGGTGCCGCAATCATCCGAACTGAGCTGGGTGTCACGTTCGCCACGGACAAAGCGGCTGGGCTCGATCAGGAAGAAATGCGCTTCGGCGCCCTGGCTGGCGGCCCAGGCTTCCAGCAGCTGGCATTTCTTCTGCAGTTCGGCAAGCTCGGTTTCACTCAAGTCTGCGGCGTGGCAAACCCAGACATCCATATCGCTCTGGTCGGCCTGGGCCAGGGTGCCCAGGCTGCCCATGAGAAACAGCCCGTGAATCGGCCGCGGCGGGTTGCCATGGCGCGGCTTGTAGGAAAAGGATCGGGTCAGGCGCTGGGCTTCGGCCAGCGCCTGTGGATCGGGTTCATAGTTGGACAGCCCCGCCGGGGTGGCGCCGGAGACATAGCCGGGCAGCAGCGGGTGATTGACGTGAAAGAACAGCGGCAGCAGGTTGAGGACCAGTTGCTGGCGTGCCGACAATCCCTCCATTGCCCGAGCCAGGCGTCCTTGATTGACGGTCAGGAAGCGCGTGCGCAGTTGGCTGAGAACCTTGCGATCGATTCCTTCATCCAGAACGGGACGGATTTCATGGGTATGGGGCATTTCAAGCGGAGCTCGAAGGTGACGGGGTTCGGAACGGCAGCAGTTTAGCGTCAGACAGGGCCGAGTCTTAAGCTCAATTTATTTTTTGACGCCAGATTTCTAGCGTATTGGCGGGAGGGTGCCTACGGAATCCGACAGACGGGAACCCCGCAGGCCGAGGAGCGATGTTCAGGCGGTTTCTTTGACGTTCAGGATGGTCAGCAGGCCTTGGGCGTGTTCGGCGGCGTCGCGGCCAAGACTGGTCAGGTAGCCTCCATCGGCTTGGGTAATCAGTTCTTTGTCAAACAGGCGCTGGGCAGCGGCAATGGCGGAAGGGGCAGCGGTCTGATGGATTTTCAGGCCTTCCTGGGAGTTGTCCAGATTGAAGAGTGCAAGGATTTCCAGTTCGGCAACCAACTCAGGGGTATACGACATAAGGACTCCAGACTTTCTAGGAATGAGAGGTCAGCGTTCTTAAGGTGACCGCAGAACGGCGGCGTGTCCAGCGTTCGCTGAGGACTTTTGTACCTGTGGGTGGCGGCGTTTGGCCGCAGGGTGCTGCCAGTGTAGTCGGGGCGCGAGCGCGGTGCCGGAGCGTTGCTGTGGGCAGCGCTCCGGTGTGCGGGCTCAGGGCTTCTCGGGAGGCAGTTGCGGCAGGGCGCGCAAGGCGGCTTCGTACCATTGGGTATCGAAGGCGCGGTCTTCCTCGAGAATCGCATCGATCTCGATGGCCAGGACGTGAGCCATCAGATTGAGGATTTCCTCCCGTTCGTAACCCACCAGGGTCAGTTTGTTGAACGTGGCTTTGGCCGCCGGCGGGTTGTCGCTCTCGATCTGGTTTTCGATCGCTTCGATCAGGGTGTTTTCGGCGAACTCTTCTTCGTCGTTGTCGATATCGGTTGGCTCGCTCATGGCAGGCTCCTCAAGGAAAGGTCGCCAGTTTACTCGTATTCAGGGCGGTGATGCTGCTGGCCAGAAGTGCATCGAGCTTCTATAAAAAAAGCTGCCAACCCCCTGCACGGCCTGGAGGCTATGTGATGCTCAAGCTTTACGGTTTCGCTGTCAGCAACTACTACAACATGGTCAAGCTGGCGCTGCTGGAGAAAGGCCTGCCCTTCGAAGAGGTGGTTTTTTCTGGTGGCCAGACTCCGGAGGCATTGGCCATCAGTCCACGGGGCAAGGTTCCGGTACTTGAGGTCGAGCACGGATACCTGAACGAAACCAGTGTGATTCTCGAATACCTGGAGCACACCCAACCGGGTCGGGCGTTGTTGCCCAGCGATCCATTCCAGCGTGCCCAGGTGCTGGCGCTGGCCAGGGAGATCGAACTGTATATCGAGCTGCCGGCGCGGGCCTGTTATCCCGAGGCGTTCTTCGGTATGTCGGTGGCCCCGGCGATCCAGGAAAAGTCCAAGGCTGAGTTGCTGCTAGGGTTTGCCTCCCTGGCGCGGCACGGCAAATTTGCGCCTTATGTGGCCGGCGACAGCCTGAGTGTGGCGGATCTGTATTTCCTCTACAGCGTGACCCTGGCTCGGGTTGTCGGGCACAAGCTGTTCGGGGTGGACTTTCTGGAGGGGATGCCGGCGGCGAAAGCCTTGCTGGAGCGTCTGGAGCAGTTGCCCAATGCCCAGCGAGTAGCGGCGGATAGAGAGGCGGCGATGCCGCAGTTCCTGACCATGGTGGCGGCCAGGAAGTAGCGGCGCTCAAGGCGGCGCGGGTGACTGGTCAGCCTGCTGAGGCAGCAGGCTGACCAGCGACGGCTTAGCGGCTGGCCAGCAAGGCCTGGCCGCGAGTCACGGCAGCCCGGACCTGGGCCGGTGCGGTGCCGCCGATGTGGTTACGGGCATTCACCGAACCTTCCAAGGTCAGCACGGCGAACACGTCCTGCTCGATCTGGTCGCTGAACTGGCGCAGTTCTTCCAGGCTCATTTCTGCCAGGTCCTTGCCGCTCTCCACGCCGTACTTCACCGCGTGGCCGACGATTTCGTGGCAGTCGCGGAAGGGCAGGCCACGGCGCACCAGGTAGTCCGCCAGGTCGGTGGCGGTGGAGAAACCGCGCAGGGCGGCCTCACGCATGATGGCGTGCTTGGGCTTGATGGCCGGGATCATGTCGGCGAAGGCCCGCAGCGAGTCGCGCAAGGTGTCGGCGGCGTCGAACAGCGGTTCCTTGTCTTCCTGATTGTCCTTGTTGTAGGCCAGAGGCTGGCCCTTCATCAGGGTCAGCAGGCCCATCAGCGCGCCGAATACCCGGCCGCTCTTGCCGCGTACCAGTTCCGGTACGTCGGGGTTTTTCTTTTGCGGCATGATCGAGCTGCCGGTGCAGAAACGGTCCGGCAGATCGATGAACTGGAACTGCGCGCTGGTCCACAGCACCAGTTCTTCGGAGAAGCGCGACAGGTGCATCATCGCCACGCTGGCGGCGGCGCAGAATTCGATGGCGAAATCGCGGTCCGACACGCTGTCCAGGGAGTTGCCGCCCACGGCTTCAAAGCCCAGTAGCTGGCAGGTCAGCTCGCGATCGATCGGGTAGGTGGTGCCGGCCAGCGCGGCGCTGCCCAGGGGCATGCGGTTGGTGCGCTTGCGGCAGTCCACCAGGCGTTCGTAGTCACGGCTGAGCATTTCAAACCAGGCCAGCATGTGGTGGCCGAAGGTCACGGGCTGGGCGGTCTGCAGGTGGGTGAAGCCCGGCATGATGCTTTCGGCCTCACGCTCGGCCAGCTCCAGCAGGCCTTTTTGCAGGCGGGTGATCTCGGCCAGGATCAGGTCGATCTCGTCCCGCAGCCACAGGCGGATATCGGTGGCCACCTGATCGTTGCGGCTGCGGCCGGTGTGCAGTTTCTTGCCGGTGATGCCGATGCGGTCGGTCAGGCGCGCCTCGATGTTCATGTGCACGTCTTCAAGATCCACGCGCCAGTCGAAGCTGCCGGCCTCGATCTCGCCCTGGATGGTCTTCAGGCCGTCGATGATGCTGTCGCGCTCGGCGTCGGTGAGCACGCCGACCTTGGCCAGCATCGTGGCGTGGGCAATGGAGCCCATGATGTCGTGGCGATACAGGCGCTGGTCGAAAGTGACAGAGGCGGTGAAGCGGGCGACGAAGGCGTCGACGGGTTCACTGAAGCGGCCGCCCCAGGACTGATTGGTCTTGTCAGTGCTCATGAATTCGCTCGTGATCTGCTGAAGGAAGATGGCGTAAAAAACAGGCGCCGATGATAACAGGGTTGCCTCGGCTGTCGCTGGCACTGGTCGGCAGCTTTTTTCTTCTGGGCGCCCCTGCATGGCTTGTCGCCGACCGTGAGGGCGCAGAGACTGGCGTCGGGGCAATCCGCGGCGCATCGGGGGGAGGGGGCTTGAGTGCGGATGGTGATATCGATCAAACGATATTTGTCGATTGAGCAATATCGTCTTGGCAACCGTCTACAGTTGGACAAGAGGACCGGCACAATTGCGTAACACCCTCTCGCGTGTTCGCAGTAGGTCTGTCCATCGAGTTCACTCCGCGCAGGTTCTGGCAATCCGCCCATGAAAAGAGGCGGGTGCGGACCAGGTGGACGCCGACCACAGTCACGAGGGGGCTTTGTGTTGAATACCAGCATTCCCTGCGGCACCGTCGCGCAGCCACCGACCTTGGGCGGTATCGGGCAGGTACGGGTAAATATTGGTGCCCGACTTGCGGCACTTTTTGGCCTTCGCACTAGTCTTAGCGTGGATCGCGGTGACGGACGTCACTCCACCTGTCTACGCTATCCATGTGCGAGACTCACGCAGGAATCCAGCGCAATATGAATGTCCTGATCGTTGATGACGAACCCCTAGCCCGCGAGCGCCTGAGCCGGATGGTCAGTGAGCTCGAGGGATATAGTGTCCTGGAGCCCAGCGCCACCAACGGCGAAGAGGCATTGAGCCTGATCGACAGCCTGAAGCCGGATATCGTCTTGCTCGATGTCCGCATGCCGGGTCTGGATGGTCTGCAGGTTGCCGGTAAATTGTGCGAACGCGAGACGCCTCCGGCGCTGGTGTTTTGTGCGGCTCCGGATGAATTCGCCCTTGAGGCCTTCAATGCCAGTGGTGTCTGCCACCTGGTCAAGCCTGTGCGCCCCGAGCTGTTGCTCGAAGCCTTGAAAGCCGCCGAAAAGCCCAACCGTGTGCAACTGGCTGCCCTGACCCGGCCGGCGGCGGAGAGCGGCAACGGTCCGCGCAGCCACATCAGCGCGCGAACCCGCAAGGGCATCGAGCTGATTCCCCTGGCTCAGGTGGTGTATTTCATTGCCGATCACAAGTACGTGACCTTGCGTCACGAAAGCGGCGAAGTGCTTCTGGACGAACCCTTGAAGGCCTTGGAGGATGAATTCGGTGATCGCTTCGTGCGTATCCACCGCAATGCATTGGTGGCCCGCGAGCGAATCGAACGCTTGCAACGCACGCCGCTGGGGCACTTCCAGCTGTATCTCAAGGGGCTCAATGGCGATGCCCTGATCGTCAGTCGGCGCCACGTAGCGGGCGTGCGCAAGATGATGCAACAGCTCTAGCGCGTTTATTTGCCCGCATATCTAGGCAGGCCCGGCGTCGGGAGGACACTGCGTTTCTGATACAAGTCAAAGCTGCTTTGGCTGAGCTGTTATTATCTGCCGTATCTATTCAGTACGGATTGATCCATGTCCTCTCGCGAAATCCGCATCGCTACCCGCAAAAGTGCTCTGGCCTTGTGGCAGGCCGAATACGTCAAAGCCCGTCTGCAAGAGGCCCATCCGGGCCTTGTGGTGACCCTGGTGCCCATGGTCAGCCGTGGCGACAAACTGCTGGACTCGCCCCTGTCGAAAATCGGCGGCAAAGGGCTGTTCGTCAAGGAGCTGGAAACCGCGCTGCTGGAAAACCAGGCCGATATCGCCGTGCACTCGATGAAGGATGTGCCCATGGACTTCCCCGAAGGCCTGGGTTTGTTCTGCATCTGCGAGCGCGAAGATCCGCGCGACGCCTTTGTCTCCAATACCTACGAAAGCCTTGAGCAGTTGCCGCCAGGTAGCGTCGTGGGTACCTCCAGCCTGCGCCGTCAGGCCCAGTTGCTGACCCGTCGCCCCGACCTGCAGATCCGTTTTTTGCGGGGCAACGTCAATACCCGTCTGGCCAAGCTGGACGCCGGCGAATACGACGCCATCATCCTTGCGGCAGCTGGTCTGATCCGTCTGGGATTCGAAGATCGCATCAGCTCCTCGATCAGCGTCGACGATAGCTTGCCTGCCGGTGGCCAGGGCGCGGTCGGCATTGAATGTCGCAGTGCCGACACTGAAATCCACGCTCTGCTGGCCCCTCTGCACCATGCCGATACCGCCAGCCGGGTCATGGCCGAGCGCGCGTTGAACAAGCACCTCAACGGCGGCTGTCAGGTGCCGATCGCCTGTTACGCGGTGCTTGAAGGCGAGCAGATCTGGCTGCGCGGGCTGGTGGGCGAGCCCAGTGGCGGCCGCCTGCTCAGCGCGGAGGCCCGTGGCCCTAGGGCATCTGCCACCGAGTTGGGGGTGCAAGTGGCGGACGACCTGCTGGCGCAGGGCGCCGATGACATCCTGCGCGCGGTGTACGGCGAGGCGGAGCAGGAGTGACCGGCTGGCGCCTGCTGCTGACCCGGCCGAGCGAGGACGGTGCCGCACTGGCCGCGATCCTGGCCGACGCCCAGGTGTTCAGTAGCAGCCTGCCGTTGCTGGAGATTCAGGCCTTGCCCGTCACTGACGCGCAACGCGCGACCCTGCTTGAGCTGGATCGTTACTGCGCGCTGATCGTGGTCAGCAAGCCGGCGGCACATCTTGGCTTGAAACTGCTGCGCGCCTATTGGCCGCAGCCCCCGTCCCAGAGCTGGTTTACCGTGGGCGCCGGTACCGGGCAGATCCTTGCGGACGCCGGTTTGCAGGTGTTTTATCCACAGGCGGGGGATGACAGTGAAGCCTTGCTTGCCCTTCCCCAATTGCGCGAGGCTATCTGCCGGCCTGATCCCCGGGTGCTGATTGTGCGTGGCGAGGGCGGCCGTGAGCTGCTCTCTGAGCGCTTGCGTGAGCTTGGTGCTAGTGTCGATTATCTGGAACTCTACCGCCGGTGCCTACCGCATTACGCCGAGGATGCGCTGCTTGAGCGGATTCAGGGGGAACGCTTGAACGGGCTGGTGGTCAGCAGTGGACAGGGTTTCAGCCATTTGCTGCAACTGGCCGGAGCGCACTGGCCGCAGTTGGCGCAGATGCCGTTGTTTGTTCCAAGCCCCCGGGTCGCCGACATGGCGCGTGCCGCCGGGGCGGAAAAAGTTGTGGATTGTCGTGGCGCCAGTGCCGCGGCTTTGCTAACGGCGTTACGGGAGCAACCCGTGCCCGTTCTCTAACGCAAAGGATGGATACGTGAGCGAAACAGCCTTGCCTAAAGATGAAGTCCAGCCGGTGCCCGAAACACCTGCTGAGCCCACGACCCCAACCGTTGAGCGTCGTGGCAACGGGTTGGCGCTACTGGCCCTGCTGCTGGGGGCGGCGGGTGTCGCGGCCGGTGGCTGGGGGATCTGGCAGGTGCGCAGCCTGCAAGCCAATCACCAGCAGCAACTGAGTCAGTTGCAGGCCCTGGGGGATCAGGCCCAGAGCTTCAAACTCAGTGAACAGCGCCTGACTGCGCGCCTGGAGCAGTTGCCGCCCGCCGACGAGCTGGAAGACCGGCGGCGTCTTGTGGCCCAGTTGCAAGGTGATCAGCAGCGTCTGAACCAGCGCCTGGAAACCGTGCTGGGCGCCAGCCGCAAGGACTGGCGGCTGGCGGAAGCCGAGCATCTGTTGCGCCTGGCCAGTCTGCGTCTGTCCGCTCTGCAGGACATCAGCAGTGCCCAGGCCCTGGTCCAGGGCGCCGACGACATCCTGCGTGAGCAGAACGACCCGGGCTCCTTCGCCGCTCGCGAACAGTTGGCCAAGAGCCTGGCGGCCTTGCGCAGTACCGAGCAGCCGGATCGCACCGGCCTGTTCCTGCAATTGGGTGCCTTGCGTGATCAGGTCCTGGAGCTGAGTGCGGTGGCGCCGGAATACAAGGACCGCGGCGAATCGTTGCTGGGGCTGACCGCCGACGGTGATGGCGCGAGCCGCTGGGCGCAGTGGTGGGATCAGATCTCCCGCTATTTCCGCATCGACTTCAATGCCGACAAGAACATCCGACCGCTGCTGGCGGGGCAGGGCCTGACTCAGGTGCGCCTGGCCCTGAGTCTGGCGCTGGAGCAGGCCCAGTGGGCGGCCTTGAATGGCCAGGCGCCGGTTTATACCCAGGCCCTGACCGAGGCCCGGGATGTGCTGCTCGGCAACTTCAATCAGGACAATCCGCAGAGCAAGATCATGCTCGAGCGCCTGTCCGAACTGAGCAAGCAGCCGGTGACCGTGGTCACTCCAGACCTGGCCAAGACCCTGAGCGCGGTCCAGGCCTATCTTGAGCGGCGCAACCTCAACGCTGAGGACTCCATCAAGCCCCTGGCCAAGCCTGCGGTAAACACCGCCCAGGAGACCAGCCCATGAAACGCGCCTACGTGATTGTGCTGTTGGTCATCGCCGCCGTCGGCTTGCTGGGGCTGGCCATCGCCGAGCATCCCGGTTACGTGCTGATCGCCTACAGCAACTTCCGCTATGAATCGAGCTTGTGGGCGACCCTGGCCCTGGTGGCGCTGGTCTGGCTGGTGATCTGGGGGATCAAGTTGTTGATCGAGCTGGTGATGGTTTCCGGTGGCGTGGTCAATCCCTGGTCGAGCCGCAATCGCAGTCGCCGGGTGCAGATCGCCATCGAGCAGGGCCAGATGGACCTGGCCGAAGGTCGCTGGGCCAGCGCGCAAAAGCACCTGTACCGTGCCGCCGAGGCCGAACGCCAGCCGCTGCTGTACTACCTCGGTGCGGCCCGTGCCGCCAACGAGCAAGGCCACTACGAAGAGTGCGACCGGTTACTGGAGCGGGCGCTGACCCGGCAGCCCCAGGCGGAGTTGGCGGTAGCTCTGAGTCATGCTCAGTTGCAGACCGACCGGGGCGATACCGAAGGCGCCCTGAGCACCCTGCAAGCCATGCACGAGCGTCATCCGCACAGCGTTCAGGTGTTGCGTCAGTTGCAGCGCTTGCATCAGCAGCGTGGCGACTGGTCGGCGTTGATCCGCTTGCTGCCCGAGTTGCGCAAGGACAAGGCGCTGCCGGCCAGCGAGTTGCAGGAACTGGAACGTCGGGCCTGGGGCGAGAACCTGAGCCTGGCTGCACGTCGTGAAGAGGATCAGGTGGCGGGCTTGCAGTCTCTCGATCGCGCCTGGCAACAACTGACCTCGGCGCAACGCCAGGAGCCGCAACTGGTGTTGGCCTACGCCGAGCAGTTGCGTCAGTTGGGGGCCGGTGCCGAAGCCGAAGAGGCGCTGCGTACCGCCATAAAGCGCAAGTATGAAAGCCATCTGGCGCGGCTCTACGGCCTGGTGCGTGGAAGCGACCCGTCTCGTCAGTTGCAGACCGCCGAGCACTGGCTGAAGGAGCACGCTGACGATCCCGGTCTGCTGCTGACCCTGGGGCGTCTGTGCCTGCAGAACAGTCTGTGGGGCAAGGCCCGGGACTATCTGGAAAGCAGCCTGCGCCTGCAGCGCAACCCTGAAACCTGTGCCGAGCTGGCCCGGTTGCTGGCACAGTTGGGCGATACCGATCGCAGCAACCAACTGTTCCAGGAGGGGTTGGGCATGCTCGACGAGCGTCTGCTGGCATCACCGTTGCCGGTCCCGGCGCGGGCCTGAAGCGCTGTAAGGGCCGGTCGCCTGTAATGGGCAACCGGTCTTTTCTGGCCCGGGTTGCAGCACTTGCTCGCTGACTCTCGTCGATCGACTGCGGCATAGCGCTTCTTGAAAGCCGCGAGCGCTTTCTCTACCGTGGCTGCCTGTTTCTTTGTGTTACGGATATCTCATGTCGCTGGCCGGCTCCCGCGTGCTGTTCTCCCTGGTGTTCCTGGCGGGGGCCTTGGCCTCGTGGGCGGCATTCAACCTGCAAACCGGTGGCGGCCTTGAGTCCTGTCCGTTGTGGGGCGCGCAGCGCCTGTTGCTGCTGATGTTCGGCGGGGTCAACCTGCTGGCTGTGGCGCAGGGACCGGGGCGTGTGGGGCGAGCGCTTTACTGGGGGCTCAACCTGATACTGGGCCTGCTCGGGGTGATCACCGCCGGGCGTCATGTGTTGCTGCAGAACATTCCTTCCGAGCAGCTCCTGGCCTGTCTGCCGGACATGCCTTTCATGCTGCGCCAGCTGTCCTGGTGGCAGGCGCTGCAATTGACCTTCATGGGCACTTCGGACTGCGCCGAGGTCACCTGGACGCTGCTGGACATGAGCCTGCCCGAGTGGAGTCTGCTGTTTTTCCTGATCATGCTGATCTTCAGCGGCTATCGCCTGCTGCGTATGGCGAGGGCTGCACGCCGGGTTGAGGCGTTGCCCTGAGTCAGTGTTTGGAGGCAGGGCGCGGATTAAACGCTTGTATGAACTTTATCTCCTGCGTACCTTGATGCTGTTGTCGAGCGGGCATAATCTGGCCCGCACCTGTCACCGGAATTATGTTGCTCGATGCTGTTGTGTCCGACCGGATCCAGAGTCTCCAACAAGGGGGGCGGCGGGCAGATGGCATGACCCATAAGGGAAGAGAGATCACCATGCTCGAAAGTTGTCAGAATGCTCAGGAACGCTGGGGTGGAGTGCATCTGCTGATCGATCGCTGGTTGCAGGAGCGTCACGAACTGGTTCGAGCCTATGATGCGCTGGGCGCCGAGCCAGAAGCGTTGAGCGAGAGCAAGAAGCCGCTGCAGGAATTCTGCGGGATTCTGGTGGACTATGTTTCCGCCGGACATTTTGAAATCTACGAACAGCTGACCAGCGAAGCCAAGGCCTTTGGCGACAAGCGCGGTCTTGAACTGGCCGATACCCTTTATCCGCGTATCGACGTGATCACCGAAAAACTCCTGGCGTTCAACGATCTGTGCGATGCGGGTCAGTGTGTGGCGCAGAAGTTCAAGGAGTTGGGTGGTCTGTTGCACGAACGCTTCGAGCTGGAAGATTGCCTGATCGAAGTGCTGCACAACGCCCATAAGCAGGACACAGTAGCTCAGGCCTGAAACCAGGTTCGAGCATCAGCAAGCGGCACGCCCAGGCGTGCCGTTCTTGTTTCTGCGATTCAGCCGGCCACGCCCAGCAATTCAATATCGAACACCAGCGGCGTGTAGGGAGCGATCAGATCGCCCGCGCCTTCGGTGCCATAGGCCTGTTCCGAAGGAATCACCAGCCGCCATCTGGCGCCGGTGGGCATCTGTGCCAAGGCGATGCGCCAGCCGGCAATCACGCTATCCAGGCGAAACCATTGGGGCTGTTGTGTCTGATCGAACACGGTGCCGTCAGGCAGGCGTCCGGTGTAGCGCACCTGGACCGAACCGTTAGGACTGGCCTTGTTGCCGCTGCCTGGCGCCAGCTCGGTCAGCAGGATGCCGTCAGCCAGCTGGCGCACGCCGGGCTTGGCTTTTTCCTGATCGAGAAAACGTCGTTCGTTTTCCAGCGCCGTCTCGATCTGTGACCGGGCCGACTGTTCGCTGATCTGCGCTTCGTGCTGGGCCAGGAGTTGTTCGATGCGTTCGCTCTTGAGGGCCAGCGGCTTGCCTTGGTAGGCGGCTTTCAATCCCTCCACCAACGCCTGGATCTGCAGGTCGGGGACTTCGTTGCGCAGCCGTTCGCCGAGGCTCGCGCCCAGGCTGTAGGCAAGATCATGAGCGTCGTTGGGCGGTGCTTCGGCAGCAGCCTGCGCCAAGGGCAAGAACAGGCACAAGGACAAAAACAGGTAACGCGACATGGGCACTCTCCGGCCTGAGTAGCGGTGGATTATGCCAGCGACAAAGGGCGGGCTGTTGAGCAACTTCGAGGGTGGCGAAGAACATTTTCCGTCGGCTGCAACGCCGGGCTTTCGATACTGTCAACATGCCCTAGCGGCGGTAACAGCAGAGGTCTAGTATGAGCCGCAACTCACGTCAGCCAGGAGGTAAACCATGTCGGCCAATAAGAAGCCTGTAAATACTCCGTTGCATTTGCTCCAACAGTTGTCGGGCAGCTTGCTCGAACATTTGGAAAACGCTTGTTCCCAAGCCTTGGCTGATGCTGAAAAACTGCTCGCCAAGCTGGAAAAACAACGAGGCAAGGCACAGGAAAAACTGCACAAGTCGCGCACCAAATTGCAGGATGCCGCGGCGGCCGGCAAGGCCAAGGCACAAGCCAAGGCCAAGACCGCGGTGAAGGAACTCGAAGACCTGCTGGACGCATTGAAAGAACGTCAGGCCCAGACCCGCAGCTACATTCTGCAACTCAAGCGCGATGCCCAGGAAAGCCTGAAGTTGGCTCAAGGCGTTGGTCGTGTGAAGGAAGCGGTAGCCAAGGCATTGAGCACCCGTGATGCCAAGCCGGACGCGGTGGCGGCGAAGAAGCCGGCAGCCAAGCCTGCGACCAAGGCGCCTGCCAAATCCGCTGCCAAGCCAGCGGCCAAACCCGCTGCGAAAAAACCTGCTGCCGCCAGCGCCGCCAAACCTGCGACGAGCAAGCCCGTAGCGGCTAAGCCTGCTGCTGCCAAACCTGTTGCGACCAAGACCGCTGCCGCCAAGCCAGCAACCAAAACCGCCGCCAAGCCTGCTGCCAAACCCGTGGCTGCTAAACCAGCCGCCCCGTCTGCGGCTAAACCTGCCGCCAAGCCAGCAGCCACCAAAACCGCTGCTGCCAAACCGGCAGCGAGCAAAACTGCCGCTAAACCTGCGGTAGCAAAAGCCCCGGCAAAAACTGCGGCCAAGCCTGCCAGCAAACCGGCAGCGGCGGCCAAGCCTGCGGCAGCATCGGCAGCGAAACCTGCGGCCAAGCCAGCCGCCAAGCCTGCAGCGAAACCAGCGGCAAAACCTGCCGCGAAGAAACCTGCGGTCGCCAAGCCAGCCGCCACCAAAACCGCTACTCCAGCGGCCAAGCCGGCCGCACCTGCGCCTGCTGCGGCCAAACCTGCTGCTCCGGCGCCCACGGCGTCTGCAGCTGCTCCGGCGAGCACACCTGCCGCCACGCCTGCACCGGCTGCTGCCGGCACTCCCTCCAGCGCTTCCTAAGCGCCGGTCACCGCGACGCGCAGCACCTGCAGCGCGTCGCGGTTGCGTTCGGCGGCTCCGGCCGCCAATCCCTCCAGCCAGTCTTCCAGGCTCGTTGCCTGAGAGTCCGGCCATTGCCGTGCCCGCTCCTGCAAGCGCAACAGCAATTGCCGTTCGGCTTCCAGCTCCAGGGTCTTGACCTGTTCGCGCAAGGCGCTCAACTCACTGTCCTCGCGGGCCGCCTGGCGCCAGCCGGTGCGCAAGTCGCGCAAGGGTTGAATCACGTCGCGATGCCAGGGCGCCGCCAGCGCCTGCAACTGCTGCAAACGCTGAGCGTCGCAACGCACGCCTCGCCGGCCAAGCCAGGCGCCACACAGCAACAGGCAGACATTGGCCCCGCTGTCCTGCAGTTGCAGGCAGGCCTCCTGCACGCCGGGAAGGGCATAGGTGCCAAGGGAAAAACTCCACAGGTCAGAGGACATAGTGCTACTCGCGCCAGTTGCGAACGAAGCTGGTAGACTCCGCCGCCATTATGATTCGACTTCAGAACCTGACTTTACAGCGTGGCCCGCAACGTCTGCTAGAAGACGCCGAGCTGACCCTGCACGCCGGCCAGAAAGCCGGTCTGATCGGTGCCAACGGCGCCGGCAAATCCAGCCTGTTCGCCCTGCTGCGCGGGGAGTTGCACCCGGATTCGGGTGACTGCTTCCTGCCCGTCGATTGGCGCATTGCCCACATGCGCCAGGAGGTCGATACCCTTGAGCGCCTGGCAGTGGACTACGTGCTCGACGGCGACCTGCGCCTGCGCCAGGTGCAACGCGACCTGGCCGCCGCGGAAGCCGCTCACGACGGCGCCGCGCAAGCACGTCTGCATGCCGAGCTGGACAGCGCCGACGGCTACACCGCCGACGCCCGGGCGCGCAAGTTGCTGGCCGGCCTGGGCTTCACCAACGAGCAGATGGACCGCCAGGTCGGCGACTTCTCCGGGGGCTGGCGGATGCGCCTGAACCTGGCCCAGGCGCTGATGTGCCCCTCGGACCTGCTGCTGCTCGACGAGCCGACCAACCACTTGGACCTCGACGCCATCATCTGGCTCGAAGACTGGCTCAAGGGTTACCCCGGCACCTTGCTGCTGATCTCCCACGATCGCGACTTTCTCGATGCCGTGGTCGATCATGTCGCCCATGTCGATCAGCGCAAGATCACCCTCTATCGCGGTGGCTACAGCGCCTTCGAGCGCGCCCGTGCCGAGCGTCTGGCCCAGCAACAGCAAGCCTACGAGAAGCAGCAGGCGCAGCGCGCGCACATGGAAAGCTACATCGCCCGTTTCAAGGCCCAGGCCACCAAGGCCCGCCAGGCCCAGAGCCGGATCAAGGCCCTGGAGCGCATGGAGGAACTGTCGGCGGCCCACGTCGACTCGCCGTTCGACTTCACCTTCCGTGAGTCGACGAAGATTTCCAGTCCGCTGATCGACCTCTCCGATGCCCGCCTGGGGTATGGCGAGCGCACGATCCTGGAGAAGGTCAAGCTGCAGCTCACTCCGGGTGCGCGTATCGGTCTGCTGGGTCCCAATGGCGCCGGTAAGTCGACCCTGATCAAGAACCTCTCCGGTGAGTTGCAGCCGTTGTCCGGGCGCCTGACCCGCGGCGAGAACACCGTTGTCGGCTACTTCGCCCAGCACCAGCTCGACTCCCTGGATTCCAAGGCCAGCCCCTTGCTGCACTTGCAGCGCCTGGCGCCCACCGAGCGCGAGCAGACCCTGCGTGACTTCCTCGGCGGCTTCGATTTCCGTGGCGCACGGATCGACGAGCCGGTACTGAATTTCTCCGGCGGCGAAAAAGCCCGCCTGGCCCTGGCGCTGATCGCCTGGGAACGGCCGAACCTGTTGCTGCTCGACGAACCCACCAACCACCTGGACCTGGAGATGCGCCTGGCCCTGACCATGGCCCTGCAAGAGTTCAGTGGTGCGGTACTGGTGGTGTCCCACGATCGTCATCTGCTCAAGAGCACCACGGACAACTTCTTCCTGGTGGCCGACGGCAAGGTCGAGGAGTTCGACGGCGACCTGGACGACTACACCCGTTGGCTGGTGGATTACCGTCAGCGCAATGCCCCGGTCAGCAATACGCCGGTCAACCCGGACAAGACCGACAAGAAGGCCCAGCGCCAGGCTGCTGCGGCGTTGCGTCAGCAACTGGCGCCGCACAAGCGCGAGGCCGACAAGCTGGAAGCCGAGCTGGGCAAGGTGCATGAGCGCCTGGCCAAGATCGAGGCCAGTCTCGGCGACAGCGGTTTGTACGAGGCGGCGCGCAAGGATGAGCTGCGCGACTTGCTGGCCGAGCAGGCCAAGCTCAAGACCCGTGAGTCCGAGCTGGAAGAAGCCTGGATGGAGGCCCTGGAACTGCTGGAAAGCATGCAGGCCGAGCTGGAGGCGCTGTCCTGATGGAAGCGCTGCAGTTGCCGTTGCCGGCGCAGTGGATCGGTCCGTTGTGGGTGGGCGTGCAGATCCTGCTGATTCTCCTGGCGGGCTATCTGGCCCAGCGTTTCGTGGCCCGAGGCCTGACTCGCCTGGGTCAGCGTTACCCATTCCCGCCGCAGTTGCTGATGCCCCTGCGCGGCGGCCTGCGCTGGCTGATCATGGGCAGCGCGGTGATCTTCGTCCTGGAGCGCCTGGGAGTTTCCGCCACGGTGCTGTGGACCGCGCTGTCCGGCTTTGTCGCCGTGGCGGCGGTAGCCTTCTTCGCCATGTGGAGCGTGCTGTCCAACCTGCTCTGCGCGATCCTGATCTTCACCGTCGGCCCGTTCCGCCTGGGCGACGTGGTGGAGCTGGTGGACACCGTCGACAAGCCCGGCGTAAAGGGCCGGGTGGTGGCGATCAATCTGCTGTACACCACCCTCATCGAAGCCGAGGAGGCCGGCACCGGCAGCGCCATGGTCCAGGTACCCAACAGCCTGTTCTTCCAGCGTTCGGTGCGGCGCTGGCGGGGCACGGATGCGCTGCCTTTGGGCAACGGCGAGAAGTAACACCCTCCTTTGTAGCCACAGGCTCCCGACGAAAAAATATGGTCAGCCGCCAAGCGGAGGTTTAGCTTAGGCAGCCATGACCAATTGGATCCGAGGTGTGCGATGGTGCTTGAGACATGGCTGACGTTCTTTGCCGCCAGTTGGGTAATCAGTCTTTCCCCGGGAGCCGGCGCGATTGCGTCGATGTCCTGCGGCCTGCAATACGGTTTCTGGCGCGGTTACTGGAACGCCCTGGGCCTGCAACTGGGCCTGGCCATGCAGATTGCGATTGTCGCCGCCGGTGTCGGTGCCATCCTCGCGGCCTCGGCCACCGCCTTCTACGCCATCAAGTGGTTCGGCGTGGCCTACCTGGTGTACCTGGCGGTCAAGCAATGGCGTGCGCTGCCCAGCGATCTGAGCGATGACGCTGCTGTCCGTCCTATCGGCAAGCCCTTGGCCCTGATGTTCCGCGGCTTCCTGGTGAACATCAGCAACCCCAAGGCCCTGGTGTTCATGCTGGCGGTGCTGCCGCAGTTCATCGACCCCCATGCGCCCCTGGTCAAGCAGTACCTGATCCTCGGCGCCACCATGATCGTGGTCGACCTGATCGTCATGGCCGGCTACACCGGGCTGGCGTCCAAGGTCCTGCGCCTGTTGCGCACCCCGGTCCAGCAGCGTCGAATGAACCGCACTTTCGCCGGCCTGTTCCTCGGTGCCGCGGGCTTGCTGGCGACCATCCGCAAAGCCGCAGCCTAGGTTTTTCAGAAACAAAAAAGGCGACCCACTGGGTCGCCTTTTTCGTTTGCATACGCCTTAGCGCAGGAGCACAGGGAAGTGTCCCGCGACAGGGGAATGCGCACCGAATCCCGGGCCGGGGCCAGGTCCTTCTCGCCCGGGGCTTCGTAGACGAAGCCGGCAGCAGGATCAGAGCGGCATCTAGGTTGCCGGCGCGCAGTTGCCGATTGGTCTGCTGGAGCTCGTTGTCGTAGCTGCGAAAGGTCGAAAGGTCGAACAGCCTGCAAGCAAAGTGACTGCGCTGAGGGCAATCGTGGTGAGGGCGCGGGATGCCATGGGTACTTCTTTTTCCCTGGGCGAGACCTGCGAAAGGTGGCGCATTATCGATGGACGATCAGGCCGCGGGAAGGGCGGTGAGCGGTTTTTCCTCGGGCGCGAGGGCCTGGCAAAGCCGGCGAAAGCTGCAGCCTGAGGCCAGCGGCTATTGAACGAAGATGTTTCAGCGGGGCAATAAGCCTTGAGCGAAACTCATTGGGAGTGAACAATATGTTACTTCGTATTTCCATTTGAGATTCGTTCATGACTGGCCCTTCCCGTTTACTGGCGTTGCTGGTGCTGCCGGTACTTGCGCTCTGCAGCACCAAACTGCTGGCCGATACCGTCGACGGCGCGCCCAAGGCCCTGCATCTGCTGGATTACATTGGTGCCGATTACCCGCCCACGGTTGAAGCCGGCAAGGTTGTCGACGAGTCCGAATACCGCGAGCAGGTGGAGTTTCTCGGGGTCTTGCAGGGGCTGATCGCCGATCTGCCGGCCAAGCCGGAGAAGGCCGAGCTGGAGCAAGGTATCGCCAGCCTGCGCAAGGCCGTGGACGAGCGCGCCGAGGGCGGCCAGGTGGCACGCCTGGCGCGGCAGATGGGAGCCAAGCTGGCGGTGGCCTATGAGGTCAGCCAGGCACCGGTCATCACCCCGGACCCGAGCCGCGGGGCGCCGCTGTATGCCCAGCATTGCTCGGTCTGCCACGGCGAGAAAGGTGCTGGCGATGGTCCGGCGGGTGTGGGCATGACCCCGCCACCGGCCAATCTGCGAGATGCCGAGCGCCTGGATCGCCTGAGCCTGTACGCGGTCTACAACACCCTGGGTCTGGGGGTCGAAGGTACGGACATGCCGGCCTTCGCCGATCAGCTGGATGACCGTCAGCGTTGGGACCTGGCGACCTACATTGCCGGATTCAGCGCCGATCCGGCGGCGGCCAAGAGCGAGCAGGGCTTCAACCTGGCCGATCTGTCCCGGCAAACACCTGCTGAAGTGCTGGCCGCCCAGGGCCCGCAGGCAGCCGCGACCTTCCGTGCCCAACGGGCCCAGCCGCCTCAGGTCAAGCGCGGTCCGGGGCAGTTGCTCGACTACACCGCATCGACCCTGGACAAGAGTCTCGCGGCCTATCGCAACGGCGACCATGAGCAGGCCTACGACCTGTCGGTAGCGGCGTATCTGGAGGGCTTCGAGCTGGTGGAAAGCTCCCTGGACAACGTCGATGCCACGGTGCGCAAGGACACGGAAAAAGCCCTGATGGCCTACCGTCAGTCGCTGCAGGACGGTTTGCCGGTGGTTCAGGCCGAACAGCGCCTGGACGCGGCCAAGGCCAAGCTCAAGGAATCCGCCGAGCTTTTGGGCGGCGACAGCCTGAGCTGGTCCCTGAGTTTCATTTCCGGCTTGCTGATCCTGCTGCGCGAAGGTCTGGAAGCGATCCTGGTGCTGGCGGCGATCCTTGCCTTCCTGCGCAATACCGGCCAGCAATCGGCGGTGCGTAGCGTCAACGTCGGTTGGGGCCTGGCGCTGCTGGCGGGCTTGGGTACCTGGGCTCTGGCGGCTTATGTGATCGACGTCAGTGGCTCCCAGCGCGAACTGCTGGAGGGGGCCACGGCGCTGTTCGCCAGTGTCATGGTGCTGTGGCTCGGGGTGTGGATGCACGACCGTCGGCATGCGGCGGCCTGGCAGGACTACATCAAGAGCAGCCTGGTGGGCGGCGGCGGGCGTTTTGGCTTTGCCGTGCTGGCGTTCTTCTCGGTGTATCGCGAGCTGTTCGAGGTGATCCTGTTCTACGAAACCCTGTGGCTACAGGCGGGGCCTGCCGGGCACAACGCGGTACTGGCTGGCGGTGCCACCGCCCTGGTGCTGTTGGTGGGCCTGGCCTGGGTGATCCTGCGGGGCTCGGCCAAGCTGCCGCTGGCGCTGTTCTTCGGCATCAACGCGGCACTGCTCTGCGCCTTGTCGGTGGTGTTCGCCGGGCACGGGGTCAAGGCCTTGCAGGAAGCCGGTATCTTCGGCACCCGGCCGGTGCCGTTCTTCGATTTCGATTGGCTGGGGATCCATGCCGACGCTTACTCGCTGGGTGCCCAGGCGCTGGCGATCCTGGCGATCGTGGTGCTTTATAGTCGCAGTCGCCTGAGTGAGAAGCGGCGTTTGCAGGCTTCTTGACGCTGCGCGGTTGATCGCGGGCAAGCCGTCTCTACGGGGTGGCTTGCCCGTTTTGCATTCTGGAAGGAGAACATTCAATGCGTGTGTGGATCGATGCCGACGCTTGCCCCAAGGCGGCCAAGGATCAGGTGGTGCGCTTCGCCTTGAAGCGTCAGTTCGAGGTGGTGCTGGTGGCCGGGCAGGCGCAGATCAAGCCGGCGTTTGCCTGCGTCCGGCTGATCGTGGTGCCCAGCGGTCCGGATGCCGCCGACGATTATCTGGTGGAGCACGCGGTGCCGGGCGAATTGGTGATCTGCAGCGATGTGCCGTTGGCCGACCGCCTGGTGAAAAAGGGTGTGGCCGCCCTGGACCCGCGGGGCAAGGAGTTCGACGCGCAGAACATGGGCGAGCGCCTGGCGGTGCGCAATCTGTTTACCGATCTGCGGGAGCAGGGGCAGGTCAGCGGCGGGCAGGCGCCCTATGGCGATCGGGAGAAGCAGGCATTTGCCAATGCGCTGGATCGGATTCTGACCCGGTTGTCGCGTCAGGTCTGAAGGGCCTGGTGTGTCACAGGAGCCTTTGGGTGTGTGCAGCCGGTGGGGAGTCGGCTGCAGTGCGGTATTCGGCTGTGCGGCCGCTTAGCGGCCCGGCTTGAACGGTGTCCTCGCCACAGGAGGTTGTCCTTGTGGCGGGGCGCTTATTCGCCTTCGTGGGTCAGTTCCAGCACCCGGTCCACCAGTTTGTTGATGCCGGAAGCGGCTTCGCTGATGGACTGCGCCAGCATGTAGGCGGGGGTGCTCACCAGCTTGCGCGCCTTGTCTTCGATGATGTCGCCTACGGCGCATTCGGCATGGCTGGCGCCCATCTTGCCCAGGACCGCTGCGGTATCGGCGTCGTTACCGATGGTGCAGGTCACGCCCGGTCCGTAGATCTTCGCCGCCAGGGCCGGGGCGATGCACATCAGGCCTACCGGTTTGCCCGCTTCGGCAAAAGCTTCGGCCAGGGCCAGGACGTCGGCCTGGACCGTGCAGGCCGCGCCTTCGGTGGCGAAGCTGGATAGATTCTTGGCTGCACCGAAGCCGCCGGGAATGATCAGCGCGTCGAAGTCGTCGACGCTGGCTTCATGCAGGTCCTTGACCTGGCCACGGGCAATGCGCGCCGATTCCACCAGCACGTTGCGGGTTTCGGCCATGGTTTCGCCGGTCAGATGGTTGAGCACATGCATCTGCGGGATGTTCGGGGCAAAGCACTGCACCTGGGCTCCACGCTGGTCGAGGCGCAGCAGGGTGAGCACGCTCTCGTGGATCTCGGCACCGTCGAACACGCCGCAACCGGAAAGGATCACTGCAACTTTTTTGCTCATGGTTGTTTCTCCTGGTTAAGGGTGCCGACAGCATGCCAAATGACCAGCGTCTCACTCCACTGGTGTGGTCGGAGCCTTGGTCTTGTCTTGCGCGGCGGCCTGTTCGGCGTCGTAGATCTGCTTGGCCAGGCGGGCGTTCTTGAAACGCCGGCGCAGCCACAGGCCGAAGCCCAGCACCAGAAGGGCGCCCAGGACCCACAGCTCGTACTTCTTGATGCTGCCGAGCATGCCTTCCATGACCGCGCCGAAATGGTAGGCGGCCTGGGCCAGGGCCACAGCCCAGATGGCCGCGCCAATGCCGTTGAGCAGCAAATAGCGGCCCGGCGGATAGCCGGACAGACCAATGGCCACCGGCATCACGGTGCGCAGGCCGTAGACGAAGCGGAAACTCAGCACCCAGATATCCGGATGCTTGCGGATATGCTCCAGCGCTCGGTCGCCCATCATTTGCCAGCGCGGCTTGCGCGCCAGCAGCTTGCGGCCATGCTTGCGTCCCAGGAAGTACCACAGCTGGTCACCGGCATAGCTGCCGAGGAAGGCGACGATCATCACCAGCTTGATATCCATGTATCCGCGGAACGCAAGAAACCCGGCAAGAACCAGAATGGTCTCGCCTTCGAAAAACGTGCCGAGAAAGAGGGCGAAGTAGCCGAAATCCTGAAGAAATTGTTGGAGCATTGTCTGGATGCTGGCGAAATGAACGCGCAGCCTACCCCTTCGACGACGTTCGGGAAAGTATCGAAATGTGTCTCGACGTGAACAATTCGGCCAATGACAATGAGTGTTGCTGCCGGTCAACAGCTTGAGCACAACTGTCATCTGTTCGTCATAATGCCCGCTTATAACTGTGCCGCTCGCCCGCCCGCGCGAGCCCTGGAGTCTGCCGTGAGCTTTACCCCTGCCAGCCGCCTGTTCCCAGCCACTCGTCTGCGGCGTAACCGTCGCGATGATTTCTCTCGCCGTCTGGTGCGTGAAAACCGGCTGAGCGTCGACGACCTGATCCTGCCGGTATTCGTGCTTGAAGGTGAGAACCGTCGCGAAGCGGTGGCGTCGATGCCCGGGGTCGAGCGCCTGACCATCGACCTGCTGCTGGAAGAGGCGGCGCACTGGGTCGAGTTGGGGATTCCGGCCCTGGCGCTGTTTCCGGTGACCCCGGCCGGGCTCAAGTCCCTGGACGCGGCCGAAGCCTGGAATCCCGAGGGCATCGCCCAGCGTGCCACCCGCGCCCTGCGCGAACGTTTCCCGGCACTGGGGGTGATCACCGACGTCGCTCTGGACCCTTTCACTACCCATGGGCAGGACGGCATCCTCGACGAACAGGGTTATGTACAGAACGACATCACCGTCGATGCCCTGGTGCGTCAGGCGCTGTCCCACGCCGAGGCCGGCGCCCAGGTGGTGGCTCCCTCGGACATGATGGACGGGCGGGTCCAGGCGATCCGCGAAGCCCTGGAGCTGGCGGGGCACGTCAACGTGCGGATCATGGCCTACTCGGCCAAGTACGCCAGCGCCTACTACGGCCCTTTCCGCGATGCGGTGGGTTCGGCGCTGAACCTGGGCAAGGCCGACAAGGCCTCGTACCAGATGGACCCGGCCAACGGTGACGAAGCCCTGCATGAAGTGGCGGCGGACCTGGCGGAAGGGGCGGACATGGTCATGGTCAAGCCAGGCATGCCGTACCTGGATATCCTTTTTCGGGTCAAGGATGAATTCAAGGTGCCGACCTTTGTCTATCAGGTCAGCGGCGAATACGCCATGCACATGGCGGCGATCCAGAATGGCTGGTTGGGTGAAGGGGTTATTCTTGAATCCCTGACCGCTTTTAAACGTGCGGGTGCCGATGGCATCCTGACTTACTTTGCCGTCCGTGCTGCTCAATTGTTACGAGAGCAAAAATAGCCCTCCCAGGAACACGCGATGAATACTGAAGGACTCTCAGAAGTTGCCGTAAAAGACGCTCAGCCGGTGGTCGAGCCAGTGGTTGAAACCCCGCCGGAACTGGAACCCGCGCCCGCGGTGGCCGAGGCGCCACCGGCGCCGGCCATTGTCATCCCCAACCTGGATGACAGCAGCCTGTACATTCACCGCGAGCTCTCGCAGCTGCAATTCAACATCCGCGTGCTGGAACAGGCGCTGGACGAGTCCTACCCGCTGCTGGAGCGCCTGAAGTTCCTGCTGATCTTCTCCAGCAACCTGGACGAGTTCTTCGAGATCCGTGTCGCCGGCCTGAAGAAGCAGATCACCTTCGCCCGTGAGCAGGCTGGGGCCGACGGCTTGCAGCCGCATCAGGCGCTGGCGCGGATCAGCGAGCTGGTGCACGGTCAGGTCGACCGCCAGTACGCGATCCTCAACGACATCCTGTTGCCGGAACTGGAGAAGCACCAGGTTCGCTTCATCCGTCGCCGCTACTGGACCGCCAAGCTCAAGACCTGGGTACGCCGCTACTTCCGCGACGAGATCGCGCCGATCATCACCCCCATTGGCCTCGACCCGACGCACCCGTTCCCGTTGCTGGTGAACAAGAGCCTGAACTTCATCGTCGAGCTGGAAGGCATCGACGCCTTCGGTCGCGATTCGGGCCTGGCGATCATCCCGGCGCCACGCCTGTTGCCGCGGATCATCAAGGTGCCGGAAGAAGTCGGCGGCCCTGGCGATAACTATGTGTTCCTCTCGTCGATGATCCACGCCCACGCCGATGACCTGTTCCAGGGCATGAAGGTAAAAGGCTGCTATCAGTTCCGCCTGACCCGTAACGCCGACCTGGCGGTGGACACCGAGGACGTCGAAGACCTGGCCCGCGCCCTGCGCGGCGAGCTGTTCTCCCGGCGCTACGGTGACGCCGTGCGCCTGGAAGTGGCCGACACCTGCCCGAAACACCTGTCGGATTACCTGCTCAAGCAGTTCAACCTGCACGAAACCGAGCTGTATCAGGTCAATGGCCCGGTGAACCTGACGCGGTTGTTCAGCATCACCGGCCTGGACAGCCACCCGGAGCTGCAATACACCCCGTTCACCCCGCAGATTCCCAAGCTGCTGCAGAACAGCGAGAACATCTTCAGCGTCGTCAGCAAGCAGGACATCCTGCTGCTGCACCCGTTCGAATCCTTCACCCCGGTGGTCGACCTGCTGCGCCAGGCCGCCAAGGACCCGCACGTGCTGGCGGTGCGCCAGACCCTGTACCGCAGCGGCGCCAACTCGGAAATCGTCGATGCCCTGGTGGATGCGGCGCGCAATGGCAAGGAGGTCACCGCGGTGATCGAATTGCGGGCGCGGTTCGACGAAGAATCCAACCTGCAGATGGCCAGCCGCCTGCAAGCGGCCGGCGCGGTGGTGATCTACGGCGTGGTGGGTTTCAAGACCCACGCCAAGATGATGCTGATCCTGCGTCGCGAAGCCGGCGAAATCGTGCGTTATGCGCACCTGGGCACCGGCAACTACCACGCGGCCAACGCCCGTCTGTACACCGACTACAGCTTGCTGACCTCCGATGACGCCTTGTGCGAAGACGTTGGCAAACTGTTCAGCCAGCTGATCGGCATGGGCAAGACCCTGCGCATGAAGAAGCTGTTGCATGCGCCGTTCACCCTGAAGAAGGGCATGCTCGACATGATCGCCCGGGAGACTCAGTTCGCCCTGGACGGCAAGCCCGCGCACATCATCGCCAAGTTCAACTCGCTGACCGATCCGAAGATCATTCGCGCGTTGTACAAGGCCAGCCAGTCCGGCGTGCGCATCGATCTGGTGGTGCGCGGCATGTGCTGCCTGCGTCCGGGGATTGCCGGGGTATCGCACAACATCCACGTGCGCTCGATCATCGGCCGCTTCCTGGAGCACACCCGGGTGTTCTACTTCCTCAACGGCGGCGAGGAACAGATGTTCCTGTCCAGTGCCGACTGGATGGAGCGCAACCTCGATAAACGGGTCGAAACCTGCTTCCCGGTGGAAGGCAAGAAGCTGATCCTGCGGGTCAAGAAAGAGCTGGAAAGCTATCTCACCGATAACACCCACAGCTGGAGCCTGCAGTCCGACGGTCGTTACATCCGTAACACGCCGACCGGCAACCAGAATCCGCGCAGTGCCCAGGCGACCTTGCTGGAGCGCCTTGGCAGCCCGGTGTTGCCGGTGCGTTAAGCGCGACAGGCGTCAATGAAAAAGGCCAGCCCGAGTACCGGGCTGGCCTTTTTTGTGCGGTTTGCAAGAGCTGTAGGAGCTGGCTTGCCAGCGAAGACTTCCCAGCGAGTGATGCAAGGTTTCGCGGCCTCTTCGCCGGCAAGCCGGCTCCTACAGGTCCGTGGCAGGTCAGCGGACGTTGAGCACGATGCCGACCCGGGTCAGCCATTCGGCTTCCAGGGCGAAGTCGGCCTGGGTCAGCTGGTTTTCATCCAGCCAGTGCTCCGGGAACTCCACATCCAGCTGATCGCCGCTGGCGCGCAGGCTCACCTGGGGCATCTGCTGAGTGCCGCGGATGTGGTGGAACAGGATGGCGAAACGCAGCAGCACGCACAGACGGATCAGCTTGATGCCGTCGTCGCCGAACTCGGCGAATTTTTCCTTGGGGATGTTGCGGCGGTGGCCACGCACCAGCAGCGCCAGCATCTGCTGGTCTTCCCGGGAGAAACCGGCCAGGTCCGAGTGCTCGATCAGGTAGGCGCCGTGCTTGTGGTAGTGGTAGTGGGCGATATCCAGGCCCACTTCGTGGACCTTGGCCGCCCAGCCCAGCAGTTCGCGCCAGACGCCGTCTTCCAGGTCCCAGTCCGCGGCGACCTGGTCGAAGGCACGCAGGGCCTTGCCTTCGACGCGCGAGGCCTGTTCCAGGTCGACGTGGTAACGCTCCATCAACGAGCTGAGGGTGCGTTCGCGGACGTCTTCGTGGTGGTGACGGCCCAGCAGGTCGTAGAGCACGCCTTCACGCAGGGCGCCCTCGCAGTGGTCCATGCGCTGCAGTTCCAGGGCGTCGAAGATCGCTTCGAGAATCGCCAGGCCCGCTGGGAAGATCGCCCGGCGGTCGGGCTTGATGCCTTCGAAGTCGATCTTCTCGGCGTCGCCCAGCTTGAACAGCTTGCGCTTGAGCCAGGCCAGGCCTTCGGCGTTGACTTCGCCAGTGCCCTGGCCGCCGGCCTTGAGGGCCAGGCCGATGGCGCGGATGGTTCCGGACGAGCCGATGGCTTCGTCCCAGGTCAGGCGATGCAAGGCATGTTCGATGCTCATGATTTCCAGGCGCGCGGCGGTGTAGGCCTGGGCGTAGCGGGCGGGGGTGACCTTGCCGTCGCGGAAGTAGCGCTGGGTGAAGCTCACACAACCCATCTGCAGGCTCTCGCGCAGCAGCGGCTCGAAGCGCTGACCGATGATGAATTCGGTACTGCCGCCGCCGATGTCGGCCACCAGGCGTTTACCCGGGGTGTCGGCCAGGGTGTGGGACACCCCGAGGTAGATCAGGCGGGCTTCTTCACGGCCGGAGATGACTTCCACCGGGTGGCCGAGGATTTCTTCGGCACGGCGAATGAATTCGCCACGGTTGCGCGCCTCGCGCAGGGCGTTGGTGCCGACGATACGCACCGTGCCCGGCGGCATGCCGTTGATCAGTTGGGCGAAGCGCTTGAGGCAGTCGAGCCCGCGCTGCATGGATTCTTCGTTGAGCTGGCGTTCTTCGTCGATGCCGGCGGCCAGTTGGACCTTCTCACCGAGCCGCTCGAGTATGCGGATCTCACCGTTCCGGGCCTTGGCCACGACCATGTGAAAGCTGTTGGAGCCCAGATCGATTGCGGCGATCAGGGACAGATTCTTGGCTTGGGATTGGGGCATGGTTGGGGGTCTCGGTCGATAACCTCGCCATCCTGCCACGATCAACGGCCTGCGCCAACGCGCAGTGTCCAATGCGTTGATTCAACGCACAAAACCTGCGGCAGGCGCTGCTGTCGCTGTACGCCCGTCAGCCGGCCCCTGCGACCGGCTGGCCTCAAGCCTGCTCGGTGCTGCCGATGAAGTTCGCCAGTTCGGCGGTCTGCGGGT
Organism: Pseudomonas sp. TKO26; assembly: GCF_003225665.1. Lineage (NCBI taxonomy): Bacteria > Pseudomonadati > Pseudomonadota > Gammaproteobacteria > Pseudomonadales > Pseudomonadaceae > Pseudomonas > Pseudomonas sp. TKO26. Next base: position 87,073 of record NZ_QKLN01000036.1, read on the forward strand.
TGGCGAACAATAGCTTCGGATCGCCCACTTCATGCACCTTGCCCTGGTGCATGAACACCAGTTTGTCACCCACTTCCCGGGCAAAGCGCATCTCATGGGTGACCATGATCAGGGTCATGCCGTCCCGGGCCAGCTGGCGCACCACGCTGAGCACTTCATTGACCAGCTCAGGGTCCAGGGCCGAGGTGATTTCATCGCACAGCAGCACCTTGGGCGACATCGCCAAGGCCCGGGCGATCGCCACCCGTTGTTGCTGACCGCCGGACAGGCGATCGGGGAAGGCGTCGAATTTCTCCGCCAGGCCGACCCGGGCCAGCATCTGCCGCGCCAGCTCGGCAGCCCGGGCCTTGGGCACCTTCTGCACCACCTGCGGGGCCAGCATCACGTTCTCGCCCACGCTCAGGTGGGGGAACAGATTGAACTGCTGGAACACCATGCCGACCTTCTGCCGCAGGCTGCGCAGGTCGGCGCGGGCGGCATCCAGGTATTCACCGTCAACCTCGATGACCCCGTCGTTGATCGACTCCAGGCCGTTGAGGGTGCGTAGCAGAGTGCTCTTGCCCGAGCCGCTGCGTCCGATGATCGCCACCACCTGGCCTTCCTCGATGCTCAGGTCGATGCCTTTGAGCACATGGTGGTCGCCGTAGTATTTATGCAGGGCGGAAATTCTAAGCAGAGGCATGCAGTTTCCTTTCCAGGTAGCGGGCACTGAGGGACAGGGGGTAGCACAGCAGGAAGTAACCGAGGGCCACCAGGCCATAGACCATGAAGGGCTCGAAGGTGGCGTTGGCCAGCATGCTGCCGGTCTTGGTCAGCTCGGTGAAACCGATGATCGAGGTCACCGCGGTGCCTTTGACCACTTGCACCGAGAAGCCCACGGTGGGCGCCACGGCGATGCGCAGCGCTTGTGGCAGGATCACGTGGCGCAGCTGTTCATAGGGGCTCAGGGCCAGGCTTGACGAGGCTTCCCACTGGCCATGGGGAATCGACTCGACGCAGCCGCGCCAGATCTCCGCCAGGTAGGCGCTGGTGAACAGGGTCAGGGCGATGGCGGCGGCCAGCCAGGGTGAGATATCCACCCCCAGCAGGGCGATGCCGAAGAACACCAGGAACAGCTGCATCAGCAGCGGTGTGCCCTGGAACAGTTCTATATAGGTGCGGGCGCAGGAGCGGGCCCAGCCCTTGTCGGAGATCCGCAGGGTCATGATCAGCAGGCCGATCAGGCCGCCGCCGATAAAGGCCACCAGGGATAGCAGCAGGGTCCACTGCAGGCCGCTGAGCAGGTTGCGCAGGATGTCCCAGAAACTGAAGTCGCTCATCGGCTGCTCCTCAGGATGTAGCGCTGACCGATCCAGTTCAGCAACTGACGGATCAGCAAGGCCATGCACAGGTAGATCAGGGTGGTCAGGGCGTAGGTTTCAAAGGCGCGGAAATTGCGCGATTGAATGAAGTTGGCGGCGAAGCTCAGTTCCTCGGTGGCGATCTGCGAGCACACCGCAGAGCCCAGCATGACGATGATGATCTGGCTGCACAGGGCCGGCCAGACCTTGCCCAGGGCTGGCAGCAGCACCACGTGGCGAAAGGCTTCGAAACGGCTCATGGCCAGGGCTGCGGCGGCTTCCAGCTGGCCCTTGGGGATTGCCTGGATGCCGGCGCGGATGATTTCCGTGGAATAGGCGCCGAGGTTGATCACCATGGCCAGCACTGCCGCCTGCCACTCGGAAATCTGCAGGCCCAGGGACGGCAGGCCGAAGAAGATGAAGAACAGCTGCACCAGGAACGGGGTATTGCGGATCAGCTCGACGTAGACGCCGAACGCCGCCGCCAGGGGCTGAATCCTCCAGGCCCGCACCAGGGCGCCGATGATCCCCAGGCTGACCCCGAGCAGCGTGCCGATGGTGGTCAGTTCCAGGGTGAACAGCGCGCCGCGCAGCAGCAGGCCGGTGTTTTCCAGCACCGGCAGGAAGTCGAACTGATAAGCCATGCTCTAGCTCCGGGTGGGCGGTCAAAGGTCGGCCGGCAGCGGCTCCTTGAGCCACTGCTGGGAGTTTTTCTCCAGGGCGCCGTCGGCCTTGGCGGCAGTGAGGATCTGGTTGACCTTGTCCAGCAGCTCCGGCTGGTTCTTGTTGACCCCGACGTAGACCGGCGAGTCCTTGAGCTTGATCTTCATCGCCGGGATGCGCTTCGGGTTGCGCTGGCTGATGGCGACCATCACCACGTTGCCGCTGGCGATCAGGTCGACCTGGCCGGCGAGGTAGGCGGCGATGGTCGAGTTGTTGTCCTCGAAGCGCTTGATGGTCGCGCCCTGGGGCGCCACGGCGGTCAGCTCGATGTCTTCGATGGCGCCACGGGTGACGCTGATGGTCTTGCCCTTGAGGTCGTCGAGGCTGGCGATGGCGGCATCGGGCGGGCCGAACACCGCGAGGTAGAAGGGTGCGTAAGCCCGAGAGAAATCGATGACCTTTTCCCGTTCCGGGTTCTTGCCGAGGCTGGAAATCACCAGGTCGACCTTGCCGGTGGTGAGGAACGGAATTCGGTTGGTGCTGTTCACCGGGGTCAGCTCCAGCTTGACCTTGAGCTGTTCGGCCAGCAGGCGGGCGGTGTCGATGTCCAGGCCGCGGGGCTGCATGTCCGGGCCCACCGAACCGAACGGCGGGAAATCCTGGGGCACGGCCACCTTGAGGGTACCGCGGGCCAGCACGTCGTCCAGGGCGCTGGCCTGGGCCGGGGCCTGGCTCAGCAGCAGGCTGGCGAACAGGGCAGAGAGCAGGGCGCAACAGCGTTTGGTCATGGCGAATCTCCGCAGGTCTTGGGAAGTGAATGCTGTGTGGCGACAGAGCACAGGCCATGCCAATACCCGGAAAAGGCCGTGGATACGCGGTTCACCGTGGTTTTTTCGGTCTTACTGGTCTGAACAGTTGGGCGTTTTTTCGCACCTGGATCGAGCATCACCGGACAGCACCGAACCCCTGTGGGGCACGACTTGCCGGGTTCGGCGAATAGCTTTACAAGGGAGCTTTTCCTGCACCGGTCAACCGCCCATCCATGAATTCGATCACCCGTGCCGTACCCGAACTGGCCCTGCAAGCCATTCGCCAATTGATCATCGAACGGGGCTTTGGTCCGGGGGATGCGCTGCCCTCGCAGCGGGAGCTGGCGGTGCAATTGGGGGTCAGTCGGGCGTCGCTGCGCGAGGCTCTGTCATCCTTGAGTGCCCTGGGGATGATCAGCGTGCAGCCGGGCAAGGGGGTGTTCGTCCAGGTGCCTGAAACGGTTCCGGCCGGTGCCGGATTGAGCTGGCCGTTCGCCGCCCAGGCCTCGCCGGTGGATATCTTTCAGTTGCGTTATGCCCTGGAGGGGTTCGCTGCGGGTCTGGCGGCGGTGACCCTGACCGCCGATGAGCTGGATGCCCTGGAAGACAATGTGCAGGCCATGCGCAGTGAGTTGCGGGCCGGGGATTTCGAGGCGGCGGCGCGGCTGGACTTCGAGTTTCACCAGAAGATCCTCCTGGCCAGCGGCAATCAGGCGATGCTGAGTATCCTCAGCGCCAGTGCCGAGATCTTCCTGGAGAGTCAGAAGCTACCGTTCATCCGGCCCGAGCGGGCCATGGAAACCTGGCAGGAGCATCGCAAGATCCTCCGGGCCCTGGTCCGGCATGCTTCCGGAGCGGCGCAAAAGGCCATGCAGGAGCATGTGCGCAATGCTGCCCTGCGCACTGGAATCGCCTTTGTGACCCCCGCGTCTGCCTGAGCTGAGCTATACCCAAACTCATGGGGCACCATAGTGAGAGTCAATCATCTCCGGCTTCCTGAACGCGGGAAGGGCAGATATGATGGGCCACGTTTTTTTGCTTACAACCTGGAGAATTCCATGAGCAGCGATCTTATCAAACACGTCAGCGACGCCAGCTTCGAGACCGACGTACTCAAAGCCGAAGGCGCTGTACTGGTCGACTACTGGGCTGAGTGGTGCGGCCCATGCAAGATGATCGCTCCGGTTCTGGACGAAATTGCTGAAACCTACAAAGGCAAATTGACCGTTGCCAAGCTGAACATCGACGAAAACTCGGAAACCCCGGCCAAGCACGGCGTGCGTGGTATCCCGACTCTGATGCTGTTCAAGAACGGCAATGTCGAGGCCACCAAGGTCGGCGCACTGTCCAAGTCGCAACTGGCCGCTTTCCTCGACGCCAACATCTAAGCGTCGATTTCAGTGCCCTGGAAAAGCCCCGCAAAATGCGGGGCTTTTTCGTGATCGAGGGCTAGACGCTCCGAAACTCAGGTGTTACATTCGGCCCCGCACTGGTTTCTCCAGTGCCCCCTGCAAGCCGTCGCCGACGCTCTCCTTTTCGAATAAGTACGCGATCCTGTCGCCTTCTCCGCGGCGCGGCCTCATTAAGCCAAAAGCTTAATTTCCCCCCTCTATAAATGATTACGTCATTCCTATATGAATCTGACTGAACTCAAGCAAAAGCCGATTACCGAACTGCTCGAATTGGCCGAACAGATGGGCATAGAAAATATGGCCCGTTCGCGCAAGCAGGACGTGATTTTCTCCCTGCTGAAAAAGCACGCGAAAAGCGGTGAGGAAATCTCCGGTGATGGCGTGCTGGAGATCCTCCAGGACGGCTTCGGCTTCCTTCGCTCCTCCGACGCCTCCTACCTGGCCGGCCCGGACGATATCTACGTCTCGCCAAGCCAGATCCGTCGCTTCAACTTGCGCACCGGTGACACCATCGTTGGCAAGATCCGCCCTCCCAAGGAAGGCGAGCGTTACTTCGCGCTGCTCAAGGTCGATACCATCAACTACGACCGTCCCGAGAACGCCAAGAACAAGATTCTGTTCGAAAACCTGACGCCGCTGTTCCCGACCGTGCGCATGAAGATGGAAGCCGGCAACGGTTCCACCGAAGACCTGACCGGCCGTGTCATCGACCTGTGCGCGCCGATCGGCAAGGGCCAGCGCGGTCTGATCGTTGCTCCGCCGAAGGCGGGCAAGACCATCATGCTGCAGAACATTGCGGCGAACATCACGCGTAATAACCCGGAAGTTCATCTGATCGTGCTGTTGATCGACGAGCGTCCGGAAGAAGTAACCGAGATGCAGCGCACCGTGCGTGGCGAAGTGGTTGCTTCCACCTTCGACGAGCCGCCAACCCGTCACGTGCAAGTGGCCGAGATGGTGATCGAGAAGGCCAAGCGCCTGGTCGAGCACAAGAAGGACGTGGTGATCCTGCTGGACTCCATCACCCGTCTGGCCCGTGCCTACAACACCGTGATCCCGAGCTCCGGCAAGGTCCTGACCGGTGGTGTCGATGCCCACGCCCTGGAGAAACCGAAGCGTTTCTTCGGCGCCGCGCGCAACATCGAAGAAGGCGGCTCGCTGACCATCATCGCTACCGCGCTGGTTGAAACCGGCTCGAAGATGGATGAAGTGATCTACGAAGAGTTCAAGGGTACCGGCAACATGGAGCTGCCCCTGGACCGCCGTATTGCCGAGAAACGCGTATTCCCGGCCATCAACATCAACAAGTCCGGCACCCGCCGTGAAGAGCTGCTGACTGCCGATGACGAGCTGCAGCGCATGTGGATCCTGCGCAAGCTGCTGCATCCGATGGATGAAGTCGCTGCCATCGAGTTCCTGGTCGACAAGCTGAAACAGACCAAGACCAACGATGAGTTCTTCCTGTCGATGAAGCGCAAGTAAATCGATCAGGCCAGCAAGAGCCGGGGAAACCCGGCTTTTTGCTATCTGACATTCTCTATTCTGAACCTGTGGGTTCGGCGCTAAACTGCCTGCCCCGAATGCCACGGCGAAAACGAGGCTCACGCATGCAGTATCGCGACTTGCGCGACTTTATCAGCGGCCTGGAACAGCGCTCGGAACTCAAGCGCATCCAGGTCCCGGTGTCCCCAGTGCTGGAAATGACCGAGGTCTGCGATCGCACCTTGCGCGCCAAAGGCCCGGCCCTGCTGTTTGAAAACCCCACCGGTTACGACATTCCCGTGCTCGGCAACCTGTTCGGCACCCCCGAGCGCGTGGCCCTGGGGATGGGCGCCGATGCGGTCAGCGAGCTGCGCGAGATCGGCAAGTTGCTGGCCTTCCTCAAGGAGCCGGAGCCGCCCAAGGGCTTGAAGGACGCCTGGTCCAAGCTGCCGATCTTCCGCAAGATCATTTCCATGGCGCCCAAGGTGGTCAAGGATGCGGTGTGCCAGGAAGTGGTGATCGAAGGCGACGACGTCGACCTCGGCATGCTGCCGGTGCAGACCTGCTGGCCCGGCGATGTCGGCCCGCTGATCACTTGGGGCCTGACGGTGACCAAGGGCCCGAACAAGGACCGGCAGAACCTGGGGATCTATCGCCAGCAGGTGATTGGCCGCAACAAGGTGATCATGCGCTGGTTGAGCCACCGTGGCGGCGCGCTGGATTACCGCGAGTGGTGCGAGAAGCACCCGGGCCAGCCGTTCCCGGTGTCCGTGGCCCTGGGCGCGGACCCGGCAACCATTCTCGGCGCGGTGACCCCAGTGCCGGACAGCCTTTCCGAATACGCCTTCGCCGGCCTGCTGCGGGGCAATCGCACCGAGCTGGTGAAGTGCCGCGGCAACGACCTGCAGGTTCCGGCCTCCGCAGAAATCGTTCTCGAAGGGGTGATTCACCCCGGCGAAATGGCCGATGAAGGTCCGTACGGCGACCACACCGGTTACTACAACGAAGTCGACAGCTTCCCGGTGTTCACCGTGGAGCGCATCACCCATCGCATCAAGCCGATCTACCACAGCACCTACACCGGGCGGCCACCGGATGAGCCGGCGATCCTCGGCGTGGCGCTGAACGAAGTGTTCGTGCCGATCCTGCAGAAGCAGTTCCCGGAGATCACCGACTTCTACCTGCCACCCGAGGGCTGCTCCTACCGCATGGCGGTGGTGACCATGAAGAAGCAGTACCCGGGGCACGCCAAGCGCGTGATGCTGGGTGTCTGGTCGTTTTTGCGACAGTTCATGTACACCAAGTTCGTTATCGTCACCGACGACGATATCAATGCCCGGGACTGGAACGATGTGATCTGGGCCATCACCACGCGCATGGACCCCAAGCGCGACACGGTGATGATCGACAATACCCCGATCGACTACCTCGACTTCGCCTCGCCGGTATCCGGCCTGGGTTCGAAGATGGGGCTCGACGCCACTCACAAGTGGCCCGGAGAAACCACCCGAGAGTGGGGCCGGGTCATCGTCAAGGATGAGGCGGTCACCCGCCGGATCGATGCCATCTGGAATCAGTTAGGAATAGATTGATGCGTGTAACCTTGCAGCCCTCCGGAGCGGTGCTTGAGACGCTGCCCGGCGAGCGGATTCTCGATGCGGCGCGGCGCCTGGGCTATGAATGCCCGCAAAGCTGTCGCAATGGCAACTGCCATGTGTGTGCGGCGCTGCTGGTGGAAGGCAGCGTGCAGCAAGCCGGCGATGTGCGTGATCACGGCGAGTTCTACACTTGCATTGCAGAGCCGCTGGAAGACTGCATCGTGCTGTGGGATGGCGTCCTTGCGCTGGGAGAGTTGCCGGTGCGCAGCCTGTCGTGTCAGCTCACTGAATGCCTGGAAGTCGGCGGCGATGTCTGGCGGGTCAGGCTGCGGGCTCCGGCCGGCAAGCCACCCCGCTATCACGCCGGCCAGTACCTGATGCTGGAACGCGATAACGGCGAGAAGTCGGCGTTCTCCCTGGCTTCGGCGCCCCATTGCGGGCGGGACCTGGAGTTGCACGTGCTGGTGCGCGAAAACAGTGCGCAAAGCCTGATGCAGCAGCTGCAACGCGAGCGCATGGCGCGGGTCGAGATGCCGTTCGGCGATACCCACCTGGCCGAGCTGCCGGACGGTCCGCTGGTGCTGATCGCCGCCGGGACCGGCATGGCGCAGATGCACAGCCTGATCGAGCACTGCCGGGCCAAGGGCTTCAAGCACCCGGTGCATCTGTATTGGGGCGTGCGTCGGCCAGAGGACTTCTACCAGCTGGAACACTGGGATGAATGGCAGCAGTTGCCCAACCTGTACCTGCACAAGGTGGTCAGCGACCTGTGCGGCTGGGAGGGACGCTGCGGCATGCTGCACGAGGCGGTGTGCGAGGACATCACCGATCTGTCGGCAGTACACGTCTATGCCAGCGGCTCGCCGGCCATGATCTACGCCACCCTGGACGCGCTGGTGAATGCCGGGATGGACGCTCATCAGATGCGGGCCGACGTGTTCGCCTACGCTCCGCGCCCCTGACGGCATCTGGTCGGGGCTGTCCGTTATAACTCTGTATATAGCCCATCGGTATTTATCTAATTAGATAAATACCGGTAGGTTATATATAAGCCTTCAACTTGAGTGCTGCTCTAGTGGCACTTAACTTGCCTTGAAACTTATGTGTCTTGTAGTTACTTCCAGGCGTTCTATTAAGTAACTTCTTTTACGCGGGGAGCCGAACGCTATTCGCCATGACAGCCCTTGAATCCAGTTATCTGAATCTGGCTTACCCTCCGCGGCTCGATCTGGGGCCGCAGCTGACCCACGAACAACTTCGCAGTTCCATGCAATCCACCATGGCCCGGCACAAGGGTGGTCCGGTCTGGTTGTTTGCCTACGGTTCATTGATCTGGCGCCCGGAGTGTTCGGCGGTCGAGCGCATGCGCGGACGGGTGCATGGCTATCATCGCGGTCTGTATCTGTGGTCACACGAGCATCGCGGCACGCCGGAAATGCCGGGCCTGGTGTTCGGCCTGGATCGTGGCGGCTCCTGCAGCGGCTTCGCCTACCGGCTGCCGGAGGAGCATCTGGACGCCTCGTTGTATGCCCTGTGGCAACGTGAAATGCCTTATCCCTCTTACCGTCCGCACTGGCTCAACTGCCGTCTTGAGGATGGTAGCCAGGTCCAGGCCCTGGGATTCGTGCTGGAGCGGCACCTGCCCAGCTATGCCGGCAATCTGCCGGATCATGTGCTGAGCCAGGTGTTCGAGAGCGCTTGCGGGCGTTATGGCACCACCCGCGATTATGTCGAGCAGACGGTTCAGGCTCTGCGCAGCCATGCCATGCCGGATCGCAATCTGGAGGCGCGGCTCAAGCGCTGCAAGTCTTCAGGGGCCGTGGCTTCGGCTTGAGCCGGCTCAACTGCCGTCGCCCGGCAGCAGGTGCTCCTGGATCTTCTGGCTGTGGGCCTTACGCAGCTTTCCGTGGTCGTCGAAGCGCAGCACTATCAGCCAGTCGTACACCGATTCCGGCCAGGACTTGGCTCCTACCAGGGCTTGGGCGTCGCCGCCAAAAGCATTGATCAGTTGAAAGATCTTGCCGTGGTGCCAGGCAATCAGCAGCACCTGGGCCTGATTGTCCTTGCTCAGGGATTTGACCAGCTTGTCCACCTGCTTGTCGGCATAGGGCTGCTCGATACCGAGCTTCAGTCGCTGGGCCAAGGGTTCCAGGGTCAGCCGTGGCCGCGCGCTGTCGGGCGTATCGCTGGTGGCGATCAGGCGCTGAGGCACCAGGCTCTGGCCGTCCAGTTGCAACGGGTCAAAATACCTGGCGTAGGCTTGGGCACGCTCTTCACCCCTTGGGCTCAGGCCGCTGCCCTGGTCCGGTTTCTCGGCGTGGCGGACAATCAGTACCGTGGCGTTGCGCAGCCCATTGGCATCGGCCTGAGCCGGCGCCTGGGCGCCGATGATCAGTCCGGGCAGGGCCAGCAGCCCCAGTAACAGTTTGCGTAGCATCGTGCTCATCATTCGTCCTCGGGTTGGCAAGGGATTCGCCGCAGCGGTGCGGCGAGCCTGTCCATCAGTGAAGACGAAAATCCCCGGGACAACAGGGCCCGAAGCATTATTCCGGGGCCGCCACAGGCTCAGCGGACTTGCACCACCACCTTGCCCACCGCCTTGCGCTGTCCCAGATCATCGATGGCCCGGGCAGCTGCCGTCAGAGGATAGACCTGGGATACCAGCGGCTTGAGCTTGCCCGCGGCGAACCAGCCGAACAGCTGCTGGAAGTTCGCCACGTTGTCCTGAGGCTGGCGCTGAGCGAAGGAGCCCCAGAACACGCCCACCACCGCCGCGCCCTTGAGCAGTGCCAGGTTCACTGGCAATTCGGGAATGCGTCCGCTGGCAAAGCCCACCACCAGCAGGCGGCCATTCCAGGCGATGGAGCGCACGGCCTGATCGAACAGGTCGCCGCCCACCGGGTCGTAGATCACGTCGGCGCCGTTGCCGTCGGTCAGGCGCTTGACCTCGTCCTTCAGGTTGCTTTCGCTGTAGTTGATCAGTTCATCAGCGCCGGCGGCCTTGGCCACGGCGAGCTTTTGCGCGCTGCTGGCGGCGGCGATCACCCGGGCGCCCATGGCCTTGCCGATTTCCACCGCCGCCAGTCCGACTCCGCCCGAGGCGCCGAGCACCAACAGGGTTTCACCGGGCTGCAGGTTGCCGCGCTGCTTGAGGGCATGCATCGAGGTGCCGTAGGTCATGCTGAAAGCGGCGGCGGTGTTGAAGTCCATGGCCGCGGGAATCGGCAGCACGTTGTAGCCCGGCACCGCCACCTGTTCGGCAAAGCTGCCCCAGCCGGTCAGGGCCATGACCCGCTCACCGACCTTGAGATGGCTGATCTTCTCGCCCACCGCACTGACGATCCCGGCCGCTTCGCCACCCGGGGAGAAGGGGAAGGGTGGCTTGAACTGGTATTTGCCCTCGATGATCAGGGTATCCGGAAAATTCACCCCAGCGGCATGCACGTCCAGGAGGATCTCGTTCTTCTTCGGCACGGGACTTGCGACCTCTTCCAGCACCAGTGTTTCGGCGGGGCCGAAGGCTTTGCACAGCACGGCTTTCATCAGGGCTATTCCTTTGGGGTTGGTGGCCGATAAGTGTAGGAGTGTGAATCAGGCGGTCAACGAGCATGCCCAGCCCTGATGGGCAGCCATAAGCTTGTGCTTGGGCTCAGGCGGGCGGGCCTTTATGCTAGGCCGCAAACCGGATTAAGGAGCGAATTGTGAAAGCGTGGATCATGTTGCTGCTGGCCCTCTCCCTGCCCATGGCAGCCGGGGCTGAAGAGGCCAAAGAAGGCGAAGCACCGAAAGTCAGCTACATCAGCCTGAGCCCGCCCTTTGTCGGCAACTACGGCCTGGATGGCGGCCCCAAGCTCAAGGTCTACAAGGCCGATGTGGCCCTGCGAGTGACTGGCGATGCCTCGGCCCAGGCGGTCAAGGCCAATGAGCCGCTGATTCGCAATCAGCTGGTGGCGCTGTTTGCCCAGCAGACCACCGAGACCATGAACAACGTCGAGGCCAAGGAAAAGCTGCGCCAGGAAGCCCTCAAGCAGGTGCAACAGGTGATGAACGATGAAACCGGCAAGCCGGTGGTGGAAGACCTGTTGTTCAACAACCTGATCATCCAATAGGCCTGCCCGCTGTAGGAGCCGGTTTGCCAGCGAAGACGTCCGAGAGGGCGATACAGGGCTGAGGCCCCTTCGCCGGCAAGCCGGCTCCTACAAGGCGTGGCTCACGAGGCCAGGCTCTTGCGAAAGCGCGCCAGGGCAATGGTGAAGAACAACAGGCCGATCGTCGCCAGCGCCAGCAGGTCGGGCCAGACCACACTGACTCCCGCATCACGAAACAGGATCGCCGCGCTGAGGCTGACGAAGTGCGTGGATGGCGAGCCCTGCATCACCCACTGCAGCCACTGCGGCATGCTGTCCAACGGTGTGCTGCCGCCGGACAGCAGCAGCATCGGAATGATCACCGGGATCGCCAGCAGGCCGAATTGCGGGGTCGAACGGGCCAGGGTGGCGAGGAAGATTCCCAGGGCGGTGCTGGCGAACAGATACAGCGCCGTGACCATCAGGAACAGCCCCATCGAGCCCGCCAGCGGCACGCCCAGCACGCCCTTGACGATCACTTCCAGTGATATCCAGGTGCACAGCACCACCACCAGCATGTTGCTCCAGACCTTCGCCAGCATGATTTCCAGCGCCGTCAGCGGCAGCACCAGCAGGTGGTCGAGGGTGCCGTGCTCGCGTTCGCGCAGCAGCGCGGTACCGGTGAGGATGATGGCCAGGATGGTGATGTTGTTGACGATCTGGATCACCGCCAGGAACCAGCCGCCTTGCAGATTGGTATTGAACAGGGCACGGGTGGTCAGCAGGGCCGGGGCCTTGCTCGCGGTATCCGCCTGATTGGCATAGTTGAGCAGCTCACGCTGGAAGATCCGACCGATGTAGCCGGCGCCCATGAACGCCTGGCTCATGGCGGTGGCGTCGACGTTGACCTGCACCGCCGGCTGGCGGCCGGCCAGCAGGTCACTCTGGAAGTTGGCGGGAATGTTGATCACGAAGGTGTACTGGCCACTGTCCATGACGTTGTCCAACTGGTCGTAGGGCAGGGCGGCCGGGACCTGGAACTCCGGCGGTTGCAGGGATTCTGCCAACTGTCGCGACAGCGGGCTGTGGTCCTCGTCCACCAGGGCCACGCTGGCATGGTGCACGCCGATGACCGAGCCGGCCGCCGGCAGGTAGATGGCCACGGTGAAGGCGTAGAACAGGAACAGCAGCAGGACGCTGTCGTGGCGCAGGCTGGTGAGCTCCTTGAACCCCAGGCGCAGGATATGGGCGAGCCGGTTCATCAGACCTCCTGCTTTTTCAACATGACCAGGCTGAGCCCGGTGAAGCCAAGGAAGAACCCGATCAGGGCCAGGCATTGAGGCCAGAGCTCACGCAGGTCCAGGGCTTTGGTGAAGGTGCCGACGGCGATGTCGAGGAAGTGCCCGGCGGGGAACAGCTGGCCCATGATCGCCGCCGATCCCTCCAGGGACGAGCGCGGCACGATCAAGCCGGAGAACTGAATGGTCGGCAGGCTGGTGATGATCATGGTGCCGAGGATCGCCGCGATCTGGGTGCGGGTGAAGGCCGAGATCAGCAGGCCCATGCTGGTGGTGGCCAGCACGTAGAGCACCCCGCCCAGGGCCAGGGTCAGGCCGCTGCCCTTGAAGGGCACGCCGAACAACCAGCGGTTCATGGCCACCAGCAAGCCCAGGTTGATCAGGCTCACCGCCAGGTAGGGCGCCTGCTTGCCCAGGAGAAACTCCAGGCGGGTCAGGGGCGTGGCATAGAAGTTGGTGATCGAGCCCAGTTCCTTCTCGCGAACGATACCCAGGGCGGTGAGCATGGCCGGAATGAACGCCAGGATCAGCGCCATGACCCCAGGCCCGATGGCGTTGACGCTGACCACGTCCTGGTTGTAGCGAAAGCGGGTTTCCAGCTTGGCGGCAGGCCTTGAGTTCAGTGCCGGGCTGCTGTGTTCGGCCAGGAGTTCGAGGTTGGCCTGGTGTACCGCCTCGACGTAGTTGCGGCTGGTTTCCGCGCGAAACGGCATGCCGCCGTCCAGCCAGGCGGCCACAGTCGGCTGGCGCCCGGCATACAGATCGCGGCCAAAGCCGGGCGGGATCTCCAGGGCCAGCTTGATCTCCGAACGTTGCAGGCGTCGGTGCAGTTCAGGGGCGCTGCGGATGCTCGGTTTTTCCTCGAAGTAGCGTGAGCCGCGAAAAGCCTCCAGGTAGGCGCGGCTTTGCGGCGTCTGGTCCTGGTCGTAGACGGCGAAGGCGAGCTTTTCCACATCCAGGGAAATGCCGTAGCCAAAGATCACCATCATGAAGATCGCCCCCAGCAGGGCAAAACCCAAGCGCACCTTGTCCCGCAGCAGTTCCTTGCCTTCGCGGGTGGCCACCGCCAGCAGCCGGGCCAGGCTCAGGCCTGAGCGTGGAGGGGCGATGGCGTGGCTGGTGGCTGCCGCCGGAGGCGGCGCTGGCGCTGTATCCGCGGCGCCTTGAGCTTCTTCCAGGCAGCGGACGAAGGCGGCTTCCAGGGTGTCGCCGGCAAACTGCTGTTGCAGCGCCGCGGGCGTGTCACAGGCCAGTACCTTGCCGGCGTGCATCAACGAAATGCGGTCGCAGCGCTGGGCTTCGTTCATGAAGTGAGTGGAGAGGAAGATGGTCACGCCCTGTTCCCGGGACAGTTCGATCAGCAGGCGCCAGAAGTCGTCACGGGCGGCCGGGTCGACCCCGGAAGTGGGCTCGTCGAGGATCAGCACCTCCGGACGGTGCAGCACCGCCACCGCCAGGGACAGGCGCTGGCGCAGGCCCAGGGGCAGGGCGCCGGACTGTTGCTCGGCAATCGCCCCGAGATCGAAGCGCTGGATCAGTTCCTCGATGCGCGGGCTGCTTTCCGCCGGCGGCAAATCGAACAGGCGGGCGTGCAGGTCCAGGTTCTGGCGCACGCTGAGCTCGCCATACAGGGAAAAGCTCTGGGACATGAAGCCGACCCGTTTGCGGGTGGCCAGGTCCTTGGCGTCCACCGGGTTGCCCAGCAGTTTGGCGCTGCCTTCGGTGGCGGGCATCAGCCCGGTGAGGACCTTCATGGTGGTGGTCTTGCCGCAGCCGTTGGAACCGAGGAAACCGAAGATTTCTCCGCGTCCGATGGCGAAGCTGACTTTATTGACCGCGGTGAAGTCGCCAAAGCGCAGGGTCAGTTCGTGGGCCTCGATGGCGATGTCGTGGTTGTCGCCGGAGCGGGGCGGGATGACCAGCGGCTGATTGTCGTGGCCCGTGTCGCCCTGGAAGTGGGTGAAGGCGTCATCCAGCTTGCCGCTGGTCGTCACTTTCGCCAGTTCCTGGCTCAGGCCCTGGGCAATCATCCGGCCTTTGTCGAGCATCAGGCAGTGTTCGAACTGCTCGGCTTCTTCCATGTAGGCGGTGGCCACCAGCAGGGTCAGTTGCGGACGCTGTTGGCGCACGTCTTCCACCAGTTCCCAGAAGCGCCGCCGGGACAGCGGATCGACCCCGGTGGTGGGCTCGTCGAGAATCAGCAGGTCCGGTTCATGGATCAATGCGCAGCACAGGCCGAGTTTCTGTTTCATCCCGCCGGACAGCTTGCCCGCCGGACGCTCGGCAAAGCGCAGCAGGTCGGTGGCCAGCAGCAAGCTGTGCATGCGCTGTTCGCATTCGTCACGGGGCAGGCCGAACAGGGTGGCGAAGAAGCGGATGTTTTCGCTGATGGACAGGTCGGGGTACAGGTTGCCCCCCAGGCCCTGGGGCATGAAGGCGATACGCGGATAAAGACTGCGGCGGTGACGGCGCTGGGAAATCGCCCCGCCGAGCACCTCCAGCTCACCCTGCTGGAGCTTCTTGACCCCGGCGATCAAGCCCAGAAGGCTGGACTTGCCGGCGCCGTCCGGCCCGATCAAACCGCAGCGGGTGCCCGCTGGCAGGTTGAAGCTGATATCGATCAGGGCCTGCTGTGAGCCGTAGCGATGACCAATGCCGCTGGCTTGCAGCGCCAGGCCGCTCATTTCAGGTTAGCCGGCCAGTCCACGGGAGCCGTGCGCACATAACCGGCACCGGGCATTCCCGGCTTGGCCTGGGGCACGGCGGCAGGTTGAGTCAGGCGCACCTTGACCCGAAACACCAGCTTCTGGCGCTCGTCTCGGGTTTCTACTTCTTTGGGGGTGAACTGGGACTTGGCGGCGACGAAGCTGATCTTCGCCGGCAGTGGCTGGTTGGGCAGGGCATCGAGGAGGATTCGAGACTCATCGCCAACGGTCAGGCGACCGGTCACCGAGGCCGGCAGGTAGAGGTTCATGTATTGATCGTTGGGGTCGATCAGCAGCAGCACCCGGCCGCCGGCACCCAGGACTTCGCCGGGCTCGGCCAGGCGCAACTGGATGATGCCGTCGATGGGCGCCCGCAGGCTGCTGTCGTCGATCTCGCTGGTGAGCTGGGCAACTTGGGCCTGGGCGGCGCCGACAGCGGCCTTGACCGCGGCAACCTGGGCTTGGGCTGCCTGTACGGCGGCATTTCCGGTGTTCAACCGAGCCTGTTGTTGATCGATGATCTGCTGGCTGGCGAAGCCGCGGCGGAACAGTTCCTGGGAGCGCTTGAGCTCCTGGTTGGCCAGCAGTTGCTCGCTCTGGCGCAGTTGGACGTTGGCTTCGGCGGCCGACAGATTTTCCCGCGCCCGCAGCACTTCGGCCTCGGCCTGGTTGCGCTGGGCCTCCAGGGTGCGGGTGTCCATGCGGGCCAGCAGTTGTCCCTGGAGCACTTTGTCGCCTTCGTTGACTCGCACTTCCGCCAGGCGTCCGGGGATCTTGCTGGCGATCTGCACCTCGGTGGCCTCGAGACGGCCATTGCCCATGCTCAGGCCTTCCGGCAGGCGATCCTGGAGCGACTTCCAGTAGCCGAAGCCACCAGCGGCGAGTAACAGAATCAAGAGGGAAACAGCGAAAATGCGGGAAGAACGGTGGTTCGTCGACATGAATTCTGCGTCCTGCGGCAATAGCGTCCAAGTCTGACAGAGCCAGGCTCTCGCCCGCTTGATGCTCGTCAAATGAAAGGGGCAAGACTAAACCTATTGTCCGCAGGCTGCATGGCGATCGGGGCAAAAAAGCCGTCACTGCCGCCGCAGCCCGGGTCGGGCCCCGGCGACGAGCAGGATGCTCAGAGCAGGGCGAGGACGGCAGCCCATTGTTCGGCGGTGACTGGCATCACCGACAAGCGGCTGCCCTTTTGCACCAGGGGCATTTCGGCGAGCGCGGTCTGCTGCTTGAGGTAGTCCAGGCGCAGGACCTTGTCGAAAGTTCGCACGTGGGCCACGTCGATTGCGCTCCAGGCATTTTTTTCGGCGCTGGCCTTGGGGTCGAAGTAGTGGCTGTCCGGCTCCAGGGCGGTCGGGTCCGGGTAGGCCGCCTTGATGATCCGGCCGATACCGGCGATGCCGGGCTCCGGGCAGCTGGAGTGATAGAAAAAGAACTCGTCACCGACGGCCATGGTGCGCAGAAAATTGCGCGCCTGATAGTTGCGTACGCCATCCCAACGGGCTTGGCCAAGCTGCTGCAGGCCGAGGATCGAGAGTTCGTCCGGCTCGGATTTCATCAGCCAATAGGCCATGTTTCTTACCCTCCAAAGGGTGATTGGGCAGGTCGTCGGAGGATTTTATGACAAACCGACGGTCGGTTGACGCCAGCGTTTGCGTGTCGGTTCACGTTATCGCAAAATGCCGGGATTTTAAGCTTGACGCTGCTGCACGGCCTGTTATGGAAACCGTTGCTGTCATCGTGTGTGACTTGCCCGAGGGGGGGCAATCGATGAAACGCCAACCGGATTTACTATGGATTTTGGTTATTTTGTTCGGTTTGGGCGTTGTAACTACCGGTTATGCGCAAAGCTTGTGGGCCAACAAGACCGATGCTCCGATCGAGATCGCCCAACAGCCGCAACCCTTCAAGCGCTGAACCTGCCCTGGCGTCGCTGAGCAAGCACGACGTCTATCGGGCGCAGTACCATCCCTGATCCGTCACGCTGCCTTGCAGCGGCACATCCCAGCTGGCCTGATCCAGTCTCGCGACTTTCTGGCACTCATGAGCCAGGCCCAGCAGTGTCGGCTTGCGCCAGCTCTGACGGCGCGCCAGGTACGCCAGGCTGCGGTCGTAGAAGCCACCGCCCATTCCCAGGCGACCTCCCTCTTCATCGAATCCCACCAGGGGCAGGAGCACCAGATCCAGTGCCCAGACCTTGCGCTGGCGTGCGGCGTTGATCCGCGGTTCGAGGATGCGAAAGCGATTGGGACGCAGTTTTTCTCCTGAGCGGATGCGCTGGAACACCATCTTGGTTCGTGGCCAGGCACTGAGCACAGGCAAGTAGGTGGCCTTGCCCCGGCGTTGGGCAGCGCGCAGCAGCAGGCGCGGATCGATTTCGCCATCGGTGGGCAAATACAGGGACAGGTGTCGGGCCCGACGAAACACCGGGTTCTGCGCCAGTTGGCGGTACAGGTCACGGGCGGCCTGGCGTTGCTGGGCTGGCGTGAGGGCGCGACGGGCTTTACGCAGCATGCGTCGAAGTTGCGGGCGGGAAAGCGGCGCAGGTTCGGTCATTGAGGAGGCTATGGAGAGTCGGACATGGCAGAACAGCCTACCCGGAAAAACCAATGCCAGCATGGATAACTGGCATTGGCTGACAATTCAGGCTCCCCGGGCGAACCGCTGTCGACTTAGCCCTTGAACCCGAAAGTTCAAGGCGGAAGATGCAGCAGGCTTTAAGGCTTTCCGTCTAGCGGACATGCACACCAGCCCAACGTGCAACTTCCAGGGTAGTGCGAATCGGCTCAGGGACATCGCCAACTGGCAAGCACCCCAGGGAGTGGCGGGAGTATACCGCAACCGCTGTCAGGAATCAGCTTTGCTTGCGTCCGAATCGGTGGCCAGGACCAGGTCAACACGTTCCAGCAGATCCCGTACCTGTTCGCGAGTGGTGGCGCTGGCCTGCACGTCCGGACGCTCCTGGCGATGCAGCAGGTCGTGGGTGATGTTCAGCGCGGCCATGACCGCGATGCGATCGGCGCCGATGACTTTGCCGCTGCTGCGGATCTCGCGCATCTTGCCGTCCAGGTAACGGGCGGCACTCACCAGATTGCTGCGCTCTTCCTGGGGGCAGATGATCGAATATTCTTTGTCGAGGATCTGCACGGTAACGCTATTGCTTGAACTCATGAGTCTTGCTCCAGGGCCTTGAGGCGCGAAATCATCGATTCGACCTTACGCCGGGCGATTTCGTTTTTTTCAATGAGGTGCGCGCGTTCCTCGCGCCAGGTCTTTTCCTGAGCTAATAAGAGTGCGTTTTGACTCTTTAGTTGCTCGACCCGGGTAATAAGCAGTTCGAGTCTGGCCATCAGTGCGTGCAGGTCGGTGTCTTCCATTGTGTCCCACTGAAGTTGGTCTGATGAGTGGCAACTGGCTGGACAGCGCCTGGGGGGCCTGAGCGGTCCTTGCGCATTCGGTGCTGTCCGGTCGGCAATCTGTCCGTCGCCCAAGGCCCGGCGGACCGCTGTAACGGGGCGCTGGGCGCAACGCGGCGCTGGCAATGAATGATGACACGCCCTACGATACAAGGCCTTCATTCTAGACATTGCGCCGCTTGGCGCCTAGCTGCCCATGCCCATTCAGAATTCCCCGTACAACGCCTTCGCCACCCTGCTCAGCAGCAGTGGCCATCCTGTTTCTCCTGCCGAATTGCACGGCCTGTTGCTGGGCCGCAGTTGCGCCGGCGCCGGGTTCGAGGTCGATGGCTGGCTGGTGGACGCCGCCGAGCTGCTCGAAGGCGAGCCGCAAGACAACGTGCGCAACGCCTTGATCGGCCTGCAGGAGATGGTCAAGGGCGAACTCACCAGCGACGACATGACCGTGGTCCTGCTGCTGCCCAGCGACGACGCTCCCCTGACCGAGCGTGCCGCGGCCCTGGGCCAGTGGTGCCAGGGCTTCCTCGCCGGTTTCGGCCTCAACTCCCGTGACAGCAGCGCTCTGAGCGCCGAGGCCACTGAAGTGTTGCAGGACCTTGCGGCCATCGCCCAGGTCCAGGATGCGCTGGAAGAGTCCGACGACGGTGAAAGCGACTACATGGAAGTGATGGAGTACCTGCGGGTCGCGCCGTTGCTGCTGTTCACCGAAACCAACAAGACCGTTGCACCGGCTGCCAAGCCTTCTCTGCACTGATCGACAGGGAACTGCATCTGCCCATGATTCATATCCCTAAAACGGAATACAGTCGTCGCCGCAAGGCGCTCATGGCGCAGATGGAGCCCAACAGCATTGCGATCCTGCCGGCGGCAGCCGTGGCCATTCGCAACCGCGATGTGGAGCATGTCTACCGCCAGGACAGTGATTTTCAGTACCTCAGCGGCTTCCCCGAACCCCAGGCCGTGATTGTGCTCATGCCCGGTCGCGAGCATGGCGAGTACGTGCTGTTCTGCCGCGAGCGCAATGCCGAGCGCGAGCTCTGGGATGGCCTGCGGGCAGGCCAGGAAGGCGCGATCCGCGACCACGGCGCGGACGATGCGTTTCCCATCACCGACATCGACGACATTCTCCCGGGCCTGATCGAAGGTCGTGACCGGGTCTATTCGGCCATGGGCAGCAACCCCGAGTTCGATCGTCACCTGATGGAATGGATCAACGTGATCCGCTCCAAAGCGCACCTTGGCGCCCAGCCGCCGAACGAATTCGTTGCCCTGGATCATCTGCTGCACGACATGCGCCTGTATAAATCGGCGGCGGAAGTGAAGGTGATGCGCGAAGCCGCACGGATTTCCGCCCAGGCCCATATCCGGGCCATGCAGGCCAGTCGCCCCGGGCTGCACGAGTTCAGTCTGGAGGCCGAACTGGATTACGAGTTCCGCAAGGGCGGGGCGAAGATGCCGGCTTATGGTTCCATCGTCGCGGCGGGGCGCAACAGTTGCATCCTGCACTACCAACAGAATGACGCCCTGCTCAAGGATGGCGATCTGGTGCTGATCGACGCCGGTTGTGAAATCGACTGCTACGCCAGCGATATCACCCGGACCTGGCCGGTCAACGGCACGTTCTCGCCCGAGCAGAAGGCGATCTATGAACTGGTGCTGGCAGCCCAGGAAGCGGCGTTTGCCGAGATCGCCCCGAACAAGCACTGGAACCAGGCCCACGAGGCGACGGTTCGGGTCATCACCGCCGGCCTGGTGAAGTTGGGCCTGCTGGAAGGCGCGGTCGATGAGCTGATTGCCAGCGAGGCCTACAAAGCGTTCTACATGCACCGCGCCGGACACTGGCTGGGCATGGATGTACACGATGTCGGCGAGTACAAGGTCGGCGGCGAGTGGCGGGTGTTGGAGGTTGGCATGGCGCTGACCGTGGAGCCGGGCATCTATATCTCCCCGGACAACCAGCAGGTGGCTAAGAAGTGGCGCGGCATTGGCGTGCGCATCGAGGACGACGTGGTAGTAACCAAGCAGGGCTGTGAAATTCTGACGGGCGGCGTACCGAAGAGCGTCGCCGAGATCGAGGCGTTGATGGCCGCAGCACGGGTCCAGGCGTCATGAGCCGGGTCAATCTGGCCATCATCGGTGGCGGCCTGGTCGGCGCCAGCCTGGCCCTGGCCCTGCAGGCCGGAGCCAAGGCCCGGGGCTGGAAGATCGTGCTGATCGAGCCGTTCGCCCCCGGCGACAGCTTCCAGCCCAGCTACGATGCTCGCTCCTCGGCGCTGTCCTTCGGCGCCCGGCAAATCTCCCAGCGCCTGGGCCTGTGGCAGGCGATTTCCCGGCGGGCCGAGCCGATCAAACAGATTCATGTGTCCGATCGCGGGCGCTTCTCCACGGCGCGCTTGTCGGCCATGGAAGAAGGCGTACCGGCCCTGGGCTATGTGGTGGAAAACGCCTGGCTCGGCCAATGCCTGTGGCAGGGCCTGGACAAGGACGTGATCAGTTGGCGCTGCCCGGCGGAAGTCACCCGCCTGGAGCCTCTGGAAGGCGGCTATCGGCTGACCCTGAATGACGAAACCACCCTGGAATGCGATCTGGCGGTGCTTGCCGATGGCGGTCGTTCCGGCTTGCGCGAACAGCTGGGGATCGGGGTCAGGAATCGCCCTTACAACCAGAGTGCGCTGATTGCCAACATCACCCCCAGCGAAGCTCACAACGGCATGGCCTTCGAGCGCTTCACCGACGATGGCCCGATGGCGCTGCTGCCCTTGCCGGACAACCGCTGCGCGCTGATCTGGACGCGCCAGGGCATGGACGCCCAGCGTCTGGCCGATCTGGACGAGCGCAGTTTCCTCAGCGAACTGCAGGGCGTGTTCGGTTATCGCCTGGGCACCCTGAAACAAGTGGGGGCGCGGCATCTGTATCCGCTGTCCCTGGTGGAGGCCGAAGAACAGGTCCGCCCGCATCTGGTGGTGCTGGGCAACGCCGCCCACAGCCTTCACCCGATTGCCGGCCAGGGCTTCAACCTGTCGCTGCGTGACGCCCAGGCCCTGGCGGATGCCTTGCTGGCCAGCGAGCAGTTGCCGGGGGATTTTGCCGTGCTGCAGGCCTATCGCGAGCGCCAGCGCCTGGATCAGAGCCTGACCGTGGGGTTCTCCGACCAGGTCACCCGACTGTTTGGCAGCAAGCTGCCGCTGCTGTCGGTGGGCCGCAATCTCGGTTTGCTCGGACTGGACCTGCTGCCCCCGGCCAAGCGCTGGTTCGCCCGCCAGGCCATGGGCCTGGGTACTCGTCCGGATGCGTGAGTGGCTGACCCGACGGTTCGGCAAGGCCCGCCTGTTGCGCTGCTTGATGAGCCTGTATCCACCCTATCTGGGGGCCGGAGTGCGGGTACGTCGGATCAGCGTGGATTTCCGCGAGGTCGAGGTTCGCATGGGCCTGGGCTGGTACAACCGCAACTATGTCGGCACCCAGTTCGGTGGCAGCCTGTATTCCATGGTGGACCCGTTCTTCATGCTGATGCTGATGGAGAACCTGGGGCGCGACTACATCGTCTGGGACAAGGCGGCAGCCATCGATTTCATCGCCCCGGGCAGGGGACCGGTGTTCGCCCGGTTCAGTCTCGACCCGGCGCTGCTTGACGAGATCCGCCGGCAGACCGCCAGTGGCGAGAAGTACCTGCCGCAGTTGCAGGTCGAGATTCATGACGGCTCCGGCACCCTGGTGGCGCGGGTCGATAAAACCCTTTATGTGCGGCGTAAGCCGCCAGTGAGACAGGCCTAAAGCATGGAAATGCGCGCAGATGTGCTGATTGTCGGAGCCGGAATGGTCGGCAGTGCCTTGGCGTTGGCGTTGCAGGGCAGCGGCCTGGAAGTGCTGCTGCTCGATGGCGGCTCCTTGAGTGTCAAACCCTTCGCCGGCGAGTCAGCGTTCGAACCCCGGGTCAGCGCCTTGTCGGCGGCCAGCCAGCGCATCCTCGAACGCCTGGGCGCCTGGGACGGCATCGTCCGGCGGCGCAGCAGCCCCTACTGCGAGATGCAGGTCTGGGATGGCAGCGGCACCGGGCAGATCCACTTCTCGGCGTCCAGCGTGCATGCCGAGGTGCTGGGGCATATCGTCGAGAACCGGGTGGTGCAGGACGCCCTGCTCGAACGTCTGCACGAATGCGATATCGGCCTGCTGGCCAATGCCCGCCTGGAACAGATGCGCCGCTCCGGCGATGACTGGCTGCTGACCCTGGCCGATGGCCGGGTGTTGCGGGCACCGCTGGTGATCGCCGCCGACGGTGCCAACTCGGCGGTACGCCGCCTCACCGGTTGTGCCACCCGCGAATGGGACTACCTGCACCACGCCATTGTCACCAGCGTGCGCAGCAGCCGGCCTCACCAAATGACCGCCTGGCAGCGCTTCACCGATACCGGCCCGCTGGCCTTCCTGCCGCTGGTGCGGGATGGGCAGCAGGATTGGTGCTCGATTGTCTGGTCCACCACGCCCACTGAAGCCGAGCGCCTGATGGCCCTGGACGACGAGAGCTTCTGCTTTGAGCTGGAGCGCGCCTTCGAAGGCCGTCTAGGCCAGGTGCTCGGTGCCGACCCGCGGCTCTGCGTACCGCTGCGCCAGCGGCACGCCAAGCGCTATGTGGCCGAAGGCCTGGCGCTGATTGGCGATGCTGCCCACACCATCCATCCGTTGGCGGGGCAGGGGGTCAACCTGGGCTTCCTTGATGCCGCGGTACTGGCCGAAGTGCTGCTGCAAGCGGCCGGTCGTGGCGAGCGCCTGGCCGAGGTCAAGGTCCTCAGTCGTTTCGAGCGCCGGCGCATGCCTCACAACCTGGCGCTGATGGCGGCCATGGAAGGCTTCGAACGGTTGTTCCAGGCCGATCCGCTGCCACTGCGCTGGCTGCGCAACACCGGCCTCAAGGTGATCGAGCAGATGCCCGAGGCCAAGGCGGTCTTCGTGCGCCAGGCCCTGGGCCTGAGCGGCGATCTCCCTGAGCTGGCCAGAGCCTAGGAGCCGGTTCGCCGGCGAAACGTGCTGAAGAGCGGCCCCACGCAACATCTGGTAACGCCTCGGCGCCGGGTTCGGTTGAGCTAGCAAATGGGACTCCTTATCATTTCGCCTCATTTCGAAATCGAGAGACTGCTCCCATGTTGGCACCGAAGCGTCTACTGACTGCCCTGGCCCTCACATTCATTGGCAGCGCCGCCCAGGCCGCCGATGAAGTCGTGGTCTACTCCTCGCGTATCGATGAGCTGATCAAGCCGGTGTTCGATGCCTACACCCAAAAGACCGGGGTGAAGATCAAGTTCATCACCGACAAGGAAGCACCGCTGATGCAGCGGATCAAGGCCGAAGGCGAGAATGCCACCGCCGACCTGCTGCTCACCGTGGATGCCGGCAACCTCTGGCAGGCTGAGCAGATGGGCATCCTCCAGCCGTTCACTTCCAAGGTCATCGACAGCAACATTCCCCTGCAATACCGCTCTTCCAACCATGCCTGGACCGGCCTGAGCCTGCGGGCGCGGACCCTGGCCTACTCCACCGAGCGGGTCAAACCTTCCGAGCTGACCACCTACGAAGCCCTGGCCGACAAGCAGTGGGAAGGTCGCCTGTGCCTGCGCACCGCGAAGAAGGTCTACAACCAGTCCTTGACCGCCACCCTGATCGAAACCCACGGCGCGGCGAAGACCGAAGAGATCATCAAGGGCTGGGTCAACAACCTGTCCACCGATGTGTTCTCCGATGACATCGCCGTGCTGGATGCGATCAACGCCGGGCAATGCGACGTCGGCATCGTCAACACCTACTACTACGGCCGTCTGCACAAGCAGAAGCCGAACTTGGCGGTGAAGCTGTTCTGGCCGAACCAGGGCGACCGCGGGGTGCACGTCAATCTGTCGGGTATCGGGCTGACCCAGCATGCGCCGCACCCGGAAGCGGCCAAGGCCCTGGTGGAGTGGATGACCACGCCCGAGGCGCAGAAGATCTTCGCCGACGTCAACCAGGAGTTCCCGGCCAACCCGGCAGTGGCACCTTCGGAAGAAGTGGCCAGCTGGGGCAAGTTCGTGGCCGACACCCTGCCGGTTGAAATCGCCGGCAAGCGCCAGGCCGAAGCCATCCGCTTGATGGACCGCGCTGGCTGGAACTGAGCCTGCCGTTATACTGCGCCCCGCCTCTGCGGGGCGTTTTGTTTAACGGCCTGCCGGTAGGAGCGGGCTCGCCCGCGATGGTGCCGCCGCTTCCCTTTTGTACGTTCCACCTGCCCGAGAGTTTTTTGTGGCCCATCCCGCCCAACGTCGCTGGTATCCCCTGGTCTTTGCCGTAGCGGCCCTGGTCTTGCTGCCGCTGAGTGTGCTGCTGTTGTCCTGGCAGGCCGTCGATGCGCAGATTTGGTCCCACTTGTGGGACACGCAGATGCCGCGTCTGTTGAGCAACACCCTGACCCTGGTGCTCGGGGTGGGGGTTGGCGTCACGCTGTTGGGGGTGAGCCTGGCCTGGCTTACCAGCCTCTGCGAGTTTCCCGGGCGGCGCTGGCTGGACTGGGCGCTGATGCTGCCCTTCGCGATTCCGGCCTATGTGCTGGCGTTCGTCTTCGTTGGCCTGCTGGACTTTTCCGGGCCGGTGCAGAGCCTGCTGCGGGAATGGTTCGGCAGCGGCCTGCGACTGCCGCGGGTGCGCTCCACTGGCGGGGTGATCCTGGTGCTGGTGCTGGTGTTCTATCCCTATGTCTACCTGCTGGCGCGCAACGCTTTCCTGGCCCAGGGCAAGGGGTTGATGGAGGCTGCGCGAGTGCTCGGCCAATCACCCTGGCAGGCGTTCTGGCGCGTGGCGCTGCCCATGGCGCGGCCGGCCATCGGTGCCGGCGTGGCCCTGGCGCTGATGGAAACCCTGGCGGATTTCGGCGCGGTGGCGGTGTTCAACTTCGATACCTTCACCACCGCCATCTACAAGACCTGGTATGGCTTCTTCAGCCTTTCCAGCGCTGCGCAGCTGGCCAGCCTGTTGCTGCTGGCAGTGATGCTGGTGTTGTACGGCGAGCGCCGCGCACGGGGTGCCAGCCGCACCGGTAACGAGCGGCCCCGGGGCAAGGCCCTGTATCACCTGCGGGGAATCAAGGCCGTGGCGGCCACGGGCTGGTGCCTTCTGGTCTTTGCCTGCGCCTTCGTGATTCCGCTGCTGCAGCTGCTGGCGTGGTTCTGGCAGCGCGGGCGCTTCGATCTGGACGAACGCTATGGCGGATTGATCGTGCATACCCTGTACCTGGGGGGCATGGCGGCGTTGATCACCGTCAGCGTGGCCCTGCTGCTGGCCTTCGCCCGTCGCCAGGCGCCGACCCGCGGCATCCGCGCCGGGGTCAGCCTGGCCAACCTGGGCTACGCCTTGCCCGGTTCGGTGCTGGCGGTGTCGATCATGCTGGCTTTCAGTTACCTGGACCGGGAACTGGTGATCCCGTTGTCCGGCTGGTTGGGCGGGGCCGGCAAGCCACTGTTGCTGGGCAGCCTGTCGGCCTTGCTGCTGGCGTATCTGGTGCGTTTCATCGCGGTGGCCTACGGGCCGCTGGAAAGCAGCCTGGAGCGGATTCGCCCATCACTGCCCGAAGCTGCGCGCAGCCTGGGGGTGGGTGGGCCGCGACTGTTTTTCAAAGTGTATCTGCCGCTGTTGCTGCCCGGGACCCTGAGCGCGGCCTTGCTGGTGTTCGTCGACGTGCTCAAGGAAATGCCCGCGACCTTGCTGATGCGCCCGTTTGGCTGGGACACGCTGGCGGTGCGGATCTTCGAGATGACCAGCGAAGGGGAGTGGGCCCGGGCGTCGTTGCCGGCGCTGACCCTGGTGCTGGTTGGACTGCTGCCGGTGATTGGCCTGATCCGTCGCTCGGCTCATCGAATCGGTTAGGTGCCAGCCTTGCACCTTGCAGCTACAATGCGCGGCATTCGGTGCGGCCTGTTGTTTGGCCGGGACGCTGAAATCGGCTGCAAGCCATCTATTTCAAGGCTTTCACCCTAGCAGCGCCAGTCCGCACCCTCGCCACGCCCGGAAGGAGAAACCCATGGGACAGCGTACGCCTCTGTATGACCTGCATCTCGCCCTCGGCGCGAAAATGGTCGATTTTGGCGGTTGGGATATGCCCTTGCATTACGGTTCGCAGGTCGAGGAGCACCATCAGGTGCGACGTGATTGCGGTGTGTTCGATGTATCCCACATGACCGTGATCGATGTCAGCGGCGCCCAGGCCAAGGCCTGGCTCCAGCGCTTGCTGGCCAATGATGTCGAACGTCTGCAAAGGCCCGGCCAGGCCTTGTACAGCGCCATGCTCAATGAGCGCGGCGGCATCGTCGACGACATGATCGTCTATCGCCTCGAAGACGCTTATCGCCTGGCGCTCAACGCCGCGACCCGGGACCAGGACCTGGCCTGGATGCAGGCGCAACTGGGGGACTTCCAGGTGCAGCTGCACGAACGCCCGGAGCTGGCGATGCTGGCGATCCAGGGCCCGCAGGCACGCAACAGGATTGCCGAACTGGTAACCCAGTCACGCGGCACCCTGATCCAGCAGCTCAAGCCATTCGAAGCGGGTTTCGACGGTGACTGGTTCATCGCCCGTACCGGCTACACCGGCGAGGACGGTTTGGAGATAGTCCTGCCCGCCGACCAGGCCCCGGCCTTCTTCAACGATCTGGTGGGGGCGGGAATCTCGCCCATCGGCCTGGGCGCCCGGGACACTTTGCGTCTTGAGGCCGGCATGAACCTCTATGGCCAGGATATTCACCAGGATGTCTCGCCCCTGGCGGCGAACATGGCCTGGAGCATTGCCTGGGAACCTGCGTCGCGCAAATTCATCGGTCGTACCGCCCTGGAGGCTGAGCGAGCGTCGGGCGTGAAGCAAAAGCTGGTGGGTTTGGTACTGGAGGAACGTGGGGTTTTGCGTGCTCATCAGGTGGTTCGCATCGCCGATGTTGGCGAAGGCGAGATCACCAGTGGTAGTTTCTCCCCTACGCTGAGTAAATCGATCGCACTGGCGCGGGTGCCAATGGCCACCGCTGACCGTGCCGAAGTGGAAATCCGCGGCAAGTGGTACCCGGTGCGAGTGGTCAAACCGACCTTCGTGCGTCACGGCAAAGCCTTGATCTAACTTTTTCAGCCGGCATCGCGCCGCTGACATTTCTTCCTGAGGACACAGAACATGAGCGATATCCCTGCCCACCTGCGTTTTGCCGAGAGCCATGAATGGGCCCGTCTGGAAGCCGACGGCACGGTGACCGTGGGTATTAGCGATCACGCCCAGGAAGCCCTGGGCGATGTGGTGTTTGTCGAGCTGACGCAAGTCGGCAATGTGTTTGGCGCGGGGGACCAGGCTGGTGTGGTGGAGTCGGTGAAAGCCGCTTCCGACATCTATGCCCCGGTGGCCGGTGAAGTGATCGCGGTCAACGAAGAGCTGAGCTCCAGCCCCGAGTTGCTCAACAGCGAGCCTTACGACGCCTGGATCTTCAAGCTCAAGCCAAGCAACCTGGCCGAGCTGGACAAGCTGCTGGACGCCGCCGGCTACAAGGCCGCCATCGGCGAGTAAGCCGTTCCTGCAAGCAGGCCCGCTCCCGTTTCCCGGGAGCGGGCCTGTTCGCGAAGGCATTTAAGCCTGCAACACCTCTTTCACCGCCGCCACCGCACGTTCCACGTCGGCCTTGCCCATGGCGGTGAACATCGGCAACGAGACGATCAACCGACCAACCCGTTCCGCCACCGGGAACATCCCTTCCTTGAAACCGCGCTCGCGGTACAGGCTCAGCAAATGAATCGGCGGGTAGTGATAGCCGATGCCAATGCCGCGTTCCTGCATCTGCTCCATGAAGGTGGCGCGGGCCGGCTTGCCGTCTTTACGCTCCGGCAGCACCAGCTGGAACAGGTGCCAGTTGCTGTTGCTGAAATCCGCCGGCGGTAGCTGGGCGCCATAGCGGGCCTCGAAGTCGCTGCCGAAGCATTCGAAGTAGTGCCGGGCCAGCTCGCGGCGATGGGCGGTGATTGCCTCGATATGGGCAAACTGGCCCAGGCCGATGGCGGCCGCGACGTCGGTCATGTTGAACTTGCCGCCGAGCACGTCCACGTCCAGGCCGTCGAAGCCGCTGCGGGTCACGCCTTGCAGGCGGTACTTCTCGGCCAGGCGCACTTCCTCCGGGGTGTTGAGTACCAGGCAGCCGCCCTCGGACGAGGTGACGTTCTTGTTGGCCTGGAAGCTGAAGGACACGAAATCGCCACCAGCGCCGATGCGCTGGCCGTTCCAGCTGGAGCCCAGGGCCTGGGCCGCGTCTTCCACCACCCGCAGGCCGTGTTTCCTGGCCAGGGCATACAGGCGAGTCATGTCCACCGGCAAGCCGGCCAGGAACACCGGGATGATGGCCTTGGTGCGCGGGGTGATCGCCGCTTCGACCTGGGCCAGGTCGATGTTGCGGGTGACCGGGTCGATGTCGGCGAACACCGGCGTGGCGCCCACTTCGAGAATCACGTTGGCGGTGGCGACCCAGGAAATCGGCGTGGTGATGACTTCATCCCCGGGGCCGATGCCGGCGATGCGCAGGGCGATCTCCATGGTGCAGGTGCCGGAGTTGAAGGTACGCACCGCGCGCCCGCCGAAGAACTCCGACAGCTGGGCTTCGAAAGCCTGGACCTTGGGACCGCTGGTGATCCAGCCCGAACGCAGCACTTCGCCGACGGCGGCGATGGTGGCTTCATCGATGGTGGGTTTGGAGAACGGCAGGAATGGCAGTTGGCTCATGACAGTGGGACACCCGATAAGCGGACGATGGAAGCAGGGGTTGAGGCGCGCCGGGGCTGGCGCGCGAACGCCCTGCATGATGGTACCGATTGCCTCGGGACGCCAGTGCGTCGAGCGGTGGAATCGGCTGCTATGCTGCTTTGCACCCTGTTGTACCGACGCTGAGCACCGCTTATCGGAGAGCCTGCCATGTCCCAGTCGCCGTCCCTGAGCCAGTTACGCGAGCCCAACGCTTTTCTCAACCGGCACCTGGGTCCCGACGCCGAGGAGCAGCAGGCGATGCTCGCCAGCCTCGGGCTAGGCAGCCGGAGCGAGCTGATCGAGCAGACGGTGCCGCCAGGAATCCGCTTCAACCGCCCCCTGGACCTGCCACCAGCGCTGGATGAACAGGCCGCCCTGGCCCGGCTCAAGGGCTATGCCGCGCAGAATCAGGTCTGGACCAGTCTGATCGGCATGGGCTATCACGGCACCCTGACGCCCACCGTGATCCTGCGCAACGTGCTGGAGAACCCCGGCTGGTACACCGCCTACACGCCCTACCAGCCGGAAATCGCCCAGGGCCGGCTCGAAGCGCTGCTCAACTTCCAGCAGATGACCATCGACCTCACCGGCCTCGACCTGGCCAACGCTTCGTTGCTCGACGAGGCAACGGCGGCCGCTGAAGCCATGGCCCTGGCCAAGCGCGTGACCAAGTCCAAGAGCAATCTGTTCTTTGTCGATGAACACTGCCATCCGCAGACCATCTCCGTGGTGCGTACCCGGGCCGAAGGCTTTGGCTTTGAACTGATCGTCGACGCTGTGGATAACTTGCCCGCGCACCAAGTGTTCGGCGCCCTGTTGCAATACCCGGATACCCACGGCGAGATCGTCGATCTGCGGCCGCTGATCGACCACCTGCACGCACAGCAGGCGCTGGCCTGCGTCGCTGCCGATCTGCTCAGCCTGCTGGTGCTGACCCCGCCCGGCGAGCTGGGGGCCGACGTGGTGCTGGGTTCCTCCCAGCGCTTCGGCGTGCCCATGGGCTACGGCGGTCCGCATGCGGCGTTTTTCGCCTGCCGTGACGAGTACAAGCGCGCCATGCCCGGGCGCATCATCGGCGTGTCCAAGGATGCCCGGGGCCAGGTGGCGCTGCGCATGGCCCTGCAAACCCGCGAGCAACACATTCGCCGCGAAAAGGCCAACTCCAACATCTGCACCGCCCAGGTGCTGCTGGCCAATATCGCCGGCTTCTATGCGGTCTATCACGGCCCGGCGGGGCTCAAGCGCATTGCCCAGCGGGTGCATCGGCTGACCTGCATTCTCGCCGCCGGCCTTGAGCGCAAAGGGATCACCCGGGTCAACCGGCACTTCTTCGACACCCTGACCCTGGAGGTCGGGGGCAGCCAGACGGCGATCATCGAGAGCGCCAGGGCGCTGCAGATCAACCTGCGGATTCTCGGGCGCGGCCGGCTGGGCCTGAGCCTGGATGAAACCTGTGACGAAACCACCGTGGCCCGGCTGCTGGACGTGTTTCTCGGTGCCGACCACGGGCTGGACGTTGCTGAACTGGACGCCGAGGCGCTGGAGTCAGGGCTGCCCGACCAACTGCTGCGGCGCAGCCCCTGCCTGACCCATCCGGTGTTCAACGGCCATCACAGCGAAACCCGGATGCTGCGCTACCTCAAGCAGTTGGAGAACAAGGACCTGGCGCTCAACCAGTCGATGATCCCCCTGGGCTCCTGCACCATGAAGCTCAATGCCAGCAGCGAGATGATCCCCATCACCTGGCCGGAATTCGCCAACCTGCACCCTTTCGCTCCTCGGGAGCAGGCCGTCGGTTACACCTTGATGATCGAGGAGCTGGAGCGTTGGCTGTGCGCTATTACCGGTTTCGACGCGGTCTGCATGCAGCCCAACTCCGGGGCCCAGGGCGAGTACGCCGGTTTGCTGGCGATTCGTCGCTACCACGAGAGCCGTCAGCAAGGCGGGCGGCACATCTGCCTGATACCGGCCTCGGCCCATGGCACCAATCCGGCGTCGGCGCAGATGGCCGGGATGCAGGTGGTGATCGTCGAGTGTGACGAGTCCGGCAACGTTGATCTCGAGGACCTGAAAGCCAAGGCCGCCGAAGCCGGTGATCGTCTGTCCTGCCTGATGGCGACTTATCCGTCGACCCACGGTGTCTATGAGGAGGGCATCAGCCAGGTCTGCGAAGTTATCCACAGCCACGGTGGCCAGGTGTACATGGATGGCGCCAACCTCAACGCCCAGGTGGGGCTGGCCAGGCCGGCGGACATCGGCGCCGACGTCTCCCACATGAACCTGCACAAGACTTTTTGCATTCCCCACGGCGGCGGTGGCCCGGGCATGGGGCCGATCGGCGTGCGCGCCCATCTGGCGCCCTTTGTCGCCAATCACCCGGTGGTGCCGATCGACGGGCCGCTGGCGGACAACGGCGCGGTCAGCGCGGCGCCCTGGGGCAGCGCCAGCATCCTCCCCATCAGCTGGATGTACATCGCCCTGATGGGGCCGCAACTGGCGGATGCCAGCGAAGTGGCGATCCTGGCCGCCAATTACCTGGCCGACCAGCTAAGCGGGGCCTTCCCGGTGCTCTACAGCGGGCGTAATGGCCGGGTGGCCCATGAATGCATTCTCGACCTGCGACCGCTCAAGGCCCTGACCGGCATCAGCGAGGAGGATGTGGCCAAGCGCCTGATGGACTACGGCTTCCATGCCCCGACCATGTCGTTCCCGGTACCGGGCACCTTGATGGTGGAGCCCACCGAAAGCGAGTCCAAGGCCGAGCTGGATCGCTTTGTCGAGGCCATGCTGAACATCCGCGCCGAGATCGCCCAGGTCCAGGAGGGCAACTGGCCGGCCGAGGACAATCCGCTCAAGGGCGCGCCCCATACCCTGACGGATATCGCCGGGACCTGGGAGCGGCCTTACAGCATCGAGCAGGCGGTGCTGCCCAGCGCCCACACGCGGGCCCACAAGTACTGGCCGACGGTCAACCGGGTGGACAACGTCTACGGTGACCGCAACCTGTTCTGCGCCTGTGTCCCGGTGGCGGCCTATCGCTGAGTTCGCCTCAGTAGTGCTGGCGTAGCCGCGTCGGGCGGGTGCGGTGGGTGCGGCCCCGGTGTGGCTGGCTCTCCAGGGGATAGAGGTGCAGCAGCTCTTCTTCGCTGACCTGGTTGCTCAGGCCCAGCTCCAGCTCCGGGCAGTCCAGGTCCAGCCAGTCGCCGTGCTGCAGCTGCAGTTCGTTCTCGCGCCGGCTGGCGCTGTGGAACACGTAGTGGACCATGCCCGGTTGCAGGAACTGCTCGTTTTGTTCGAGGAACGTCTGGGAATACTTGCGCAGCGCCCACCAGTTCTGCAGATCCAGGTGGTAGCCGAGGTAGGACAACTGCGCGCCCTGGCGTTCCACCCGGACATTGAGTGACAGGCTGTGCTGCAGTTCGCCAAGGATCAGTGCCGGGGCGATGGCGCATTGGCGCAGCCGCGATTGCGCGCAGGAGCTGGCGTCCTGGTGGCTCAACAGCGGGTCGTGGATGTCCTGGCCCAGGCTGAAACCGACAAACCGCAGTTGCTTGAAGTGATCCACCAGGTACACGCAGACCACCCCTGGCTGACTGCTGATGCTCAGGGCGTGGTAGGGGATCGCCAGCGCCTCGCCATCGGTCTTGAGCAGGTTGCCGTTGCCCTTGTAGAACCAGCCCTGGTGCGTGTGCGCGGTGTTCAGAGTGACCTCGCAGACCTGGGCCAGCAGGTTGTCGCTGGGCTTGAGCGGCGGGCGCAGCGGTCCTTGCGGATGGCCTTCGGCAGGCAGCCGGGGATGGGCCGGGAGGCTACGCAGGTGTTCGCTCCAGTTCAGATGGCGGCGGGCGCAGAACTGCAGGGTTTCGTACAGCCCGCCATGTTCGGAAAGGGCGCGCAGGCTCTGGCCATTGTGAAAGTCGAACAGCCCGATGGCGCGTTGATCCTTGTGGCAGACATCCAGCAACAGCAGGTAATCATCCATGATTCTCTAGTCCTTGAGGGGCAAGCGGGCGGGGAGGATAGGCAGCGGCCCGCAGGCCAGCGCGCGCTGGGGTTGGCGCGTACTGTCCTTGAGCAGCAATGACAGGAACAAGCCGGCCAGGCTGCCGCTCAGGGCCACGTACAGGATCGACGGCAGGCCGAAATGGCTGGCGGCAAACCCGGCCACGGCCGGGGACAGCCCGCCGCCGAGGATCTCGCCGAAACCCACGACGATCCCGGTCGCCGTCGGCAACAGGGCGGGGGCCACGGACTCGCTGGTCAGCGGGCCCACCGTCATGCAGATCAGGCTGAAATTGAAGAACGACAGCAGGAACAGCAGCAGGAACAGCAGCCAGGGAATCGCCGGGCTGACGATCAGCAGGCCCACCAGGGTGCTGCTGGTCATGAAGCACACCGACACCACCGGCTTGCGCCCGAGGCGGTCGGACAGGCCGGGAATGATCAGTTGGCCGATGCAGCCGCCCAGGCCGATGGCCGAGATGACCAGGGCCATGGACAGGTTCTGCAGGTGCAGATGGTCGGTCAGGTAGCTGGGCAGCATGGCGCAAAGCACGAACTGGCAAGTGAGGATGCAGAACATGATGAGGATGTTCAGGCTGACGTTGCCGCTCTTGAATGCCGCCAGCCAGTGGCGCCCGGCGCTGGCGTCGGACCCTGTACGGGGTGTTGCCGGCAGCGGCCGGTAGGCCTTCCACAGGTAGCCGGCCAGAAGCAGGCCGGGCAGGGCGATGATCGCGAAGACCGCACGCCAGGAGCCGGTCAGTTGCAGCAGGCCGGCCGCGATCAGCGGCCCCAGGCACAGGCCGAGAATCGGAAACAGCGCCTGCTGGATGCCCAGGTTCAGTCCGCGCCGGTCGGGGCGCGAGACTTCGTCGGTGACAATGATGCTGGTCGGGGTGAAGGCGCCTTCGCAGATGCCCATCAGCCCGCGCAAGATGACCAGCCCGAGGACCCCGGTGGCCAGCGCGGAGAAGCCGGACAGCAGCGACAGTACGGTGATGGAGATCACCAGCACGCGGCGAGTGCCCAGGCGCTCGATCACGCTGCCCATGCCCAGGGCGGACAGTCCCCAGGTGAAGGCCAGCGCGGCGGACAGGTAGCCCAGGTCCTGATAGTCCAGTTGCAGGTCGTGCATGATCACCGGGAACAGCGGCAGGATGATGAAGCGGTCCAGCCCCACCAGCCCGAAGCTCAGTGACAGCAGCAGCACCATGGTTCTTTCGTAACGGCTGTCGGCAGCCGTGGTCGGTATTCCAGCGTTCATCGCTCAGCTTCCTTGTGAAACCATGAACCCGGCGCGGTGCGCCGTGGGGGTGCGACCCGAGGTGGCCGTGCAGCCCGGCAACCTCGGGTCGGACAGACGCAGGACGCTACTTCAGGCGGTCCACTCGCCCACCGCCATTTCTGCGGTGAAGCCCGGGCCAAAGGCTGCCAGCAGGCCGACGTCGCCCCGATTCAGATTGGAATCGAACTGACGCTTGAGCACGTCGAACACCACCACGCTGGCAATGTTGCCGGCTTCCGACAGGCTACTGCGCGATTGCGCCACCCGGTTCGAGGCCAGGTCCAGGTGCATCACCAGTTCGTCGAGGATCTTGCGACCACCGGTGTGGAAGATGAAGAAGTCGTTGTGCGCGCAGTTCTGTTCGAAGCTGTCGTAGTTGAGCTTCTCCATCACCGGTGCCACGT
Organism: Pseudomonas sp. TKO26; assembly: GCF_003225665.1. Lineage (NCBI taxonomy): Bacteria > Pseudomonadati > Pseudomonadota > Gammaproteobacteria > Pseudomonadales > Pseudomonadaceae > Pseudomonas > Pseudomonas sp. TKO26. Next base: position 122,331 of record NZ_QKLN01000036.1, read on the forward strand.
CCTTGATGGAGTTCATCACCGCCTTGTCGAGGGTGAAGTGGAAGCCCGTGTCCTTCACGTCGTACTTGATGTAGTGCTCGCTCTTGGGCAGGAAGAACGACTCGGTCTTCTTGATCTTGAAGCCGCCGGCCTGGTCATCGGCGCGCAGCACGCAGGCCGACACCGCATCGCCGAACAGCGCCGCGGAGATGAAGGCGTGCAGCTTGGTGTCGTCCGGCTGATAGCACAGCGAAGAGAACTCCAGGGACACGATCAGCACGTGGTTGCGCGCATCGAGCCGGGCGAAATCGTTGGCCCGGTTGATGGCCGCGGCACCGGCCACGCAGCCCAGCTGGGCGATCGGCAGTTGCACGGTGGAGTTGGGCAGGCCGAGGTCGTTGATCAGGTGCGCGGTCAGCGACGGCATCATGAAGCCGGTGCAGGAGGTGACGATGACCATGCGGATATCGCTGATCTGCAACCCGGCATTCTCGATGGCCTGGCGTGCCGCAGCGGACGACATCTGCCGGGCTTCACGCTCGTAGACGATGCTGCGGTGGGTAAAGCCGGTGTGCACCGCCAACTCGTCGATCGGCAACACCAGATGGCGCTCGTTGACTTCGGTGTTGGCGATCATGCGCTTGGCCAGGGCCATGCGTGGGTGATCGGCGTGCAGGTTTTCCAAGTGATCAACCATTTGTTGCTGGGTGATCTTGTGTTGCGGAAACATTACATGTGGGAGGCAAAGTGTAGACATGATGGGTCCTTGGCTATAGGTAGGCCAATAATTAAGTTGTGGGGATAGTCCCCGTTAAATAGGCAAAGGAATCTTTAGGGCCTAAAGGAAATCAGGACCTTAAGGCAACTTCTAGGCGTGAAGTGGCCGTTGATGTAACTTTTAAGTTGGATTTTATTTTAATGACTAACTTCAAGGTGCCTTATATGAAGGCACCTTGAACAACAACTTATATATCCAGTACGAACTTATAAGCGTATTGCCAGGCCAGGTTGCTTTCGCGCACATGCTTGCGAATCACCATGCGCACCGGCGCACCGACTTTCAGCTGTTGCGGGTCGCAGACGTCGACGATTTCTGAGGCGATCACCAGGCCGTCGTCCAGGCGCACCATGGCCATCATGCGCGGCACGGTTTCGCCGTAGCCCATGGCAGCCAGGACCGGGTTCTCGGCGTGGGCCATGACTTCGATCTTGCCCGTGCGCTTGCAGCGGTAGGGCTTCACGCTCAGGGAGTTGCAAGCGCCGCAGACGGTGCGCCGGGGGAAGAAGATCTCGTTGCATTCTTCGCACTGGCTGCCTTCGAGGCGGTATTTGCCGCCATGCTCGCGCCATTCGCGGAGCATGCTGGCGGTGGTCATTCTGTGGATCTGTTCTGGGTACATGGACATGGTCCGGGCTCCTTAGTCGTTCGAGAGGACAATCACTGAGTTGTGCGCCGCATAACCGCCAAGGTTCTGCGACACGCCGATGCGTGCGCCCTTGACCTGGTTGTCGGATTCACCTCTCAGCTGCCGGAACAGCTCGGTGATGTGCAGGATGCCGTCGCAGCCGGAAGCGTGGCCGCGGCCGATATTGCCGCCGTCGGTGTTCAGCGGCAGTTGGCCGTCCAGGGCGATGCCGCCTTCGAGTACGAAATCGCCGGCCTGGCCCTTGCCGCAGATGCCCATGGATTCCATCTGGATCAGCCCGGCGCCGAGCAGGTCGTAGACCTGGGCCACATCGATGTCCTTGGCGGTGATCCCGGCTTTCTTATAGGCAATTTCCGCGCAGGCGATGGAGTTGGCCGATACGGCCATGCCCACGTCCTTGGGCAGGCCCGGATGGTGCAGGGTCGGGTTGTGGAAGCGCGTGCCGAAGTAGTGGGAGACGCCGGTGTAGGCGCAGCCGCGGACGAACACCGGTTTGTCGGTGTACTTGTGGGCCAGGTGCTCGGCCACCAGGATCGCGCAGCCGCTGGCTTCGCCCCAGGCCAGCATCGAACCGCAGGCTTCGCTGTTCTTCAGCGCTTCCAGGGTGGGAATCGGCTGGCCGTAGCGGGTGGCGGTCGGGGTGTTGTGGGCATAGACGCGCATCTGCCGACCAAAAGTGGCCAGGACATCGGCCTCGCGACCGGCATAGCCGAACTTCTGGAAGTACTCGGCGGTGGCCAGGGCGAAGGCGTCGGTGTGGGAGATGCCGAGGAAGTAATCGTATTCACATTCAGTGCTGGAGCCGATGTACTCGGCGTAGTTGAAGTGATCGGTCATTTTCTCGAAACCGCCGCACAGGACGATGTCGTACTCACCGGATGCCACCATCTGGTGACCCATCTGGAACGACACCGAGCTGCTGGTGCAGTTGGCGGTGCTCATGAAGGTCGGCGCCGGGCTGATGCCCAGGGCGTCGGAAATGGTCGGCCCCAGGCCGCCATATTCGGAAATGCCTTCACCGTGATAGCCGTAGGCGACCCCCTGGATTTCCCGGGGATGCATCTTGGCGTCCTTGAGGGCCTTATAGGCGGACTCGACGATCATTTCCTTGAACGTCTGCCGAACTCGTGAACTTCCGGGCTTCGGCGTATAGGCGGCCGAAACGATTGCAACACGACGTGCGCACATGTGCATGCTCCTTGCGTAGACAGGCGTAATCAGAGATAGGCGGTCAGGGCGTAGTCAGCCCGCAGGTACTTGAACTCGTACTTGATGGAGGTGCCGTAATCGACATAGGTCTTGGCTTCGAGCAGTTCGCGCAGGGGCTTGTTGTGCTTCTGGTACTGCTCGATGGCGTCGGTGACGGTCAGGGCGATGGCGTCACTGCCGGCCCCGAAACCATAGGACACCATGAGGATCTTCTGCCCCGGACGGGCCTGGTCCAGCACGTTAATCAGGCCGAGCAGCGGGCTGGCGGCACCGGTGTCGCCGACATCACCGGCGTAGATCCCCGGTTCGATCTGCTGGCTGTTGAAGCCCAGGTGCTTGCCCAGGGAATAGGGCGTGGACACCAGGTTCTGCTGGAATACCACGTAGTCATAGTCGGCCGGGCTGGTATGCAGCTTGGCCATCAGGCCCTCGGCGGCGCGACGGGTCTGGTCTTCCAGGCCGATGCTGTTCTTGTCCGAGCCCAGGCCCATCCCGGAGCGAATGTAGCGATCACCCTGGGGGCGAATGTTATCGGCGATATCGGCGGCGCAAGAGAAGCTGGCGTCGAACTCGGCGATGACATTCTGAGTGCCGATCAGCAATGCCGCGGCGCCGGCCCCGGCATAGGACTCGGTCAGGTCGCCCGGCGCGGTGTTGCGGTTGATGGTGTCGGCGCCGATGGCCAGGGCGCTGCCGGTCATGCCGGATCCCACCAGGGCCTGGCAGATCTGCAGGGCGGAAGTCCCGGACTTGCCGGCGAACTGGACGTCGGCGCAATAGGCGTCGTAACCGCTGCCGAGCATTTCCAGGATGATCGAGGCCGAGGCTCGTGAATCGTAGGGGTTGGTGCAAGTACCCAGATAAAGGGCCTGGAGCTCATGGCCGGGGACTTTGTCCAGGGCCCGTTGCGCTGCCTGCACGCCGAGGGTGATGACATCTTCATCCGGCTGCAGCACCGCTCTTTCGCTGATACCGAGGCTTTCCTCCACCAGCTTGAGGTCGGTGTTTTTCCAGACGTTGATCACGTCCTGAACTTTGAGACGGCATACCGGAACAGCCGCGCCGTAGCTGACAATGCCTACTTTTTTCACGTTCATTTTCCTCTTGATTCCATTCATTTTGAGAAAACTGGGTCGTGCTTGCTCAGAAGCACTCTTGAAACATACGGAAAACAGTTTGTGCTGCCCGACTCTGGCCGACACCGCGTAAACCCTCAGGCCAGAGGGGTTTCAGAGCAGGTTCCAAAAAGGGGAAAACCCGCTCGAAAGCTGTTTTTCTTCACCTCGCTGTGCTATGATACGGAACGTTTCGTTTAATAATAATTTCAGACGATCCAGTCTCTTAAGAGGAAAGGGTTTAAGCCTAGAATTCGAGGAACCCAGAGTTACAAGGCTTGATCAGCTCAACCCTTACGAGAAATTTTAAGAACTAGATGGATCGGTGTAAGAAATTCATGATTCTTTCAAGAATGAAACGAAACGGACCGTTTCATTTCGATTCGAGGGAATCCTATACCCTGCGTTGCGATTGTCAAGCGCCCTGCCTGGAGATTTTTTATTGTGGCTCGTACCCCATCTCGCAGCTCCATCGGCTCTTTGCGAAGTCCGCATACCCACAAAGCCATCCTCAGTTCCACCATCGAGATCCTCAAGGAATGCGGTTATTCCGGGCTCAGCATTGAGTCGGTCGCGCGCCGGGCGGGCGCCAGCAAACCGACTATCTACCGGTGGTGGTCGAACAAAGCGGCGTTGATCGCGGAAGTCTATGAAAACGAGAGCGAACAGGTGAGAAAGTTTCCTGATCTCGGCTCGTTCAAGGCGGATCTCGACTTTTTGCTGCGTAATCTCTGGAAAGTCTGGCGAGAAACCATTTGCGGAGAGGCGTTTCGCTGTGTGATTGCCGAAGCCCAGCTGGATCCAGCTACATTGACCCAGCTCAAGGATCAGTTCATGGAGCGCAGAAGGGAGATGCCGAAAAAGTTGGTGGAAAATGCCATCAGCAATGGTGAGTTGCCCAAGGACACCAATCGCGAATTGCTGCTCGATATGATTTTCGGTTTTTGCTGGTATCGGCTGCTGACCGAGCAGTTGAGCGCGGAACAGGATATTGAGGAATTCACTGATTTACTGATCAACGGTGTCTGTTCCGGCGCCCAACGTTGATCCTTTGACTGCATTGAGCCTGCACTGGATGCGGGCTCAATGACCGGAGTTTCAGGCCGAAGCGGTAGCGAACTCCCGATACAGGTCCGGCAGAAAGCTGGCCAGATGATTGAACTCGCACATGTCGTGAACGGCGAACTCATAGGCCAGGGTTTCCAGCTCGGCTTCGCCGAAACCGCTTTCCTTGAGCAGCGCCGATGCTTTTTCTGCCCCGGGAAAGCGGGTCATCGACGGGTGCGAACCGACCCAGTAGCGGCTGGTCAGGTACATGCCGCCCGGAACCTCCTTGAACAGATGCACCATCAGTGACACCGGCACCTGCGGATGCTCGGCCAGACTCATCAGGGCGCTGACGCTGCCATCGATTTTCGCTTCGCGATACAGGTCGGGGTCCAGGCCCAGGCTGGCCGGCTCCTTGAAATCGATATGCAGGTGCATCAGGCGGTCGCCAACATATTCCGAGGCACAGAAGGTATTGCCGTACAAACGCTCCTCGAAACTCAAGGACGCGTCACCCAGGCGCTGGTGGTTCACGCATGGATTACTGACATGGGCGTAGGGGAACCACAGGGTGTAGCGCTCCGCTTCCGCCGGGTGCCACATGAACCACCACTTGAACATTTGTGCGCTGCAGCCGGGGAAGAATTTGCGGCTCTGCACATAGGCCATCGGGCCGGGCAGCAGGGCATAGCCGGACTCTTCGCTGACGAAGTCCGGGTCGAGCAGGCGATTGATGTCCTCCACACTCGGAGTCAGGGTGTCTTTGAGGTCCATGGGGCCTTGCTGGATCTTGCGCACGGCGGACAGCGGCACACGCATTTCCGAGCGGAAATATTTGCCATAGGGCTTGTTCTTGACCGCCGCCTGGTTGCGCAGGAACAGCTTCTGCATGGGCAGGGAGAAGTAGGTGAAGGGAGTCATGACGCGCGCTTCCATGCTGATATCCTTTGGCTTGACTAGACGAGTGGCCGGCCTCTTCCTGTACTCCCTCATACGTGGTTGCACGAGAAACTGGCGCTTTGTAGCTAAGCAGCGCATAAATAAAAGTCAAATTTGAATTTAACTTAGTGAGAAAGCCATGGATCTTTCCGCTTCCCCGCAGATGCCTGCGGCCCGTGCACCGCGCCAGGATGGCCAGGCGACTCGCCAGCAGATTCTGGAAACGGCCGGCCAGCTGTTTGCCGAGCAGGGGTACGCCAACACCACCAGCAAGCAGATCTGCGAGAACTCCAAGGCCAACAATGCCTCGGTCAATTATCACTTCGAAAACAAGGACGGCCTGTATCGGGCGGTGTTGCGCGAAGCCCATGACCGCCTGCTGCGGATCGAGACGATGATCACCCTGAGCCAGAGCCAGGACCGCGCCGAGGACAAGCTGCGAGCCATCGTCACCGTGCTGATCGAGGGGCTGGCCAACCAGCGCGAGGGCTGGGCGCTGAAGGTGCTGACCCGCGAGCTGCTGTCGCCCTCGTCGGTGTTGCCGGAGGTGCTGGAGGAGCAAGCCTTTCCCAAGGCGCAGATCGTGCGCAACATTCTTGGCCAGATCATGCAACTGCCGCCGGACGACCCGGCCACGTTGCGCAGCGCGGTCAGCGTGTTTGCGCCATGCCTGTTTCTGCTGATTGCCCATGAGCCGCTGACGCGCCATGTGTTGCCCGGGTTGGCCCTCGATCCGCCGGCGTTGATCGAGCACATGATGAGTTACGCCCTGGCCGGCCTGGCTGCCGTGTCTCGGGCTTCGACTCCCGTATAGGCCATTGTCCGGGCAAAAAAAAACGCCGACCCAGAGGTCGGCGTTGTTGTTTGGCGATTCCAGGGCCGGTTCTTACTCCTGGGCGACGGCGTTCTTGGCCAGGATGGCGTTGGCCAGCTCCATGTCGGTGGCCTTGAGGCCAGGGTTGTCGGCGCGGACTTTCTGCATCGCGGCCTCCAGGTATGGGCCGCGGATGCTGCCTTCGCTGGCGACGAAGCTACCGGCGTCGTCCTGAGCGGCGACGATCAGTTTGTGGTCCTTGAAGGTCAGGTAAGTGGAGCCAGTGGTGGCACCGGAGGAAATGACGTTACGCCAGAAGGTGTCGGCCATCGCCGAACCAACGGGAAGGGAAAGCAGGGCAAGGGTGGCGACAGCTATTTTCAGACGCATGATGGGTGACTCCAACAGGGGGGGATCTGCACGGTTTGATTCTAGATACCCCAGCGGAGTTCCGTGACCTATCAGTCAAGGTTTTCGACCAGCAGGACGGCGCCCTCCTGACCTATCACCCGCACCCGGGACCCCACCGGCGCGTCGGCGCCCTTGGCGATCCACACCCCGTCGGCGACCTTGATCCGGCCGCGGCCATTGATGATTGCCTGATGCACGACGAAGGTCTTGCCGATCAGTTCCTGGCCCCGCAGGTTCAGGTTCGGCTGGTCGCTGGGGCGGGCCACGCTGCGCTGACGTCGCCACCAGTACAGGGCCGTCAGCACCGACAGCAGGCCGAACAGGAAAAGCTGCACCTCCCAGGACAGCCCGGGAATCAGGAAGGTCATGGCCCCGACGAAAGCGGCTGCCAGTCCGATCCACAGCAGGTAGCCGCCGGCACCGAACACCTCGAAGATCAGCAGCAGGGTGCCCAGGGCGAGCCAGTCCCAGAACGACAGGGTTTGCAGGTATGCCAGCATGGTGCGTGCCTCAGCCTTTCTTGCCGTCGAACGTGGCCTTGACGATTTCGCCAATGCCGCCCACGGCGCCGATCACCTGGCTGGCCTCCAGCGGCATCAGGATCACCTTGCTGTTGTTGGCTGCCGCCAGCTTGCCCAGGGCATCGATGTATTTTTGCGCCACGAAGTAGTTGATCGCCTGAACGTTGCCGCTGGCGATCGCTTCGGACACCACCTGGGTCGCCCGGGCTTCGGCTTCGGCTTGACGCTCCCGGGCTTCGGATTCGAGAAACGCCGCCTGACGCTCGCCCTCGGCTTCCAGAATCTGCGCCTGTTTCTTGCCTTCGGCCGTGAGGATGGCCGCCGCCCGCAGGCCCTCAGCCTCGAGGATCTGTGCGCGCTTGACCCGTTCGGCCTTCATCTGCCCGGACATGGCTGCCATCAGGTCGGCGGGCGGGCTGATGTCCTTGATTTCGATCCGGGTGATCTTGATGCCCCAGGGCGCGGTGGCTTCGTCGACGGTACGCAGGAGTTTCTCGTTGATAGCGTCACGCTGGCTGAGCATCGCATCCAGTTCCATGGACCCGAGCACGGTACGGATATTGGTTTGCAGCAAGTTGCGGATGGCGTGCTCGAGGTTGTTGACCTCGTAGGCGGCCTGGGCCGTGTTGACCACTTGAAAGAAGCACACGGCGTCGATTTTCACCGTGGCGTTGTCGGCGGTGATGACTTCCTGGGGAGGGATGTCCAGCACGCTTTCCATGACATTGATCTTGCGACCGATGCGGTCCATCACCGGAATGATGATGTTCAGCCCCGGCTTGAGGGTGTTGGTGTAGCGGCCGAAGCGTTCCACGGTCCATTGATAGCCTTGGGGCACGACCTTGAAGCCCATGAAGACCAGGGCCACCGCCAGGGCGACGAAAAGTAACAGTACGCTTCCGATCTGCATCACATTCACCTGCTCAGTCATTGCTCAAGGGGGACGGCGCGCACGAATGTAGGCGGGCTGCCCGTCCTGGCGTGCGATCCGCTCACAGCCGGAAGCGGGTGACCGACGTCTGCAACGTGGCCACGGAGTTTTCCATCTGCTCCACCGTGAGGGTCAGGTCCCGCATGGCCTGGCTGTTGCGCCGCGCTACCTGACTGATCATTTCCACCCGCTGGGCCACTTCGCTGCCGGCCTTGGACTGTTCGCCGATGGTGTGGGAAATCTCTTCCACCATCAGTGCCGAGCGCTGAGCGCCCTGGCGTATCTCATTGATCGAGGTCCCCGCCTGCTGGGCCATATGCACCCCGTCGTTGACCCGGCTGACCCCGGTTTGCATGCTGCTCACCGCCTGTTCGGTGGTTTCCCGGATGCGCTGGATCATGCCGGTGATCTCCCGGGTGGATTGCGCGGTGCGCGCCGCGAGGTTGCGTACCTCGTCGGCGACCACGGCAAATCCGCGTCCGGCCTCGCCGGCCCGGGCCGCCTCGATGGCGGCATTCAGGGCCAGCAGGTTGGTCTGTTCGGCAATGCCGTTGATCACCTGGATGATCGAATGAATCTCTTCCGAGGACTGTCCCAGGGCGGTGATGCTCTGGGACGAGTTGTTCACCGCTTCGGCAATGTGGCTCATGCCGTCCACCACCCCGAGGATCACCTGGCCACCGCTGCCGGCCAGGGATTCGGACTGGGCGGCAATGCTCTGGGCATTGCGCGCGTGCTCGGCGACCTGGGCAATGTTGCTGATCATCTGTTCCATGGCCGCGGCCATGTTGGTGGCGCCGTCGGCCTGCTCGGTGGCGCCCTCGGCAATGCCCAGTGAGGTGTCGCTGAGACTGTGGGAGCGTCCCCGCAGCTCCTCGCTCTCGTGGCGGATGGTGGTGATCATCTGCCGCAGGTTGTCCTGCATTTCACCCAGGGCCTGTTGCAACTGCCCCGCTTCGTCCCGGCTGTCGATACTGATGACGCTGGTCAGGTTGCCCTGGGCGATGGCCCGGGCGGTGGCGACCGACTTTTCCAGGGGTTTGAGTACCCGGATGAGCAACTGGCGGGTCAGCAGGCACAGGGCCAGGGCGGCAATCAGGCTGCCGCCGATCAGCCATCCGGCCGCCTGGCGCACGGCATGTTCACTGTCTTGACGAGTTTGTGCCGAAATCGCTTCGATCTTGCTACTCAATGCCGTGTTGCGGGTTTCCACTTCGCTGAAGCGCTGTGAAAACTCCTGCATGTGCTGGCGTGCCGCCTGCGGGTCCTTGAGGGCCTGGTCGGCGATGCTCTCGGCGGCATGAATGTAGTTCTCCAGGACCGGCTGCAGCTCGCTGATGGCATCGCGGATATCCGGCGCCAGGGGCAGTTTGGCGTTTTCCGCCAGTGCCTTGCGGAACCAGTCGCCGTGTTCACGCAGGCTGCTACGCACCTCCTCGCCGGCCGCACTGTCGCCGGGTTCGCTGCTCAGCGCCTCCAGCACATCGGCCCGCAGGGCGTCGTGCATCATGTCGGCCTCCAGGTGGTTGCGCAGGGCGCTGGCATTGAGTTCATTGTCATGCAGTGCGCCGGCCAGGCGCGATTGTCCCCACAGACCGAGACCCGCCACTAGGGCAATGGCCAGTAGGCTGAGGACCCCGGAGGCGATCATGTTTTGACGAATATTCATGCCTGGCTTCCTGCTCGTTTTGGCGGTAACTGAAGCGTAGTTCAGTGCTCGGGGTTCGCCGCCTGGCGAGTTGTCGGCTAGCTATCCCGGTTCTGCGGCGTGACCCGCAATACCTCCTCGAAACTGGTCAGGCCTTCGGCAAGCTTGCGGGCGGCGGCCTGGCGCAGGCTGTGCATGCCGTCCTCGGCGGCCTGGCGGCGCAACTCGGCGAGGTCGAGGTCGCGATGGATCAGGGCCCGGAGCGCGGTGCTCAAGGGCATGACTTCGTAGACCGCAGTGCGTCCGTGGTAGCCGGTGCCCCGGCACTCGGCGCAGCCCACGGCCCGCATGCCATGGCGCGGTGGTGGCGATTGCCGGGGGTGGATCAGGTTCTGCCAGTCATCGCTGGCGAGTTCGGCGGGGGCCTTGCAGTGTCGGCACAGGGTGCGCACCAGGCGCTGGGCCATGACCCCGACCAGGGTGGCCCTGAGCAAATAGTGCGGCACGCCCAGTTCCAGCAGGCGGCTGATGGCGGCCGGGGCGTCGTTGGTGTGCAGGGTGGACAGCACCAGGTGCCCGGTGAGCGCGGCCTGGATGGCCATTTCCGCAGTTTCCAGATCACGGATCTCGCCGATCATGATGATGTCCGGGTCCTGGCGCATCAACGCCCGTACGCCGCTGGAAAAACCCAGGTCGATGTTGGGCTGGACCTGCATCTGGTTGAATGCCGGCTCGATCATCTCGATCGGGTCTTCGATGGTGCAGAGGTTGATTTCAGGTGTCGCGAGCTGCTTCAGGGTGGTGTACAGGGTGCTGGTCTTGCCCGAGCCGGTGGGCCCGGTGACCAGGATGATGCCGTGGGCCTGGGAGGTCATGGCTTGCCAGCGGCTCAGGTCGTCGGCGCCAAAGCCCAGTTGGTTGAAGTCCTTGAGCAGCACCTGGGGATCGAAGATGCGCATGACCAGTTTTTCCCCGAAGGCCGTGGGCAGGGTCGACAGGCGCAGTTCGATTTCGCTGCCTTCGGGAGGGCGGGTCTTGATTCGGCCGTCCTGGGGCTTGCGCTTTTCTGCGACGTTCATGCGTCCCAGGCTCTTGAGGCGGCTGACCATGGCCAGGGTGACCTGGGGCGGAAACTGATAGACGTTGTGCAGCACACCGTCGATGCGAAAGCGCAGGGTGCCGTGTTCGCGGCGTGGTTCGATATGAATGTCGCTGGCCCGTTGCTGGAAGGCGTACTGGAACAGCCAGTCGACGATGTTGACGATATGGGCATCGTCGGCATCCGGTGCCTGGTCGTTGGCTCCCAGCTTGAGCAGTTGTTCGAAGCTGCCCGGGCCGCTGGTCTTCTGTTCGCTGCTGGCGCCGCTGACCGACTTGGCCAGGCGGTAGAACTCCAGGGTCAGGCGCTGGATATCCGCCGGGCTGGCCACGACCCGTTGGATCGGACGCTTGAGCACATGGGCCAGATCGGCCTCCCAGCCCCTGACATAGGGTTGGGCGCTGGCCACGGTAACGCTGTGGGCATCCACCGCGACGGCGAGGATCTTGTGCCGCTGGGCGAAGGCGAAGGACATCAAGGGGGTGATGCCGGCCACGTCGATCTGTAACGGATCGATGCGCAGGTACGGCTGGCCGGCCTGCTGCGCCAGCCAGGCAGTGAGGCTGTCCAGATCCAGGTGTCGCCCAGGATGCTGTCGGTCAGGCAACTGCTGGCTGGCGATGAACTCAAGAGGATGCAGGCTCGGATCGGCCCCCTGGCGACGCTCGCTCATGGCCTGTTCGGCGGCGTCCTGGCTGATGCGCTCCTGGGCCAGCAGTTCACTGAGCAGCTCGCTGAGATCCAGCCAGCGGTCCGGGGACACCTGGGCGGCGTGCATGGGGACTCCTCGGCAGCGTGGTCCAGAGTCGTGTCTCTGGCCGCAAACAGCCAAGGATAGTCGCATCGGACGGCGCAGCCGCCGGCCAAGGGTTGCAGGGTTTTACCGGCCTCAGCCGGTGGCTTGCAGGGGCGAAGCCTCCAGCAATTGCAGCTCCACCGAGATGACACTGATCAGGTTGCGCAGCTTGTCGCCGATCACTCGGGCCCGGTGCCAGCTCAGGCCCGCGAGCTCCACTTCGATATGCAGCGTGTCGTCCTGCTGGAGGACCGCAACCCGGTGCGGCACCAGGAGCTGCAGGGCGAAATGATTGAGTACCCGGCACAGTACATCGGCCTCGACATCGGCGAGCAGCTGGTAGTGCACATGGCACTGGGCATTGTCGTGGTTCCAGACATCGGCGCGGGTCGCAGGGCTCGGGACGGGGGTGTGAAAGGGCATGGCGATCTCCAGGTCAGTGGAGAAATTTTTACATTCGGTTTCGGGTTTTTCTTATCTAAGATGGAGTGAATTTGCCTGTTGGCAAATTGCATGATTCGTATTTTAACGATTTCGGGGGTTGTTTATGCAAAGCGAGCTGGATGCCTACGATCGCCGGATCCTTGCGCTGCTGCAGGACGACGCGTCGCTTTCCAGTGCCCAGATTGCCGAACGGGTGGGGTTGTCCCAGTCGCCTTGCTGGCGGCGGATTCAGCGCATGAAGGATGAAGGGGTGATTCGCGGCCAGGTGACCTTGCTCGACCGCAAGAAGATTGGCCTGAACACGCAGATCTTTGCCGAGATCAAGCTCAACGCCCATGGACGCTCCAACTTCACCGAGTTCACCGAAGCCATTCGCGGTTTTCCCGAGGTGCTGGAGTGTTATGTGCTGATGGGGGCCGTGGACTTCCTGTTGCGCATCGTGACGGCGGATATCGAAGCCTACGAGCGGTTCTTCTTCGAGAAGCTGTCCATGGTGCCTGGCATTCAGGAGGTGAACTCGATCGTCGCCCTGTCGGAGATCAAGTCCACCACCAGCCTGCCGGTATTGCGCTGAGGGCGATCGATTACAGGCGCAGCAGGGTCTTCCAGGCGCGGTTCTGGAACACCGCGATGGCTTGCTGCTTGCGAGCATCGAGAGCTTCGTCGGTGATTGGTTCGTTGGCCAGTTGGGCCAGCTTGTTCAGTTCACCGTAGAGGCGATCGAGCTCCGGGATCTCCAGTGCGGCGCGGGCGTGGTGCAACCAGGCCTGGATGCGCTCGATCCGCGGCAGTTGCTCGGCCAGGTCTTCGGGCTGCTGCTGGTAGCGCGGCAGTTGCAGGGAGGTGGCCTCTTCGGCCAGCAGGCGTGGCAGCCAGCTGCCCAGCTGCGCCGCGCCCTGGCGGTTGCCACGGGTGTTGCGCTCGGCGGTCCAGGAGCGGGCCAGCAGCCAGCGCGAAGTGTTCAGGGAGAACAGGCCCCAGCGCACGTCCTGCAGCTCTTCGATGAATTGCTCCGGTGCGGCCTTGCGCACGTCTTCATCGTCGAGGCCGGCCTGTACCAGCGGGCGCCAGTCTTCCAGCAGGGCATCCAGGGCACTGCGCAGTTCGGCGGTGGACTGGCGCGGCGCGGCCTGTCCCAGGCTGCTGGCGAGGGCCCGCAGTTCGGCGAGGTTGTCTACCCAATCCTGCAGCAGGCGCCAGTGGCCGTTGAAGCGATACTGTTCGGCCAGGCGCTGGCTGCTGCCCAGCAGATGCCAGGCCAGGGCGGCGAAGGCGTCGTCCAGCGGGGTTTCGGCACTCAGCTGTGGCGCCGGCAGGCTCAGGGAGTAGCTGCCGGCATCGAACAGGCGGTAGCCGCGCTCGGCCTTGCTGATATCGCAGGGCATCAACGGCAGGGTGAGGGCCAGTTCCGCGGCCAGTTCCAGCAACGCGGCCGGTTCGCCTTCGCGCAGCTCCAGTTCCAGCTCGCAGATTTCTTCCTTGTGCTTGCCGGCAATCACCTGGCCCAGGTCCAGAGCGGCTTCGATCACCACCTTGGCCTTGCCCCGGCCCCAGGCGATTTCTGCGCGCTCGCGGACAAAATCGGTGGTGAACAGTGGCTTGAGAGTCTTTTTGTCCAGCTCGGCGAGGGCTTCGGGCCAGCATTCGCCGTCGAGTTTCTTCAGGTCGAGCTTGGCCTTGGGCAGATGCCAGTCGTACTCGTTGCGTTCTGACAGGCCGGCGACGCTCTGACCGCTGGTCTTGAGGGTCTGGATCACCGCATCACCGTCGCGGCGCAGGCGCAGGGCGACTTTGGCCCGGGCCAGATCGCGTTCTGGGGTGTCGAAGTACTGGTTCATCAGCTCACGGCGTTCCCAGCCACTTTTGTTGCGTTTTTTCAGGAGCGGGTGCTCGCGCAGTGCGGCGAGGGTTTCGCGGCTGACGCGGAGTTTGATTTCGGTTTCTTTCTGCATGGCCGGAAAATCCAGGATCGGGAGTGCAGCCGGAGGAAGAGTTGGCTGCCAAGGCCGTGCAGTGTACAGGACCGGGCGCGTGGAGGCGCCACGACGGTTCCTTCCTCTCGCCGGATGCCTCTATGATGCTGCTCATCTTGGGATTTCCGGAGCCAGCTCATGCCATTGCCGTCCTTGAAGGAGCAGTTCGCCGCACTGATCGCCGCGCCGTCGGTGAGCTGCACCCAGCCTGCGCTGGACCAGTCCAACCGTGAGGTGATCGACTTGCTGGCCGGTTGGCTCGGCGACCTGGGGTTCAACTGCGATATCCAGCCGGTCAGCCCCGGCAAGTTCAACCTGCTGGCCAGCTACGGCAGTGGTCCTGGTGGACTGGTGCTGGCCGGGCACAGTGACACCGTGCCGTTCGACTCCGCGTTGTGGCAGAGCGATCCGCTAAAGCTGACCGAGATCGACGGCCGCTGGGTCGGTCTGGGCAGTTGCGACATGAAGGGTTTTTTCGCCCTGATCATCGAAGCGGTGCGGCCGTTGCTGGAGCAGCCGTTCAAGCAGCCGCTGCTGATCCTGGCCACTTGCGACGAAGAGAGCTCCATGGCCGGAGCGCGGGCCCTGGCGGAAGCCGGGCGCCCCCTGGGGCGCGCGGCGGTGATCGGCGAACCCACCGGGCTCAAGCCGATCCGCCTGCACAAGGGGGTGATGATGGAGCGCATCGACATTCTCGGGCGCAGCGGCCACTCCTCCGACCCGAGCCTGGGCCGCAGTGCTCTGGAAGCGATGCACGACGCCATCGGCGAGCTGCGCGGGCTCCGGCTGCTGTGGCAACGCGAGTACCGCAATCCGCAGTTCAGCGTGCCGCAGCCGACCCTGAACTTCGGCTGCATCCATGGTGGCGACAACCCCAATCGCATCTGTGGCCAGTGTTCCCTGGAGTTCGACCTGCGGCCCTTGCCAGGCATGGACCCGCAGATGTTGCGCGAGGCCATTCGTCAGAAGCTGGCGCCGATCGCCCAGCGCCATGAAGTGCAGATCGACTATGCCCCGCTGTTTCCCGCCGTGCCGCCGTTCGAGCAGCCCGAGGACGCCGAGTTGGTGCGGGTGGCTGAGCGGTTGACCGGGCATCGCGCCGAAGCAGTAGCGTTTGGCACCGAAGCGCCTTATCTTCAGCGCCTTGGCTGCGAGACCCTGGTGCTCGGTCCGGGTGATATCGCCTGTGCCCACCAGCCGGGGGAATACCTCGAAATGTCACGCTTGCAGCCTACCGTGCATCTATTACGAGAGTTGATCGAGCATTACTGCCTGACACCGGCCCAACTGTAAGTAAATTGCCGGTATTCCTGTCCGTACCCATTGAGGAGAGTAAGCGTGTTGCCAAGCCTGTTCCGACGATAACCATCAGCCCGCTGTGCGTTTTCCGTTTCGTCCTTTTATAGGCTGCTATTTATTTACAGGCTCAGGTTCATGCCCGAATACGTCAATTGGCTTCGCCATGCGTCTCCCTACATCAATGCTCACCGGGATTGCACCTTTGTGGTCATGCTCCCCGGCGACGGTGTTGAACACCCCAACTTCGGCAATATCGTTCACGACCTGGTGCTGCTGCACAGCCTGGGGGTGCGTCTGGTGCTGGTGCACGGTTCCCGCCCGCAGATCGAAGCGCGCCTGGCGGCTCGTGGCCTGACCCCGCATTACCATCACGGCCTGCGCATCACTGATGCGGCGACCCTGGAGTGCGTGATCGATGCCGTCGGCCAGTTGCGCATTGCCATCGAGGCGCGGCTGTCCATGGACATGGCTTCGTCGCCGATGCAGGGCTCGCGGTTGCGGGTGGCCAGCGGCAACCTGGTGACGGCGCGGCCGATCGGCGTGCTGGAAGGCGTCGACTTCCACCACACCGGCGAAGTGCGTCGGGTCGATCGCAAGGGCATCAACCGCCTGCTGGATGAGCGCTCCATCGTGCTGCTGTCGCCTCTGGGTTATTCGCCCACCGGTGAAACCTTCAACCTGGCCTGCGAGGACGTGGCGACCCGTGCCGCCATCGACCTGGGTGCCGACAAGCTGCTGCTGTTCGGTGCCGACCCTGGATTGCTGGATGAAAACGGCAAGCTGGTGCGTGAGCTGCGTCCGCAACAGGTGCCGGCCCATCTGCAGCGCCTGGGCAGCAACTACCAGGCCGAGCTGCTGGATGCCGCCGCCGAGGCCTGCCGTGGCGGGGTGGGGCGCAGCCATATCGTCAGCTATGCCGAAGATGGTGCGCTGTTGACCGAGCTTTTCACCCGTGATGGCGGCGGCACCCTGGTGGCCCAGGAGCAGTTCGAGCGGGTGCGCGAGGCGGCGATTGAAGACGTCGGCGGCTTGTTGGATCTGATCAGTCCGCTGGAGGAGCAGGGCATCCTGGTGCGGCGTTCCCGCGAGGTGCTGGAGCGCGAGATCGAACAGTTCAGCGTGGTCGAGCGCGAGGGCATGATCATTGCCTGCGCGGCCTTGTATCAGATTGCCGATTCCGATGCCGGCGAACTGGCCTGTCTGGCGGTGAACCCGGAATATCGCCATGGCAAACGTGGCGATGAACTGTTGGAAAGGATCGAAGCCCGGGCCCGGGCCCAGGGCCTGAAAACCTTGTTCGTGCTCACCACCCGCACCGCGCACTGGTTCCGTGAGCGGGGCTTTGTGCCCAGCAGCGTCGAGCGCCTGCCTTCGGCCAGGGCTTCGCTGTACAACTATCAGCGCAACTCGAAGATCTTCGAGAAGGCTCTCTGAGTCCTCCGCTCGCCCCGCAATCGGCAACGCCTCGGTCCCCGGATCGAGGCGTTGTGCTTTGGGGACATGTCAGAAAAATTTCATTTCGATACAAAAACTGTAACAAATTGACGGGAGGATAGGCTCTTAGCCATGATTGCGTCGCTTTTTTGATCCTGTTTGACGTTTTTCGTCTAAAACGCTCCGGATCATGGGCAGCAAGATCGGAAAATTCTTTTTAGCAATGAGCTTGCAAGTGTCTACGCTGGGTAGTTCGGCGTGTTGATGGCCAGCTTTATTCCTGAAAGGCATGAAAAAGAATTAAACAATTCTTTTTGGGTTTATGAGTAATTCATTACCCTGCAGGGACCAAATTACGGCGATTAGACCATGGTCGTAGACACAGATCGTTACGATTGACTTATCAGTCACGGTCTGGCGCTAATCGCGCATCTGTGGCACCCGGGCGTTCGATCCGGGGCCAGGAACCACAAGAATTAGAAACGAGAGGAGCGAAACATGAACAAGTCCACCTTGGCCCTGGCTGTGGCCGTAGGGGTTTTGGCGCAGCAGGCAGGCGCCGCCGGTTTCATCGAAGACAGCAAGGCCACCTTGGGGCTGCGTAACTTCTATATCAATACCGATAACCGTGATAGCAACACCAAAGCCGCGAAGGCCCAGAACAAGCAGGAAGAATGGGGCCAAGGCTTCATCTTCAACTTCACTTCTGGCTACACCGAAGGCACCGTCGGCTTTGGCCTGGATGCAATCGGCCTGCTGGGCGTGCGCCTGGACTCCGGTGGCGGCACCAACGGCGCGACCACCACATCTTCTGGCGGCACCGTTTTCCCGACTCACTCCTCCAGCGGCAAGAACGCTCAAGCGGTGAACGACTACTCCAGCCTGGGTCTGACCGGCAAGGTCAAGGTTTCCCAGACCGAGCTGAAGATCGGCACCCTGCAGCCAAACAACCCGGTGATCAAGTACAACGACGGTCGTCTGTTGCCACAAACCTTCCAGGGTGGCCAGATCACTTCGAACGAGATCAAGGACCTGACCCTGACCGCAGGTCAGATCGAGCACGCCAAAGGGCGTAACTCGAGCAACAACGAAGGCCTGTCCATCGCCGGTGCCAACGCCAGCTCCAACTACGATGCCGGCAAGTTCAGCAACAAGTTCTACTACGCTGGTGCTGACTACAAGATCACCAAGGATCTGACCGCTTCTTACTACTACGGTGAGCTGAAAGACTTCTACTCGCAGAACTTCCTGGGCCTGGTACACAACTGGTCCATCGGTCCAGGCGTACTGAAAAGCGACCTGCGCTACTACCGCAGCCGCGACAACGGCTCCAACGGCGACACCGCTGCCTACTACACCACCGGCTACTACCCGGACAAAGGCCTGTCGGCAATCACCAAGGGCAAGGTCGACAACAACCTGTACAGCTACCTGGCCCTGTACTCGGTTGAAGGTCACACCTTCGGTGGCGGCTATCAGTACAGCAATGGTGACAGCGACTTCCCTTGGCTGAACCAGGGTGACGGTTCGTCCAACAGCACCATCACCGACATGCAGATCCAGAAGTTTGCCCGTGCCGGCGAACGTACCTGGCAGGCTCGCTACGCCTATGACTTCGCCAAGGTTGGCGTGCCTGGCCTGACCGCCGGCATCATTTACCTGCGCGGCAACAACATCAACACCGCCGGCAAGATCGGCGCTGACAAGAACCCGACTCTGGGCACTGGCAGCACCGAGTGGGAACGCGACCTGACCCTGTCCTACGTGGTTCCGCAAGGTCCGCTGAAGAACCTGGGTCTGACCTGGAAAAACGCCATGTGGCGTAACGACATTCCGGGCCAGCGCGACCAGGACGAAAACCGTCTGATCGTCAGCTACTCGATCCCGTTGAAGTAATTCGCGGTTCAAGCCTCGCCCGGCGCAATGCCGGGCGAGGTACTGCTTCAAGTCAGGCCCACCCCCGTGAGCCCTTCCTGAATTCCCCTCTTTGTACAGCGACTCAAGGCCTTCTCGAACCTTGTTGAGAAGGGTGGTCTTCGCCTGCGCGCGAGTCCAGTGAAGAGATTTTTAATATTCCTTTCGGGTCTTAATAAATCGATATTTATTCTTTTTAAATAAGCTCCAGCGCAGGCAGAGTAGCTTCATCACGCACTCACAGGAGCAGCACCCATGAGCCTCAGACTGGGCGACATCGCCCCCGACTTCGAACAGGATTCCAGTGCCGGCAAGATTCGTTTCCACGAGTGGCTGGGCGACAGCTGGGGCGTGCTGTTTTCCCATCCGGCGGACTTCACTCCTGTGTGCACCACCGAGCTGGGCTTCACTGCCAAGCTCAAGGACGAATTCGCCCAGCGCGGGGTGAAAGCCATTGCCCTGTCGGTGGACCCGGTGGACTCCCATCACAAGTGGATCGAGGACATCAACGAAACCCAGAACACCCGGGTCAACTTCCCGATCCTGGCGGACGCCGATCGCAAGGTGTCGGACCTCTACGACCTGATCCACCCCAATGCCAGCGACACCTTGACCGTGCGTTCGCTATTCATCATCGACCCGAACAAGAAGATCCGCCTGACCATCACCTATCCAGCCAGCACCGGGCGCAACTTCCATGAAATTCTCCGGGTGATCGATTCGCTGCAACTCACCGACAACTACAAGGTGGCCACGCCGGCCAACTGGCAGGACGGTGACGAAGTGGTGATCGTGCCTTCGCTCAAGGACGAGGACGAGATCAAGCGCCGCTTTCCCAAAGGCTATCGCGCAGTGAAGCCCTACCTGCGCCTGACTCCACAACCCAACCGCTGACCCACTCACCGCTGCAGGAGCCGGCTTGCCGGCGAAGGCGGTCGTGAGGTCGATGCAAGGTTTTGCGGGCTTGTTCGCGGGCAAGCCCGCTCCTACGGAGAGCTCAGGGGTAACAGAACCACAAAGCAGGGGTTTTAAGGCCGTTTCGACGGCCTATTTTTTTGCCTGGAAATCACCGTTTCTCATATTCATTCAAGGAATAAACAAATGAAAAAATAAGATTTATGGATATATAAATAGGCTGTTAAGGTCTGTGCAGTCCGGCGAGATCGCATCCCGCGAATCGCTCATCTTGTTCAAGGAATCCCGTGAATGCTGGTGGTCTCTCTCGGTGGCAGTCCCAGCCAACGCTCCCGTTCCGGGGTGTTGCTGGAGTTGGCCAAGCGCTGGTTACAGCAGCACGGCGTGGAAGTGGTCAGTTACCAGGTGCGGGACTTCCCGGCCGAGGATCTGCTCCACGCTCGCTTCGACAGCCCCAAGGTCATCGACTTGCTGCAACAGATCGACCAGGCCGATGGCCTGCTGATCGCCACGCCGGTGTACAAGGCGTCGTTTTCCGGGGCATTGAAAACCCTGCTCGACCTGCTGCCGGAGCGTGCCCTGAGCCACAAAGTGGTATTGCCCATGGCCACCGGCGGCAGCATCGCCCATATGCTGGCGGTGGACTACGCCCTCAAGCCCGTGCTCTCGGCGCTCAAGGCCCAGGAAATGCTCCAGGGCATCTTTGCCGAGGACAGCCAGATCGCCTATGGCGAAGGCAGTGCCCAGCCGCAGCTGGCCGAGGCCCTGGAACTGCGCCTGCGCGAGGCGCTGGAGCAGTTCCATAGCGCCATGGCGCGCCGCCCCAAGCCGCTGGACCCGCATCTGTTGAATGAACGTCTGTTGAGTGCTCGCTGGAGCATTTGAGCCATACCCCTGATTTGAAGTACTGACCTTACTCGCCCGCCAACGGGCAAGCAGGTGCAGCCACAACCCCCACAGCAAAAAGGAGAGCGCCATGCGCCCTGTCATTTTGCGTCGCGGTCTGGTCGCTCTGTTTGCTGCGGCTGTGTCCTTCGGCGCCATCGTTCAAGCTCAAGCCGAAACCCTGCGTATCGGTTATCAGAAGTACGGCACCCTGGTGCTGCTCAAGGCCAAGGGCACCCTGGAAAAGCGCCTGGCGCAGCAAGGCGTGGACGTGAAGTGGACCGAGTTTCCCGGTGGTCCGCAGTTGCTGGAAGGGCTGAACGTCGGTTCCATCGACTTCGGCGTGACCGGCGAAACCCCGCCGGTGTTCGCCCAGGCCGCCGGGGCCGATCTGCTCTACGTGGCCTACGAACCTCCGGCGCCCCATAGCGAGGCGATCCTGGTGCCCAAGGACTCGCCGATCAAGTCGGTGCAGGACCTCAAGGGCAAGAAAGTGGTGCTGAACAAGGGCTCCAACGTTCATTACCTGCTGGTCCGTGCCCTGGAAGACGCCGGCCTCAAGTACAGCGACATCCAGACCGTGTTCCTGCCCCCGGCCGATGCCCGCGCTGCGTTCGAGCGCGGCAGCGTCGACGCCTGGGTCATCTGGGACCCTTACCAGGCGGCGGCCGAGCAGCAACTGCAGGCGCGCACCCTGCGCGACGGCAGCGGCATCGTCGACAACCACCAGTTCTACCTGGCGACCAAACCCTACGCACAGCAGCACCCAGAAGTGATCAAGGCCCTGGTGGAAGAGGTGCGGGCGGTGGGCGAGTGGTCCAAGGCCAACCCGCAGGAGGTCACCGAGCAGGTGGCGCCGCTGCTCGGCCTGTCCACTGACATCACCCTGACCTCGGTGAAGCGCCAGGGCTACGGCGCGGGCTTCCTGACTCCGGAGGTGATCGCCGCGCAGCAGAAAATCGCCGACAGCTTCTATCAGCTCAAGCTGATTCCCAAGCCGCTGAGCATCAAAGACGTGATCTGGACGCCGACCGCCGCCGTGGCCAAAGCGCCGTAAATCGAACCCTTAGGAGACAACTCCATGAGCCTCAACATCTTCTGGTTTCTGCCCACTCACGGCGACGGCCATTACCTTGGCACCGCCGAAGGCGCTCGCGCCGTGGATCATGCCTACCTGCAACAGATCGCCCAGGCCGCCGACCGCCTGGGCTTTGGTGGCGTGCTGATTCCCACCGGACGCTCCTGCGAGGATTCCTGGCTGGTGGCGGCTTCGCTGATTCCGGTGACCCAGCGCCTGAAGTTCCTGGTCGCCCTGCGCCCCGGGATCATTTCGCCGACGGTGGCGGCGCGCCAGGCGGCAACCCTGGATCGGCTGTCCGGCGGCCGGGCGCTGTTCAACCTGGTGACCGGTGGCGATCCGGACGAGCTGGCCGGTGACGGTCTGTTCCTCGACCATGAAGAGCGTTACCAGGCCTCTGTGGAGTTCACCCGTATCTGGCGCCGGGTGCTGGAAGGCGAAACCGTGGATTACGACGGCCAGCACATCAGTGTGAAGGGCGCCAAGTTGCTCTATCCGCCACTGCAAAAACCCCGTCCGCCGCTGTATTTCGGCGGCTCTTCGGAAGCCGCCCAGGACCTGGCCGCCGAGCAGGTGGAGATGGTCCTGACCTGGGGCGAGCCACCGGCCGCCGTGGCCGAGAAGATCCAGCAGGTGCGCGACAAGGCCGCCAAGCTCGGACGCAGCGTGCGTTTCGGCATCCGCCTGCACGTGATCGTGCGGGAAACCAATGCCGAAGCCTGGCAGGCCGCCGAACGCCTGATTTCCCATCTGGACGACGACACCATCGCCCGGGCCCAGGCATCCCTGGCGCGCTTCGATTCGGTTGGCCAGCAGCGCATGGCGGCCCTGCATGGTGGTCGTCGCGACCGGCTGGAAGTCAGCCCCAATCTCTGGGCCGGCGTCGGTCTGGTACGTGGCGGTGCCGGCACCGCTCTGGTGGGAGACGGCCCTACGGTGGCGGCGCGGATGAAAGAGTACGCGGACCTGGGCATCGATACCTTCATCTTCTCCGGTTATCCACACCTGGAAGAGTCCTATCGCGTGGCCGAGTTACTGTTCCCGCACTTGGATATCGAACGGCCCAAACTGCCTGAAGCGGCTGGTTACGTCAGCCCGTTCGGGGAGATGGTCGCCAACGACATCATTCCCAAAGCCGCGTCCCAGAGCTGAGGTGCGGTCATGAATGGACAACGCATAGTGCAGCGTCTGGCGCCCTGGGGCCTGCCCTTGCTGCTGCTCGCGGTGTGGCAGCTGTCGGTGTCGGCGGGGTGGCTCTCGACCCGCATCCTGCCGGCTCCCAGCGCGGTGATCGAAGCCGGGATCAGTCTGGTACGCAGCGGTGATATCTGGACCCACCTGGCCATCAGTGGCTGGCGCGCGGGGCTGGGGTTTGTCATCGGTGGCGGTATCGGCCTGGCGCTGGGCTTCATTACCGGCCTGTCGAAGTGGGGCGAGCGGCTGCTGGACAGCTCGGTGCAGATGATCCGCAACGTGCCGCACCTGGCGCTGATTCCGCTGGTGATCCTGTGGTTCGGCATCGATGAGTCGGCGAAGATTTTCCTGGTGGCCCTGGGCACTCTGTTTCCCATCTACCTCAACACCTACCACGGCATCCGCAACGTCGATCCGGCGCTGGTGGAGATGGCGCGCAGCTATGGCCTGTCCGGCTTTGCCCTGTTTCGCCAGGTGATCCTGCCGGGGGCCTTGCCTTCGATCCTGGTGGGCGTGCGTTTTGCCCTGGGCTTCATGTGGCTGACCCTGATCGTCGCCGAAACCATCTCCGCCAGCTCGGGCATCGGCTACTTGGCGATGAACGCCCGGGAATTCCTGCAGACCGACGTGGTGGTGCTGGCCATCGTCATGTACGCAGTGCTCGGCAAGCTGGCGGATCTGGCCGCGCGTGGCCTGGAGCGGGTCTGGCTGCGCTGGCATCCGGCCTACCAAGTGGCCAAGGGGGATGCCCAATGACGGCTCAACAACCTCCACGGCTGCTGCGGGGCATTCCCCTGGCCGTGCGCAAACTGCAAAAGACTTTCGGCTCGCGCCAGGTGCTGCGGGAAATCGACCTGCACATTCCCGCCGGCCAGTTCGTCGCGGTGGTGGGGCGCAGCGGTTGCGGCAAGAGCACCTTGCTGCGCCTGCTGGCCGGACTCGACCAGCCTTCGGCCGGGGAGTTGCTGGCGGGCTCCGCGCCCTTGAGCGCCGCCATCGAAGACACCCGGCTGATGTTCCAAGAAGCGCGTCTGCTGCCCTGGAAGAAAGTCATCGACAACGTCGGGCTCGGTCTTGCGGGCAACTGGCGGCCCCAGGCCCTGGAAGCCCTTGAGGCGGTGGGCCTGGCCGATCGCGCCAATGAGTGGCCGGCGGCGCTGTCCGGTGGCCAGAAGCAGCGCGTGGCGCTGGCCCGGGCCCTGATCCATCAACCGCGGCTGTTGCTGCTGGACGAACCGTTGGGGGCGCTGGATGCCCTGACCCGGATCGAGATGCAGCAGTTGATCGAGCGCCTGTGGCAGCAGCACGGTTTTACCGTATTGCTGGTGACCCACGATGTCAGCGAGGCGGTGGCGATTGCCGATCGGGTGATCCTGATCGAGGACGGCGAGGTGGGACTGGACCTGCACGTCGAGCTGCCGCGTCCGCGCGTGCGGGGTTCCCATCGTCTGGCGGCCCTGGAAACCCAAGTCCTCAACCGCGTGCTGTCACTGCCCGGCTCGCCGCCGGAACCGGAACCCGTTTCACCCTTGCCCACGCAGTTGCGTTGGGCGCTTTAGAGCAGCGGCAAGTTTTCAGCTGCAAGCGGCAAGCAAGAGCGTCGCGCTTGTGCTTGCCGCTGAGCGCTTGAAGCTTGCAGCTCTGTTTTTCGACCCCAGGAGAAATACCATGACCATCAAAGCCATCAACGTACGCAACCAGTTCAAGGGCACCATCAAGGAAATCGTCGAAGGCGACGTGCTCTCGGAAATCGATGTCCAGACCGCTTCCGGGATTGTCACTTCGGTGATCACCACCCGTTCGGTCAAGGAGCTGGAACTGTCCATCGGCAGCGAAGTGATTGCCTTTGTGAAGTCCACCGAGGTGTCGATCGCCAAGCTATGAGCGAGGCCAGAGATCAGCCCCGAAGGGTGCGAGCCCTTCGGGGCTTTTTCATGGGCGCTGTAAATACCGGTCAGATTTGATACTTTCCCTGCTTTCGGCAAGACCTGAACAGTAAACATGACAACAGAGCAGGGTCCAAACGCAGGGTATCTGGAGTTCGATCGCGACCACTGGTCGGCGTTACGGGCCGGAGAACCCATGAACCTGTCGCCGTCCGAGATGGACTCGCTGACCAGTCCGACCCAGCCCATGGCGTCTGAAGAGGTGCGGCAGATCCTGCTGCCCCTGTCGCGCCTGCTGCATTTGCATGCGGCCCAGGTGCAGTCGCTCAAGGTGCCACAGACCGGCTTCAAGGCCCCCTATGTGATCGGTGTGTCCGGCAGCGTGGCGGTGGGCAAGAGCAGTTTTGCCCGGGTTCTGGCGGCGCTCCTGGCCTATTGGCCGGGCAAACCCAATGTGCACCTGGTGACCACGGACTCGTTTCTGTTCCCCCTGGCCACCCTGCAGGAAAAAAACATCCT
Source organism: Pseudomonas sp. TKO26 (assembly GCF_003225665.1). Lineage (NCBI taxonomy): Bacteria > Pseudomonadati > Pseudomonadota > Gammaproteobacteria > Pseudomonadales > Pseudomonadaceae > Pseudomonas > Pseudomonas sp. TKO26. The sequence goes on from NZ_QKLN01000036.1 coordinate 147,808, forward strand.
GCACCGCAAGGGGTTTCCCGAGTCCTACGATGAACCGCTGTTCGTGGATTTTCTCCAGGCCGTGTGCCGCAGGGGCGAGGCGGCGCGGATTCCCATCTATTCCCATGTGCGCTACGACATCCTGGCCGATGAGGCGCAGTCGGTGGAGGCGCCGGACATCATCATCCTCGAAGGCCTGAATGTGCTGCAGGGGGAGCGGGGCCAGGGCTTGAATCCCTTGGACTTCATCGACTTCTCCATTTACGTCGACGCGCCCGAGGAGACGATCAAGGCCTGGTATCTGGAGCGTTTTGTCTATTTGAAGAACACTGCCTTCCAGTCCCGAGACTCCTATTTCAATAAGTACAAGGGGCTCTCGGACCCAGAGGCCCTGTCGATGGCGTCCGATACCTGGGACCGGGTCAACTTGAAGAACCTGCTGGAAAACATTCTGCCCACCCGGGAAAGGGCCAACCTGATCATCCACAAGTCAGCGGATCACAGCATCGACCGGCTGTTGTTACGCCAGGTCTGAGCCCTCAAAGCGGGGCGGGGCGCTTGGGCAGGTAGGGCGGTAGATAAAGACTCAGGTAGGCATCGAACACGCGCATGCCTTCCTCGGCCATGCGCGGGGTGATCTGCCCGTGCTGCTGCACCGAGCGGGCATACACCCGGTCCCCGAGCTCCATGGCCAGGGCAAACACGTCCACGTCGGCGGGCAATCTCGGCAGCTCGAAGTGCTGATTGAACAGTGTGTGCATCAGGTCCCCCAGCTCAAGGTCGTGCTGGCGATCGGCCTGGGTGACCTCGGTCAGCCCGTGCTGGGCGAGGATCAGTTGGCGGGCCGCCGCGTCCGCGCCGTAGATGTCGAGCATGCGCTGTTCCACCAGGCGTGACAGGTCACGCCAGCCCTGGAGTCGCTGGTGGTCGATGGGGGCTTGCAGGCAGGCGCGAAAAGCAGCGTGTACATCGGCGGTCAGGGCCTCCAGCAGGGCCGGGACGCTGGCGAAGAAGTGATAGACCGACGACGGTGGAATCTGCGCCCGTTCGGCCACGCTGTAGATCGACAGGCTGGCCACGCCCTCGCTGGCCAGCAGGGTCCGGGCGGCCTCGAGTATCGAGTCGATCCGGGCCTGGCTGCGTGCACGGGGTTTGCGTAGCGGTGCGGTGCGCGTCATCGGTGTCTCCTACTGGGCAGCGGGCATTGTACGCGACAGTGCGAGGATTCCTGAATCCGCTGGCCATGGATCCGAGGCACAAAAAAACGCCGCGAGCGGTGAGCTACGCGGCGTTTTTTTGCGACAACCGCTTAGACGGTGTGCAGGTACCAGTTGTACTCGAGGTCGGAGATGGAGTGTTCGAACTCCTCCAGCTCGCTCTCTTTGCAGGCCACGAAGATATCGATGTACTTCGGATCGATGTACTTGGCCATCACTTCACTGTCGTCCAGCTCGCGCAGGGCATCGCGCAAGTTGTTCGGCAGGCTTTGTTCGTTCTGCTCGTAGCTGTTGCCTTCGGTCGGTGCCGGCGGCTCGATCTTGTTGGTCAGGCCGTGGTGCACGCCCGCCAGGACCGAAGCCATCAGCAGGTACGGGTTGGCGTCGGCACCGGCGACCCGGTGCTCGATGCGTACCGCATCAGCGGAGCCGGTCGGTACGCGAATGGCCACGGTGCGGTTATCCAGGCCCCAGCTTGGCGAGTTCGGCACATAGAACTGGGCGCCGAAACGACGGTAGGAGTTGACGTTCGGGCAGAGGAAGGCCATCTGCGCCGGTAGGGTCTCGAGCACACCGCCGATCGCGTGACGCAGTGCGGCGTTCTGCTCGGGATCCTCGCTGGAAAAGATGTTCTTGCCATCTTTGTCCAGAACCGAAATGTGGACGTGCAGACCGTTGCCCGCCTGGCCCGGGTAAGGCTTGGCCATGAAGGTGGTGTCCATCTCATGGTCGTAGGCGATGTTCTTGATCAGGCGCTTGAGCAGTACCGCGTAGTCGCAGGCCTTGATCGGGTCGGCCACGTGGTGCAGGTTGACCTCGAATTGCGCCGGGGCGCTTTCCTTGACGATGGCGTCGGCCGGAATGCCTTGCTCCTTGGCGCCTTCCAGAATGTCCTGGAGGCAGTCGACGTATTCGTCGAGATCGTCGATCAGGTAGACCTGAGTGGAATGCGGACGTTTGCCGGAGATCGGTGAGCGTGGCGGCTGTGGACGGCCGTTCACATTCTCCTGGTCGATCAGGTAGAACTCCAGTTCGAAGGCCGCGCAGATGGTCAGTCCCAGTTCGTCGAACTTGGTCACGACCTGACGCAGCACTTCCCGTGGATCGGCGAAGAACGGGTCGCCTTCGAGTTCGTGCATGGTCATCAGCAGTTGCGCGGTAGGGCGCTTCTGCCAGGGTTCATTGCACAGGGTATCGGGGATCGGATAGCAGATTCGGTCAGCATCGCCGATGTCCAGGCCCAGGCCGGTGCTTTCCACCGTAGAGCCATTGATATCCAGGGCAAAGAGGGAGGCCGGCAGGTTGATGCCTTTCTCGTAAACCTTGTGGAGGCTGGTGCGTTCGATGCGCTTGCCGCGCACCACACCATTCATATCCGCAATCAGAAGGTCAACGTACAGAACCTCAGGATGTTCCTTAAGGAACGCGTTCGCTTCGTTAAGCTGAACGGCACGCGGGGGTACCGACATGATGCAACACCTTTGTTGTTAAAAATATCAATCATTGATCTTTTCTGGTTTCAGTCAACCCGAACGGCATGCCGAAGTCAAGTAAGGCTCTTTACGCCCTAATAAAGGGCTGGTGAGGCTCTTTTGGGGCAAAACAGGGCATTTTTTGGGACGCGACTGCCTCGGGTAGCGCAGGCTTGAGCGGGCCGTGTTGTATTTTTTACGGGGGTGTTGTGTAAAAAAATGAACAAGGCTAAGCTCGAATCAAACCCATAACAGCAATAATACCGGGGTGTTTCATGTCTCGCCTGCCGTTAATCGGCATCACCGCCTGCTCCAGGCAGATCGGTCTGCATGCTTATCACATCAGTGGCGACGAGTATGTCCAGGCAGTAGCCAGCGCGGCCCAGGGCGTGCCGGTGATTCTTCCGTCCCTGGCGCAGCTGGTTTCCCCGTCCGATATTCTGGACGGTCTGGACGGCATCCTCTTTACCGGCTCTCCCTCCAATATCGAACCTTTCCATTATCAGGGGCCCGCCAGCGCGCCCGGTACTGCTCATGATTCTGCACGGGATGCAGCGACCCTGCCCCTGCTGGACGCCGCCGTTGCCGCGGGCGTTCCCGTGCTGGGCATCTGCCGCGGGTTTCAGGAAATGAACGTCGCCCTGGGCGGCAGCCTCCACCAGAACGTGCATGAAGTGCAGCCGTTCATGGACCACCGCCATGATGAAGAGGCCGACCAGCCCCTGGATGCCTGGTACGCACCGGCCCATGACGTGCACGTCCAGGCCGGCGGTGTCCTGGCGGGCCTGGGCCTGCCGCAGACGATCCAGGTCAACTCGATTCATGCTCAAGGCGTTGAACGTCTGGCGCCGGGGCTGCGGGTCGAGGCGCTGGCTGCCGACGGCCTGGTCGAGGCCATTTCGGTCGAGGCCAGCAAGGCTTTTGCGTTGGGGGTGCAATGGCACCCCGAATGGCAGGTAAGCTGCAACCCTCACTACCTGGCCATTTTCCAGGCTTTTGGTGATGCCTGCCGCCAGCGGGCAAAACAACGCGACGCCGAAGCGTCACACAACGCCTGACTTAATAGAGAGTCAGGAAACTCAGCCTAGAGGCATTTATGAGTAACAACCTCGACCAGCTCACCGATTGGTTGAAAGACCACAAGATCACAGAAGTCGAATGCATGATCGGCGACCTGACCGGTATCACCCGGGGCAAGATCTCGCCGACCAACAAGTTCATTGCCGAAAAAGGCATGCGCCTGCCCGAGAGCGTGCTGTTGCAGACCGTGACCGGCGACTATGTCGAAGACGACATCTACTACGAACTGCTGGACCCGGCGGATATCGACATGGTCTGCCGCCCGGACCATAACGCGGTGTACCTGGTGCCCTGGGCCATCGAGCCCACGGCCCAGGTGATCCACGACACCTACGACAAGCAGGGCAACCCCATCGAGCTGTCGCCGCGCAACGTCTTGAAGAAAGTCCTCAAGCTCTACGCCGACCACGGCTGGCAGCCGATCGTGGCGCCGGAGATGGAGTTCTACCTGACCAAGCGCAGTGATGACCCCGACTACCCGCTGCAGCCGCCGATCGGCCGCTCCGGCCGCCCGGAAACCGGTCGTCAGTCGTTCTCCATCGAAGCGGCCAACGAATTCGATCCGCTGTTCGAGGACGTCTACGACTGGTGCGAACTGCAGGAGCTGGACCTGGACACGCTGATCCACGAGGACGGCACGGCGCAGATGGAAATCAACTTCCGTCACGGCGATGCCCTGTCCCTGGCCGACCAGATCCTGGTGTTCAAGCGCACCATGCGCGAAGCCGCGCTCAAGCATGATGTGGCCGCCACCTTCATGGCCAAGCCCATGACCGGCGAGCCCGGCAGTGCCATGCACCTGCACCAGAGCATCATCGACATCAACACCGGCAAGAACGTCTTCTCCAACGAGGACGGGACCATGAGCCAGCTGTTCCTCAACCACATCGGCGGTTTGCAGAAGTTCATCCCCGAGCTGCTGCCGCTGTTCGCGCCCAACGTCAACTCGTTCCGCCGCTTCCTGCCGGACACTTCGGCACCGGTGAACGTCGAGTGGGGCGAAGAGAACCGCACCGTGGGCCTGCGGGTGCCGGATGCCGGTCCGCAGAACCGTCGGGTGGAAAACCGCCTGCCGGGTGCCGATGCCAACCCCTACCTGGCGATCGCCGCCAGTCTGTTGTGTGGCTACATCGGCATGGTCGAGGGCCACAACCCGAGTGCGCCGGTGGTCGGGCGCGGCTATGAACGCCGCAACCTGCGTCTGCCGCTGACCATCGAGGACGCTCTGGAGCGTATGGAGAACAGCAAGACCATCGAGAAGTACCTGGGCCAGAAGTTCATCACCGGCTACGTCGCGGTGAAGCGGGCCGAACATGAAAACTTCAAGCGCGTGATCAGTTCGTGGGAGCGGGAATTCCTGTTGTTCGCCGTCTGATTCGCCGGGCGCCACTGCCCGCCAGTGGCGCCTTCACTGACACTTAGGAGAGATTGATGACTCAAAAAAACCCGCAAACCCGCGAGTGGCAAACCCTCAGCAGTGATCACCACCTGGCGCCCTTCAGTGATTTCAAGCAATTGAAAGAAAAGGGACCGCGGATCATCACCCACGCCAAAGGTGTGTATCTCTGGGACAGTGAAGGCAATCAGATTCTCGACGGCATGGCCGGCCTGTGGTGCGTCGCCATCGGCTATGGCCGTGATGAGCTGGCCGATGCCGCCAGCCAGCAAATGCGCGAACTGCCGTACTACAACCTGTTCTTCCAGACCGCGCATCCGCCGGTGCTGGAGTTGTCCAAGGTGATTGCCGAGATCGCGCCGCAAGGCATGAACCATGTGTTCTTCACCGGTTCCGGTTCCGAAGGCAACGACACCATGCTGCGCATGGTCCGCCATTACTGGGCGATCAAGGGCCAGCCGAACAAGAAAACCATCATCAGCCGGGTCAATGGCTACCACGGCTCCACCGTGGCCGGTGCCAGCCTCGGCGGCATGACCTACATGCACGAACAGGGCGACTTGCCGATCCCGGGCATCGTCCATATCCCGCAACCCTACTGGTTCGGCGAGGGCGGCGACATGAGCCCCGACGAGTTCGGCATCTGGGCGGCCAATCAACTGGAAGAAAAGATCCTGGAACTGGGCGTGGACAACGTCGGTGCCTTTATCGCCGAGCCGATCCAGGGCGCCGGTGGCGTGATTGTGCCGCCAGACAGCTACTGGCCGCGGATCAAGGAAATTCTCGCCAAGTACGACATCCTGTTCGTCGCCGACGAGGTGATCTGTGGCTTTGGTCGTACCGGTGAGTGGTTCGGTAGCGATTTCTACGACCTCAAGCCGGACATGATGACCATCGCCAAGGGCCTGACTTCCGGCTACATCCCCATGGGTGGCCTGATCGTGCGTGACGAAGTGGTGGCGGTGCTCAACGAGGGCGGCGACTTCAACCACGGTTTCACCTATTCCGGGCATCCGGTAGCCGCTGCCGTGGCCCTGGAGAACATCCGCATCATGCGCGAGGAAAAAATTATCCAGCGCGTCCATGAAAAAACGGCACCTTATTTGCAGAAACGTCTGCGTGAGCTGAGCGATCATCCGTTGGTGGGCGAGGTTCGCGGGGTTGGTCTGCTGGGGGCGATCGAGCTGGTCAAGGACAAGGCCACCCGGGCGCGCTATCAGGGCCGGGGCGTGGGCATGATCTGTCGCCAGTTCTGTTTCGACAACGGTCTGATCATGCGTGCCGTGGGCGACACCATGATCATTGCCCCGCCGCTGGTGATCAGCGAAGCGGAGATCGACGAGCTGGTAGCCAAGGCGCGCAAGTGCCTGGACCTGACCTTGAGTGCCCTGCAGGGCTGAGTGCTAGGCTTTGAGCGCGGTGCTTGCGGGCACCCTGTTCGAAGCAGGCATAAAGGCCGGTCTTTCCTTGAAAGCCGGCCTTGGATCTTGCCAGACTACCCGCCGTTTTGGTTGCCCGGATATTGGCCGCTGAACGAGTGGTTAAAAAGAATAATTGGAGCATTACGCATGAAGGCATTAGGTATGAAGTTAGCTGGCAAGACCCTCCTCGCCATGTCCCTGATGGGCGTGATGGCGGCGGCAGCGCAAGCGGACGATAAAGTACTGCACGTTTACAACTGGTCCGATTACATCGCTCCGGACACCATCAAGAAGTTTGAAGCCGAGTCGGGCATCAAAGTGGTCTACGACGTGTTCGACAGCAACGAAACCCTGGAAGCCAAGTTGCTCGCCGGCAAATCCGGTTACGACGTGGTAGTGCCTTCCAACAACTTCCTGGCCAAGCAGATCAAGGCCGGCGTCTATCAGGAACTGGACAAGTCCAAGCTGCCGAACTGGAAGAACCTCAACGAATCGCTGCTCAAGGCGGTATCGGTGAGCGACCCGGGCAACAAGCACGCTTTCCCTTACATGTGGGGCTCGATCGGCATCGGTTTCAATGCCGAGAAGGTCAAGGCGGTATTGGGCGCCGACGCACCGACCAACTCCTGGGACCTGCTGTTCAAGCCGGAAAATGCCGAGAAGTTGAAGGCCTGCGGCGTCAGCTTCCTCGACTCGCCAACCGAAATGATTCCGGTGGCGCTGCACTACCTGGGCTACCCGACCGACAGCCAGGACAAGAAGCAACTGGACGAAGCCGAGAAGCTGTTCCTCAAGATCCGTCCTTCGATCGCCTACTTCCACTCGTCCAAGTACATCTCCGACCTGGCTAACGGCAACATCTGCGTCGCCGTCGGCTACTCGGGCGATATCTACCAGGCCAAGGCCCGTGCTGCCGAAGCCGGCGACAAGGTCAAGGTCAGCTACAACATTCCGAAAGAAGGTGCTGGCAGCTTCTACGACATGGTCGCCATCCCTAAAGACGCCGAAAACGTCGAAGGCGCCTACAAGTTCATGACCTTCCTGCAAAAGCCTGAAGTCATGGCCGAAATCACCAACGCCGTGCGTTTCCCCAACGGTAACGCGGCTGCAACCCCGTTGGTCGATAAAGACATCACCAGCGACCCGGGTGTTTACCCGCCAGCTGAAGTCCAGGCCAAGCTGTACGCGATTGCCGACCTGCCGGCCGCGACCCAGCGCATCCTGACCCGCAGCTGGACCAAGATCAAATCCGGCAAATAAGTCGATTTGCAGCACTACCTGTTGCCGTCGTCATGGCGAGGGCGGCAACAGGAAACAATTAAATGACAGAAAGTTTTGCTGGATTGGTTTATCGAGGGTAAGTTGCGCGCCGGTTTTGTTGCTGGGCAGCTCGGAGGCTGTCAGGTAGCGCGGGGCAACTTGGGCCCAACTATTGAAGAGGACCTCCACTTGCCTATTTCTTTATTTCGCAAAGCCATGCTGGTCGCCGCCAGCCTGACGCTGGTGGCTGGCGTCCAGGCTGCACCGTCCGTGCATATTTATAACTGGTCCGACTACATCGGGAAAAACACCCTGGCCGAGTTTGAAAAGGCCACGGGTATCAAGCCGGTGTATGACGTTTTTGATTCCAACGAAACCCTGGAAGGCAAGTTGCTGGCCGGCCGCACCGGTTATGACGTGGTGGTGCCGTCCAACCACTTCCTGGGCAAGCAGATCAAGGCCGGCGCGTTCCAGAAACTCGACAAGAGCTTGCTGCCCAACTATTCGAATCTCGACCCGGCGCTGCTCAAGCGCCTGGAAATGAACGACCCGGGCAACCAGTACGCGGTGCCGTACCTGTGGGGCACCAACGGCATCGGCTACAACGTCGACAAGGTCAAGGCTGTCCTGGGCGTGGACAAGATCGACTCCTGGAGCGTGCTGTTCGAGCCGGAGAACATCAAGAAGCTCAACAGCTGCGGCGTAGCCTTCCTCGACTCCGCCGATGAGATGATGCCCACGGTCCTCAATTACCTGGGCCTGGATGCCAACAGCACCAACCCCCAGGACTACAAGAAGGCCGAGGCCAAGTTGCTGGCGGTGCGTCCCTACGTGACCTACTTCCATTCGTCCAAGTACATCTCGGACCTGGCCAACGGCAACATCTGCGTGGCCATCGGCTTTTCCGGCGACGTGTTCCAGGCCAAGGCCCGGGCCGCCGACGCCGGCAAGGGCGTGAACATCGCCTACGCCATTCCGAAGGAAGGGGGAGCCCTGTGGTTCGACATGCTGGCGATCCCCAAGGATTCGACCAACGTCAAGCAAGCCCACGCCTTCATCAACTACGTACTGCAGCCTGAGGTGATTGCCCAGGTCAGTGACTATGTCGGTTATGCCAACCCCAACCCCGGGTCGGACAAGCTGATGGAGCAGTCCATTCGCACCGACGAAGCGGTTTATCCACCGCAGGCCGTGCTCGACAAGACCTACGTGTCCATCGAGTTGCCAGCCAATATCCAACGCTTGATGACCCGCAGCTGGACCAAGGTCAAGACGGGTAAATAGTTCCACAGGCTCAAACTATCCAAGGTCCGCCCGCGTGGGGCGGGCTGCAAATTTTGTTGGGAGTTTCGCAAATGGCAGTTGCCTCCGGCGCCTATAAGAAAGCCCTCGAGGGCGACCAGACACCTAAGCAGGTGCTGGTCAAGATCGACCGGGTCACGAAGAAGTTCGACGAGACGGTTGCCGTGGACGATGTGTCCCTGGAAATCAAGAAGGGCGAGATTTTCGCCCTGCTCGGCGGTTCGGGTTCGGGCAAGTCCACCTTGCTGCGGATGCTGGCCGGCTTCGAACGGCCAACGGAGGGGCGAATCTTCCTTGATGGCGTGGACATCACCGACATGCCGCCCTACGAGCGGCCGATCAACATGATGTTCCAGTCCTACGCCCTGTTCCCGCACATGACCGTGGCCCAGAACATCGCCTTCGGCCTCAAGCAGGACAAGATTCCTGCCGCCGAGATCGACGCCCGGGTCGCGGAAATGCTCAAGCTGGTGCAGATGAGCCAATACGCCAAGCGCAAGCCGCACCAGCTGTCCGGTGGCCAGCGCCAGCGCGTGGCCCTGGCCCGTTCCCTGGCCAAGCGTCCGAAGTTGTTGCTGCTGGACGAACCCATGGGCGCGCTGGACAAGAAACTGCGTTCGCAGATGCAGCTGGAACTGGTGGAAATCATCGAGCGCGTCGGCGTGACCTGCGTGATGGTGACCCACGACCAGGAAGAAGCCATGACCATGGCTGAACGCATCGCCATCATGCACCTGGGCTGGATCGCCCAGATCGGCAGCCCGATCGACATCTATGAAACCCCGGTCAGCCGCCTGGTCTGCGAATTCATCGGCAACGTCAACATCTTCGAAGGCGAAGTGGTGGACGACGCCGAAGGCCACGCCTTGATCACCTGCAAGGACCTGGACCGCAACATCTACGTTGGCCACGGCATCAGTACCTCGGTGCAGGACAAGTCGGTGACCTACGCGATTCGCCCCGAGAAGCTGCTGGTCACCGCCGAAATGCCGACCTGCGAGAACAACTGGTCCAGCGGCAAGGTGCATGACATCGCCTACCTGGGCGGGCATTCGGTGTTCTACGTCGAGCTGCCGAGCGGCAAGCTGGTGCAGTCCTTCGTCGCCAACGCCGAGCGCCGTGGCGCGCGGCCGACCTGGGGTGACCAGGTCTACGTCTGGTGGGAAGACGACAGCGGCGTGGTACTGCGCTCATGAACATGCGAAAGCTCAAGCGCCGACTCAATCGAATAATTCCCGGTGGCCGCCAGCTGGTCATCGGGGTTCCGTTCATCTGGCTGTTCCTGTTCTTCATGCTGCCGTTCTTCATCGTCCTGAAGATCAGCTTCGCCGAAGCGGACGTGGCCATTCCGCCGTACACCGAGATCTACAGCTACGTCGACCAGAAGCTCCAGGTGCTGCTCAACCTGGGCAACTACGCCATGCTGGGGGACGACGAGCTGTACATCGCCGCCTACCTCGGCTCGCTGAAGATGGCGTTCTTCAGCACCATCCTCTGCCTGCTGATCGGCTACCCGATGGCCTATGCCATCGCCAGTGCCCGCAAAGAGCTGCAGACCGTGCTGGTGCTGCTGATCATGATGCCGACCTGGACCGCGATCCTGATCCGCGTCTATGCCTGGATGGGCATCCTCAGCAACAACGGCCTGCTCAACGGCTTCCTGCTGTCCATGGGCTGGATCAACGAGCCGCTGCAGATCCTCAACACCAACATCGCGGTGTACATCGGCGTGGTCTATTCCTACCTGCCGTTCATGATCCTGCCGCTGTACGCCAACCTGGTGAAGCACGACACCAGCCTGCTGGAGGCCGCTGCCGACCTGGGCTCGAGTACCTTCAACAGCTTCTGGAAGATCACCGTGCCGCTGTCCAAGAACGGCATCATCGCCGGCTGCATGCTGGTGTTCATCCCGGTGGTGGGCGAGTTCGTGATTCCTGAACTGCTGGGCGGCCCGGAAACCCTGATGATCGGCAAGGTGCTGTGGCAAGAGTTCTTCAACAACCGTGACTGGCCGGTGGCGTCCGCCCTGGCGGTGGTGATGCTGGCGATCCTGATTGTGCCGATCATCCTGTTCAACCGCAGTCAGGCCAAGGAAATGGAGGGCAAGGAATGAAGCGCTTCAGTTTCTCCAGCCTGATGCTGGTGTTGGGCCTGTTGTTCATCTACCTGCCGATGCTGATCCTGGTGATCTACTCGTTCAACGCCTCGAAACTGGTGACCGTTTGGGGCGGTTGGTCGATCAACTGGTACATCGGCCTGCTGGACAACACCCAGCTGATGGGCTCGGTGGTGCGTTCCCTGGAGATCGCCTGCTACACCGCCGTGGCGGCGGTGGCCCTGGGTACCCTGGCGGCGTTCGTGCTGACCCGGATCACCCACTTCAAGGGCCGCACCCTGTTCGGTGGCCTGGTGACCGCGCCGCTGGTGATGCCCGAGGTGATCACCGGTCTGTCCTTGCTGCTGCTGTTCGTGGCCATGGCCCAGGCTGTGGGCTGGCCGCAGGAGCGCGGCATCGTCACCATCTGGATCGCCCACACCACGTTCTGCGCGGCCTATGTGGCGGTGGTGGTGTCGGCTCGCCTGCGCGAGCTGGACTTGTCCATCGAAGAGGCGGCCATGGACCTGGGGGCGCGGCCGTGGAAGGTGTTCTTCCTGATCACCATCCCGATGATCGCGCCCTCGCTGGCGGCCGGCGGCATGATGTCCTTTGCCCTGTCCCTGGATGACCTGGTGCTGGCCAGTTTCGTTTCCGGCCCGGGTTCCACCACCTTGCCGATGGAAGTGTTCTCGGCGGTGCGCCTGGGGGTCAAACCGGAGATCAACGCCGTGGCCAGCTTGATCCTGCTGGCGGTGTCCCTGGTGACCTTCCTGGTCTGGTTCTTCAGCCGTCGCGCCGAAGAATCCCGCAAGCGCGCGATCCAGCAGGCCATCGAAGAAAGCGCTGCCGACTCGTGGAAGCAGCCGGACGTGCGTCGGGCCCAGGCATCGGAAACCGTCTGACCTGCGTTGCGTCACCGAAAAAACCTCGCCCCGTGACTGGGAGCGAGGTTTTTTATTGCCAGGAGCCGCCCGTCACGTCGTAGGAGCCGGCTTGCCGGCGAAGGCGTTCGTGAGTGGTATGCAGGGCTTAGCCAGCTACGGGGCGGGGCGGCGTGCCGGTAGCAGCTTCAGGGTGCTGCGGGTATTGGCGGTGACTTCCTCTTCGCTGAAGTGGGCCTGTTGGTAGACGCCCTCGATGTAGGCCTCTGCCTGGTCGTCGTAGTGCTTGTCGAACAGCACGCCGCTCTGACCCACCGGGTTGATGGTCAGGCTGTGGGCCGGGTCGGCGAAGTCGATGATGCGTCGGGTCGAGGGGCCGTAGACCACCGACCAGGGCGCCGGGCCGATCTTGGCAGTGAGGTTGTTCGGCACCTCATGGCTGCCGGGAGCGTCCAGGGGGCCGACGTTGAATACCCGGTCCAGAGGCTTCTGCATCCCCAGGGGATGGCCGTGGGTCAGGGTGTGGGCACTGCCCCAGCGCCACTGCGCCGGGTTGGCGCCGAGGGTCAGGCGCAGGTGGTCGATGCTGGCGCGCCAGGCCAGCTTGACCGTGTCGGCCCGGCTTTCACGCTGTGGCGTGGTGCGGTTGTCCCACCAGGGCGAGTCGGGATCGGCCGCCAGCCGGGGCAGGGCGGCATCCACCACCCGGGCCTGGATCAGCGCGTCGAAGTAGGCGTCACCGAGTTTTTCATGGAAAGTGGCGTTGGCCAGCTCGAACAGGAACTGGTTGAACAGCGTGGCGCTGGTGGAGTCCAGCGGGTAGTCGCCCGGCCACTTGGCCAGTTGCTCCACCAGCTTCAGTTCCTCGGGGTCGCCGACCACTTCCCGCAACACGGGCAGCAGCGGTGCCAGCAGGCGCGGGCCGTAGGCGGTGGTCGTGCCCAGTTGCAGCCTCTGAGTGTTTTCCAGGTCCCATTTCACGCTCTTGTCGCTGAGCTGGCGATCCAGTTGCTGGCCGCGGTCGGCGAGGTTGTAGTAGCCGGGAATCTCCATGCCGGTAGGGGACACCGGTTGGAAGTTGGCCGAGACGATGTAGCCCCGGGGCGGGTTCTCTTCCTGGGGGTTGGCGCTGAAGGGATAGAAGCCTTCCTTGTCGGCCATGCTTGTACTGCCATCGAGTATGAACGCCGGCTTGGCCCCGGCCGGGCGCTTGGGCAGCAGCGCCGCCGCCCACCAGCCGATATCGCCCTTGGCGTTGGCCCAGATGATGTTGAGGCCGGGAGCATGGACCTTGGCCGCCGCAGCGCGGGCCTTGGCCAGGGTGTCGGCGCGGTTGAGCTGGTAGAAACCGTCGAGGATCGGGTTCGGGGTTTCCAGGAAACCCCACCACATGGCCACCGGAGCCTTGCCCACGGTGGTGCCGAGCATGTCGTTGATGATCGGCCCGTGGGGCGAGCGGCGCAGGGTCAGGGTGACCGGGGACTGGCCCTTGACCGCAATCTGCTGCTCGCTGCTGATCAGGTCGACCCACTGGTCACGGAACCAGACCTGATTGGCGTTTTGCGGGTTGACCTTCTCGGCGATCAGGTCGAGATCGTCGTTCTGGAACATGGTCAGGCTCCAGCCGAAATCCAGGTTGTGGCCGAGGAAGGCGAAAGGCACCAGGGCCTGATGATGGCCGTAGAGTTCGAAGCCCGGCGCCGACAGCTGCGCCTCGTACCACACCGACGGCAGGGAATAGCGGATGTGCGGGTCGCCGGCCAGCAGGGGGCGGCCGCTCCTGGTCCGCGTACCGGCCACGGCCCAGGCGTTGCTGCCTTCGAATTGCGGTAGCCCGGCGTCGCTCAGGGCATCCTGGCTCAGGCGGGAGATTCGGCCCAGGTCCTGCCAGTCGACGGCGGCCAGGGGCAGCGCCGGCTGTGGCTTGCCCTTGGCCAGCACGCCCTTGGGTTGCCAGTCGAGGTCGAAGACTTTCAGGTAATCGTTGCCCAGCTGATCGCGGATGTAGGTCAGGAGCGGTTCGGTACGAAAGGCCATGGCGAAGCTGTAGGCCATGAAGCCGGCGACGCTGACGGTGTCCTCGGCGGTGAACGGCCGCTTATGGATGCCCAGGGCATCGAACTCCATGGGGCTGGCATGGCTGTCCTGATATTGGTTGATGCCGTCCAGATAGGCTTCCAGGGCCTTCCACGCCGGAGACTGACGGTCCAGGCCGGCCACGTAGCTGTCGGCGCGCTCGCGGATGCGCAGGCTGCGGAACAGCTTGTCGGTGTCCAGCAGCTTGGGGCCGAGGACTTCTGCCAGCTCGCCCCGGGACAGGCGGCGCAGCATTTCCATCTGGAACAGCCGGTCCTGGGCGTGGACGTAACCCAGGGCGCGATACAGGTCGGCTTCGTTTTCCGCGCGGATGTGCGGCACCCCGCGTTCGTCGTAGCGCACGGTGACCGAGCCTTGCAGGCCACGGATTTCCACCTGGCCCTGACGCGTCGGCTGCTTGCTGTACAGATAACCGGCGGCACCCGCCAGCAGGGCGAGGATCAGGACGGCGACCAGGGTCAGGCTGCGTTTCATGCGGGCTCCTTGCTGTTGTTGTCAGTGCCGCCTTGAGAGCTGCAGAGATTTAGCACAAGTCTTGGGCCGCGGTCAGGAGGCGGTCCTTGAATAGTCGCGAATGCCCTAGTGGGTATTGGCCGGCCAGGGACAATAGCAGCCTACCGCCAGGGTATGGGTGGCATTGATCTGGCGATCGCTGGCCAAGGCCTGGAGGATGGGCTCGATGAAGCTGTTGCTGGAGTTGCAGGTCAGGCCCTCGCTGTAGGGCCCGAAGTAGGCCAGCTTGCCGTTGCGGTCCCAGATCGCCACTGCCGGACTGGCGGGGATCTGTTCGGCGCCGGGCAGGTGGTCGAGGGCTTTCAGGGCGCTCAGGGTCGCGGGCAACTGGCCGTGACTGCCGGGTTTCTGCACCGAGTAGAACTCCACGCCTTGCGGGCCATAGGTGGCAATCAATTCGGCCAGGTGCTGCTGGTTGCCGACGTTGCAGGGGCAGGCCGGGTCCCAGAAATGCACCAGGCGAATGGCCCCGGGGCCGGCCAGTTCGGCGGGCAGTTGCAGCGGGTCGCCGGAAAATACCGCGGTGTGTTCACTGAACGCCCGCAGATAGCGGCCCTGGAACCAGTCGTAGGCGCTCCACAGCACAACGGCGCACATCAGGACGAGCAGGCTGGCAAGCAGGGACGTGCGGTAAGAGTGGCGCATTGAGATCGGTCCTCGAAGGTCGCGTAGCTTGCCATGCTTGTCGCGACAGATGAATATCGCAGGCCCAGAAAGCCCGTTTTGTCCCAATGCCCTCCGTTTTGGAAAAAACCATGTCCGTGAACTTCGACCCCGACCATCTGCGTGCCAGCCTGCAACCCCTGGTGGCCGGGCAGCCCTTGTCGGCCGAGGCTCAGGCTTATCAACGCTTCTACGGGCTGGACTTTGCCGGACGGGCGCTGGTGTCCCAGAGTCGCCTGGGCCGTATCCAGGTGGACGACTACCAGGTGGTCTGCCAGGTCTGGTGGCCGGAGCAGCCGCGGGCGACGCTGTTTCTGTTCCACGGCTTCTACGATCACATGGGTTTGTACCGGCATGTGATCGAGTGGGCGCTGCAGCGCCGCTTCGTGGTGATCTCCTGCGATCTGCCAGGGCACGGCCTGTCCAGCGGCGAGCGCGCCAGCATCGATGACTTCGCGGTGTATCAGCGGGTGCTGCAAGGCCTGTTCGGCGAGGCTCGGGCCCTGGAACTGCCCCAGCCCTGGCACCTGTTCGGGCAAAGCACTGGCGGCGCCATCATCATGGATCACCTGCTCAACCAGGGCGCCGAGAGCCCGGCCCAGGGGCGGGTGGTGCTGCTCTCGCCGCTGGTGCGGCCGCGGGCCTGGGGCTGGTCGATGCTCAGCTACTACGTGCTGCGGCCCTTCGTCACCGGCATTGCCCGACGCTTCAGCGAGAACTCCAATGATCCTGAGTTTCTCGCCTTTCTCCAGGCTGATCCCTTGCAGCCGCTGCGGTTACCCACCGCCTGGGTGGGGGCGCTGTCGCGCTGGATCAAGCGCCTGGAAGCGGCGCCACGCTGTTCCAGGCAGCCGTTGATCGTCCAGGGCGATGCGGACATGACCGTGGACTGGCAGCACAACCTGCAGGTGGTTCGCGACAAGTTCGCCACGCCCGAGGTTCTGATGCTGTCGCAAGCCCGGCACCACCTGGCCAATGAAATTGCGCTGTACCGCGACCAGTATTTCGCCTTTCTCAACCGGTATTTCTGAGTTACCTCGACGACCGCCTGCGAGCGTTGCACGCAGCAGCAATCTGCTGCACGGCCCTGGGCAACCGCTACGGGGGTACTTTGCGTGCAGGAATCAGGGGGCGAGGCTGGAGGTGCTCTGGCCGACCGCCAGGCCGGCGCGAATCGCCGCCAGGGCCGCCTGGTAGTAGGCCTTGCCTTCGCTGGATTCGGCGAAGGTGGCGAACTCTTCCAGCTCGGTGTCGGACAGATCCCGATAGACGTAGAGCAAGGTGTTGTTCAGGTCGTTGCCGATCTGCTGCATCAATCGCTGGCGCTGGCCGTTGAGCATGCCCTGGGCCTGACCGCCGCCCAGCAGGCCGGGGATCATCTGGCTCAGGCTGTCGGCGGCGACCCCGGCAATCGCCAGGCTGACTTCCGCCCCGGCTTCCTTGGCCGGCAGGGCCTGGGCCAGGTGGCCGATGATCAACTGGCGGGTGTCGCTGGCCTGCATCTTCGGCAGGCCCTGGGCGTTCTTGGCCAACTGGTCGCGACGGGTGGCCAGCAGTTCGGCGGCAACGATCTTGCGGCCCAGGGGCGACTGGAAGAAGGCCAGGGCCGGAGCTGGATCGGCCAGGTGCTGGCGCAGTTGGGCTTCGGCACGGCGGTCCACGGCCTGGGGTGCAAAGCGCTGATTGCTGTTGTCCACCAGGGCCTGGTAGACCGCCGGTGGCAGGCTGTTCTGGTAGCGTTGCTGGGCGGCGCTGAGGGCATCGTTGAAATGCGCGCGCTGTTCCGGCCAACCGGCGACCTTGTACAACTGGTCGTGGCTGTCTGCCCAGGCAGGCAAGGCGCAGAACATCAACAGTGAGAAAAGCAAACGGCGCATAAGGACTCCTGTCAGCAGGCGACTATTCTCCGGGGCAAGGCGGTGGTTGTCGAGAATTCGTATCAGCATCGCTCGGCAAACCGATGATGTGTAAGCCCATTGAAAAAAATGCTCGATCCCCCGCTCTGCGGCTCTGTCAGATTTATCTGAGGCTGGATACTATGCGCGCCATGCAAATACCCTCTGATCATCCGCTGTTGTTGAGCATTGTCGACGACCTGGCCGCCCGTGGCTGGTCGCAGCAAAGTGTCTTTCTGTCCGAGGCTCTGACCCTCGAACTGGCGGCCGAGTGCCGTAAACGTGCGGCTGAAGGTGAACTGGCGCCGGCGGCGGTGGGACGCGGCCCAGCCCAGGAGATCCGCGAGGGTATCCGCGGCGACCATATCCAGTGGCTTGAGCCCGGCCAGGCCGAGGCCAGTGATACCTACCTGGGGTTGATGGACAGCCTGCGCGAGGCCCTCAATCGCGGTCTGTTCCTGGGGCTGGAGGACTTTGAGTGCCACTTTGCGATGTATCCGCCAGGGGCATTCTACAAACGCCATGTGGACCGTTTTCGTGACGATGACCGGCGCATGGTGTCGGCGGTGATCTACCTCAATGAGCAGTGGCTGCCCGAGCACGGCGGGCAGTTGCGCATGTACCTCAATGACCAGGGGCAATACGATGTGCTCCCCGTCGGGGGCCGGCTGGTGGTGTTTCTCTCCGGCGAGGTACCCCATGAAGTCCTGCCCGCGACCCGGGAACGCCTGTCCCTGACCGGTTGGTTCCGGCGTCGTGGTAACGAGCCGTTCTGAACATGCACAAGATCCTGGTCAGCCGCTGCCTGTTGGGCCACCGCGTACGCTACGACGGCGGCGCCAGCGGCCCGTTCGACCAACTGGCCGCCTGGCTGCAAGAGGGGCGGGTGGTTGCACTCTGTCCGGAAGTGGCCGGTGGCTTGCCGACGCCACGGGCGGCGGCGGAGATTCCCGGTGGCCAGGGGGGCGATGTGCTTGAGGGACGGGCTCCGGTGATGACCACCGAAGGCGAAGATGTCAGCGCCCAGTTCCTCTCTGGGGCGCGCCAAGCCCTGGAGCTGGTGGAGCAGCACGGGATCCGCGTTGCCGTGCTCAAGGCCAACAGCCCATCTTGCGGCAACCTGCTGACCTATGACGGCACCTTCAGCGGGGTCAGAGTCCCGGGCGAAGGGGTGACCGCAGCATTGCTGATGCAGCACGGGGTCCAGGTCTTCAGCGAACTGCAACTCCCTGAAGCCGCTGCCGCCCTGGCCGCATTGTCCGTGTAGCCGCCTCGCTCCTGCGAGGCGGTGAAAAGCCCCGCAGGGCCTTGCTTGGCGGTCTTGCGCCGAACCCTGGGGTCCGAGCACCGGCGTTCCTTCGGCTCGTTCACAGCCTGCGAAGCGGCCACAGGCCAGGTTTATTGCCCGGCGTCGGTCCTGGGCGGTTTGCTGGCATCCATGCCGAACCATTTCTCCGATAGGGCCATCAGTCGCCCATCGGCCTTGATCCGCTGCAGGGCGCTGTCCAGGCTGGCCTGGAACGCCGGGTTACCTTTCTGGAACGGAATCGCCAGGCTCAGGGTCGGCCCCACCTTGGCCCCTTCCTTCACCGGCAGGCGGCTGTCGCGAATGGCGTAGGGAATCAACAGGCGATCGCTGATGGCGGCGTCGATCTGTTTGTCCGCCACGTCCTTGATCGGTTGCTGGGCATCGGCGTAGCTGCGCAGATTGATCCCTTCCACGGTGCGCGCCTGGTCGACGAACTGGCTGCCCTGAGCCACGCCCAGGGCCTGGCCGCGCAGGGCCTGCAGGGAAAACAGCGGGCGCTGTTCTTCCTTGCGCACGATCAATTGAGCGCTGGAGTAGCTATAGGGCTCGCTGAAATCGAAACGATCCTTGAGTTCCGGGGTCACTGCTATGTGGTTGATGGCCACGTCGAAGCGGCCGCTTTCAACACCGGGCAGCAGGTCGGCGGCAGCCGTCACCACGAAGTCCGGGCGCACATCCAGCTCACTGGCCAGCAACTGTCCCAGCTCCACCTCGAAACCGGTGAGTTTGCCGTCATCCTTGAAGTTGAAGGGTGGCGCATTGGCTTCCAGGGCGATGCGCAGTTCCCCGCGGTCATTGATGTCGTCCATCAGTTCGGCTTGAGCGCAAGTGCTCACAAGGGGCAGCAAAAGTATCAGGCCAGGCAGGAAACGCATGGTCACTCCTTGAATTTATATGAGCGATGCGCCGTTCAGGCTCGCTTTGCTAAGGTGTTGAGTGCCTTCGACAACGAATCGCCACGAAGTTGTCATCACCGTAAAAGAATTGCGGAAAAACTGGAGAAGATAATGAAAATTTTTATGTCTCGTGCGGCCCTGGCCGGGCTGTTGCTTGGTGCCTCGATGCTGGCCGGCGCAGCGGAAATACCGCGCACTGCAGCCCCCGCCGGTGCCAAGGTGTTCATCGTTTCCCCCGCTGATGGGGCCGTTGTGGACAAGACCTTTACCGTCAAGTTCGGCGTTGAGGGCGTCGCCCTGGCCCCGGCCGGTGATCAGACCGCCAACACCGGCCACCATCACCTGTTGATCGACGTCGACCAGCTGCCGGCCGAGAACCTGCCGATTCCGATGGACGCCAACCACCTGCACTTCGGCAAGGCCCAGACCGAAACCGAAGTGACCCTGGCCCCCGGCAAGCACACCCTGCAACTGGAACTGGGCGACAAGAACCACGTGCCGTTCGACCCGGTCATCGTCTCCAAGAAAATCACAGTGACAGTGAAATAATCGTAAATGCCACGCAAAAAAAAGGGAGCCGATCAAGGCTCCCTTTTTTTGCGTGGCTAGCGGCAAGGTTTTAGCTACAAGCTGCAAGTAAGAGCGGGCTCTGGCTTGCAGCTTGAAACTTGCCGCTTGAAGCTGCTCTTAGAACAGCACGCGGCAACGGATGGTGCCGTTGATGTGCTGCAGCTTCTCTTGCGCCAGGTCCGAGTACTCGGCGTCGACGTCGATCACCACGTAGCCGACCTTTTCGTTGGTCTGCAGGAACTGACCGGAGATGTTGATGCCGTTTTCGGCGAAGACCTTGTTGATCTCGCTCATCACGCCCGGGATGTTCTCGTGGATGTGCAGCAGACGGTGCTTGCCAGGGTGGGCCGGCAGCGCCACTTCCGGGAAGTTGACCGAGGATACCGAAGTACCGTTGTCGCTGTACTTGACCAGCTTCTCTGCCACTTCCAGGCCGATGTTGGCCTGGGCTTCAGCGGTGGAACCGCCGATGTGCGGAGTCAGGATCACGTTGTCCAGGCCGCGCAGCGGGCTCTCGAACTCTTCGTCGTTGGAACGCGGCTCGACCGGGAATACGTCGATGGCCGCGCCGATCAGGTGCTTGTCCTTGATCGCCTCCGCCAGGGCGTCCAGCTCGACCACGGTGCCGCGAGCGGCGTTGATCAGGATGCCGCCCTTCTTGATGGCGCGAATTTCCTTCTCACCGATCATCCACTGGGTGGCCGGGGTTTCCGGTACGTGCAGGGTCACGATGTCGGACATGCCCAGCAGTTCGTGCAGGTTGCCCACTTGGGTGGCGTTGCCCAGCGGCAGCTTGGTCACGGTGTCGTAGAAGAACACCTGCATCCCCAGGCCTTCGGCCAGGACCGACAGCTGAGTACCAATGGAGCCGTAACCGACGATACCCAGCTTCTTGCCGCGGATTTCGAAGGAGTTGGCCGCGCTCTTGATCCAGCCGCCACGGTGGCAGGAAGCGTTTTTCTCGGGGATGCCGCGCAGCAGCAGGATGGCCTCGGCCAGCACCAGTTCGGCAACCGAACGGGTGTTGGAGTAAGGCGCGTTGAACACCGCAATGCCGCGTTCGCGAGCGGCGGACAGGTCAACCTGGTTGGTGCCGATGCAGAAGCAGCCCACCGCGACCAGTTTCTTCGCGTGGTCGAAGATTTCTTCGGTCAGTTGAGTGCGGGAGCGAATGCCGATGAAGTGCGCATCGGCGATCTTTTCCTTGAGCTGGGCTTCCGGCAGAGAACCGGTGAGGTACTCGATGCTGGTGTAGCCGGCGGCCTTGAGGACGTCGACAGCGGATTGGTGGACGCCTTCGAGGAGAAGGAACTTGATCTTGCTCTTATCGAGAGAAGTCTTGCTCATCTGCGTAAACCTGTGTCCCGGAGAAAAATGGCAGGGAAATGGACAGCTTGAGCTGACCTGGACGGCATGCAACCGCCACCGCGGAAAGGCCCTTGGGCACTCTCCAGCGGGGGCGGTATGCTAGCATACGCGCCCCGCTAAACACTCATTCCTGCGACGTGAAGCGTTCTCAGGATGACCATGAATTGTTCGAGAGTTCTGTCGATGACCAATCCTGCCCTGATTGATGAACTGAAGACCCTGGTTGAGCCTGGCAAGGTGCTGACCGATGCTGGCTCCCTGGAGGCTTACGGCAAGGATTGGACCAAGCATTTCGCCCCGGCGCCCACGGCCATCGTGTTTCCCAAGACCATCGAACAGGTTCAGGCCATCGTGCGCTGGGCCAATCAGCACCGGGTGGCCCTGGTGCCCTCCGGCGGACGTACCGGCCTGTCGGCCGCCGCCGTGGCAGCCAATGGCGAAGTGGTGGTGTCTTTCGACTATATGAACCAGATTCTCGACCTGAACCTGACGGATCGCACTGCGGTATGCCAGCCGGGCGTGGTCACCGAGCAGTTGCAGAACCTCGCGCAAGAAAACGGCCTCTACTACCCGGTGGATTTCGCTTCGGCAGGTTCCAGCCAGATTGGCGGCAATATCGGCACCAATGCCGGTGGAATCAAGGTCATTCGCTACGGCATGACCCGCAACTGGGTGGCCGGCATGAAGGTGGTCACCGGCAAGGGCGATGTGCTGGAACTGAACAAGGACCTGATCAAGAACGCCACCGGCTATGACCTGCGCCAGCTGTTCATCGGTGCGGAAGGCACTCTGGGGTTTGTGGTCGAGGCCACCATGCGCCTGGATCGGGCGCCGAAGAACCTCACCGCGATGGTGCTCGGCACCGCCGACTTCGATTCCATCATGCCGGTGCTGCACGCCTTCCAGAGCAAGCTCGATCTGACCGCCTTCGAATTTTTCTCCGACAAGGCCCTGGCCAAGGTCCTGGCCCGTGGCGACGTACCGGCACCGTTCGAATCCGACTGCCCGTTCTACGCGCTGCTGGAATTCGAAGCCACCACCGAGGAAGTGGCCAACCAGGCCCTGGAAACCTTCGAGCACTGTGTCGAGCAGGGCTGGGTGCTGGACGGGGTGATGAGCCAGAGCGAAACCCAGTTGCAGAACCTGTGGAAGCTGCGCGAGTACATCTCCGAAACCATCTCCCACTGGACACCCTACAAGAACGACATTTCGGTCACCGTGTCGAAAGTGCCGGCCTTCCTCCAGGAAATCGACGCCATCGTCGGCAAACACTACCCGGATTTCGAAATCGTCTGGTTCGGCCACATTGGCGACGGCAACCTGCACCTGAACATCCTCAAGCCGGACAACCTGAGCAAGGACGAGTTCTTTGCCAAGTGCGCCACGGTCAACAAGTGGGTGTTCGAAACCGTCGAAAAGTACAACGGTTCGATTTCCGCCGAACACGGCGTGGGCATGACCAAGCGCGATTACCTGACCTACAGCCGCTCGCCGGTGGAGATCGAGTACATGAAGGCGGTCAAGGCAGTGTTCGATCCCAACGGCATCATGAACCCGGGCAAGATCTTCGCCGTTTGAGCGCAAGCGGCACCCTGATGAAGCACACAAGCAGGAGTCGGTAATGAGCTATCAGCACCAGTATGTCGACGGTACCCGGATCCATTTTCCGGTAGGCAAGTTGGTATGCATCGGCCGCAACTACGCCGAGCACGCCCGGGAATTGGACAACCCGGTTCCTACCGAACCCCTGCTGTTTATCAAGCCGGGCAGTTGTGTGGTGCCGCTGGAAGGTGGTTTCGCCATTCCCACCGAGCGTGGCTCGGTGCACTACGAGGCGGAGATTGCGGTGTTGATCGGCAAGCCGCTGTCCACCCAGCCCAGTCGTGAAGAGGTGCTGGACGCCATCTCCGGTTTTGCCCCGGCGCTGGACCTGACCCTGCGGGACAAGCAGGCCGAGCTGAAGGCCAAGGGCCTGCCGTGGGAGATTTCCAAGTGCTTCGATGGGGCGGCGGTCCTGGCGCCCTTCGTGGTGAGCAGCAGCTTTGCCGACCTGGCCGACATCGGCATCCGCCTGACCATCAACGGTCAAGTGCGCCAGGACGGTAACAGCAGCGCCATGCTCAATCCCATCGTGCCGATGATTCAGTACATGGCCGGTTGCTTCTCCTTGCAGGCCGGCGACGTCATTCT
Organism: Pseudomonas sp. TKO26; assembly: GCF_003225665.1. NCBI lineage: Bacteria > Pseudomonadati > Pseudomonadota > Gammaproteobacteria > Pseudomonadales > Pseudomonadaceae > Pseudomonas > Pseudomonas sp. TKO26. The sequence goes on from NZ_QKLN01000036.1 coordinate 171,415, forward strand.
CACCGGCACACCGGTGGGGGTTGGCCCACTGAATGTCGGTGACGAGCTGGTGCTGGAGTTGCCGGGCGTCAGTCGTTTCACCAGCAGCGTCCGTTGATCTGAATCTCTTTGCGCTGGCCCCCTAATCCAGGGCTCGGCGCAGAGAGCTCAGCGAGCTTTAACCGGTTTTTCACATTTACTCCGGATAATTCCGATGCTTATGGTTCGCGGATCCGAAATTCGTGTGCTATTACCATTGGCCGAGCTTCTGGAATCTGTGTGATGGACGCCCACCTACTACCCAAACCTCACCCTGTCCGCCGCTTGCGCCTGCGCATGCGCTGGTACTCCTGGCTGCTGCTGGCCGGTGTGATCTGCTATGGCGTTGCCAGTGTCATGCACTGGGATGATCGTGGCGCGCTTTGGGTTCAGGAAGGCTTTGTCAGCAGCGCTGAGCGTAACGCCAGTGTCTGGTTGCCCAGTTACCGGACGGTCATCGATGCCAAGGCCCTGCCGGGGATGGAGCGCGATGAAGCCTCCGACCTTTCCTACAATCCGCACACCAAAACCCTGTTTTCAGTGATGGGCAAGAATCCGTTCCTGGTGGAACTGACCCTGCAAGGCGACGTCCTGCGTAAAATGCCGCTGGTGGGTTGGAACAATCCGGAAGGGGTGGCAGTCCTGGAAAACGGCCTGCTGGCGATCGTCGATGAGCGCCAGCATTCGCTGGTGATCGTCAAGGTCGACGGCAACACCCAAGAGCTGAATATCGCTGATTTCCCCCAGTACGATCTGGGTCCTTCGAAAGACCAGAACAAGGCGTTCGAAGCCATCGCCTGGAACCCGCGCAAGCAGCAACTGCTGCTGGGTGAGGAGCGTCCCCCGGCGTTGTTCACCTGGAGCAGCGATGGCAGTCAGGTGCTCAAGGGCGACAAGCAGAAGCTGGCCAGCGACGAACTCGATCTGCGCAACCTCTCGGCCCTGGGCATCGACCCGCGGACCGGTCATGTCTTGGTGTTGTCCGCCGACTCCCACCTGCTGCTGGAACTGGACGAGCAGGGCGAGCAAGTCAGCTTCATGGCCTTGCTCGGCGGCTTCAACGGCTTGAAAAAAACCATTCCCCGGGCCGAAGGCGTGGCCATGGATGAAGCCGGCAACCTGTACATGGTCAGCGAGCCCAACCTGTTCTATCGCTTCGAGAAGCAGTGAGTCCCGGGCTCGGCGCCTGAGCCGGGCCACTCGCGGCATTAAGCTTGAATTCAGTCGGCTGTGATATTTCATGCGCCTGTCCTGATTTCGAGCCTGTCCGCCATGTATCGCCTGCCCCGTCTGCAACCCCTCTACCTGATTCTCGGCCTGATGGCCGCGCTGCTGGCGGCGTTTGTCCACAACCACCGGTTGTGGCAGCGCGCCTGGTTCGACTGGCAAGCCTACTGGCAGGTAGCAGCCCCCGAGTCCCTGGGGCTGGGCGACTATCGGGTGGTGCTGGAGGCGCAGCCGATCAAGGGCCTGGACGAAGTCTCGGCGCTGACCTACGACCCCTTGCGCAATAGCCTGTTTACCGTGACCAACAAGAATGCCGAGCTGGTCGAGCTGTCCCTGGACGGGCAGGTCCTGCGGCGCATTGCCCTGGTGGGCTTCGGGGATCCGGAGGCGGTGGAGTTCATCAGCGCCAATACCTATGTAATCAGCGATGAGCGGCAGCAGCGGTTGATCAAGATCCAGCTGGACGACGAAACCACCGTGGTGGACGCGGCACAGGCCGAGCAGATCACCCTCGGCGTGCACCTTTCGGGGAACAAGGGCTTCGAAGGCCTGGCTTACGATTCACAGGGCCAGCGCCTGTTCGTCGCCAAGGAGCGCGACCCGATGCTGATCTATGAAGTGCAGGGCTTCCCCCATCACGATCCGGAAAAATCCTACGGGGTGCATGTGCTGAATAACCCCAAACGGGATGCCGGGCTCTTTGTGCGCGATCTTTCCAGCCTGCAATACGACGAGCGCAGCGGCCATCTGCTGGCCCTGTCGGACGAATCTCGCTTGGTGGTGGAACTGGACGTGGACGGGCGCCCGCTCAGCACCCTGGCATTGGGCAAGGGCCACCAGGGCTTGAGCAAGTCGGTGCCCCAGGCCGAGGGAATGGCCATGGATGACGCTGGCAGCCTGTACCTGGTGAGCGAGCCGAACCTGTTCTACGTCTTCAAGAAACCCATGTAGGAGCTGGCTTGCCAGCGAAGCGGCCTTGCGCCGTCCACGCTGGCAAACCGGCGGCTCAGGCCTTGAGGGTTTTCACCCCTTCAGCGGTGCCCAGCAGCAGTACATCGGCAGGGCGCGCGGCGAACAGGCCGTTGGTGACCACGCCGACGATGGCGTTGATCTGGCTTTCCAGTTCCACCGGGTTGGTGATCTGCATGTTGTGCACGTCGAGGATGATGTTGCCGTTGTCGGTGATCACGCCTTCGCGGTACACCGGGTCGCCGCCCAGCTTCACCAGCTCACGGGCCACGTGGCTGCGGGCCATCGGGATCACTTCCACCGGCAGCGGGAAGTTGCCCAGCACCGGCACCAGCTTGCTGGCGTCGGCGATGCAGATGAAGGTCTTGGCCACGGCGGCGACGATCTTTTCCCGGGTCAGGGCGGCGCCGCCACCCTTGATCAGGTTCAGGTGCTCGTCGCTTTCGTCGGCGCCGTCGATGTAGAACTCCAGGTCGCTGACGGTATTGAGCTCGTACACCGGAATCCCGTGGCCCTTGAGGCGCGCGGCGGTGGCTTCGGAGCTGGCCACGGCGCCGTCGAAGGCAGCCTTGTGCAGGGCCAGGGCGTCGATGAAGCAGTTGGCGGTGGAGCCGGTGCCGACCCCGACGATGCTCTTGTCATCGAGTTTCGGGAGGATAAGGTCGACGGCGGCCTGGGCGACGGCCTGTTTGAGTTGATCCTGGGTCATGCGGGCTCCGAAGCGGGCAAGGGGGGCACAAAGGCCGGCATTATAGGCGCCGTGGCAGATCAGGTCATTGCCCGTTTGGCTAATCGGCCGGGGTGGACGGGCGGTTCGCATGGCGGGGGAGAGGTGGCGAGGGCGCTGGCTAAAACCTCGGTATTCGTGTGGTCGCCCGGGCAAACGCTGGGTTAGACTCCTTGGCCCTGCCCAACCCGCTCAGTGATGCTTTCCGATGCTCGAACAGTACGTCAAGAAGATCCTCACCTCGCGCGTTTATGACGTTGCCGTAGAAACCCCATTGCAGACTGCCCGCCAGCTCTCCGAGCGGCTGGGCAATCAGATCTGGCTCAAGCGCGAAGACTTGCAGCCGGTGTTCTCGTTCAAGATCCGTGGCGCCTACAACAAGCTGACCCAGCTCAGCGATGCCGAGCGCGCTCGTGGCGTGGTCACCGCGTCGGCCGGCAACCACGCCCAGGGCCTGGCCCTGGCGGCCAAGGTGCTGGGGGTCAAGGCCACCATCGTGATGCCCAAGACCACCCCGGAGATCAAGGTCGAAGGCGTGCGCTCCCGTGGCGGCAAAGTGGTGCTGCACGGCGATAGCTTCCCCGAGGCGTTGGCCTATTCGCTGAAGCTGGTGGACGAAAAGGGCTACGTCTACATCCATCCCTACGATGATCCCCACACCATTGCCGGGCAGGGCACGGTGGCCATGGAGATTCTGCGCCAGCACCCGGGCCCGCTGGACGCGATTTTCGTTCCGGTCGGCGGCGGCGGGTTGATCGCCGGCATTGCCGCCTATGTGAAATACCTGCGCCCGGAAACCAAGATCATCGGCGTCGAGCCGGACGACTCCAACTGCCTGCAAGCCGCCATGGCCGCGGGCGAGCGGGTGGTGCTGCCAACCGTGGGGATCTTTGCCGACGGTGTGGCGGTGGCGCAGATCGGCCAGCACACCTTCGACATCTGCAAACACTATGTGGATGAAGTGATCACTGTCAGCACCGACGAGATCTGCGCGGCTATCAAGGATATCTACGACGATACCCGCTCGATCACCGAACCTGCCGGGGCTCTGGGCGTGGCCGGGATCAAGAAGTACGTCGAGCTGCGCGGCATCAGCGGGCAGACCCTGGTGGCCATCGATTCCGGGGCCAATGTCAACTTCGACCGCCTGCGCCACGTGGCCGAGCGCGCCGAGTTGGGCGAGGGCCGCGAAGCCATCATCGCCGTGACCATTCCCGAGAGGCCGGGCAGCTTCAAGGCGTTCTGCGAGGCGGTGGGCAAGCGCCAGATTACCGAATTCAACTATCGCTACAACACCGGCAGCGAAGCGCACATTTTTGTCGGCGTGCAGACCCACCCGGAAAACGATCCGCGCAGTGCCCTGATCGCCAGCCTGACCGAGCAGGGCTTCCCGGTGATCGACCTGACCGACAACGAACTGGCCAAGCTGCACATCCGCTACATGGTCGGTGGTCATGCCGAGAAGGTCAGCGACGAGGTAGTGCTGCGTTTCGAGTTCCCGGAGCGTCCGGGGGCGTTGTTCAACTTCCTCAACAAGCTGGGCGGGCGCTGGAACATCTCGATGTTCCACTACCGTAACCACGGCGCGGCGGATGGCCGGGTGGTCGCGGGCCTGCAAGTGCCGGCCGAGGAGCGTCACCTGGTGCCGGCGGCCCTGGAGCAGATCGGTTATCCGTACTGGGATGAAAGCGACAACCCGGCGTATCAGCTGTTCCTGGGCTGAACGACTACGCTGAGGAACGGAGCCTTGAGGAAGCGAGAACATGGAAACACTGAGCACGTTGAAGGCGCTGCATGGACTGGCCACGGTGCTGCTGTTGGGCAGCGCCCTGGGGCTGGCGATCTGGGTCTGGCGTCTGCGTCGCCAGGGTGACGCCATGGTTTACAGCCGGGTGTTGCAGCGTCCGGGGTTGTTCGGTTGGTTGCTGCTGGCCATCGGTCTGCTGAGCCTGCCGTTCAGTGGTTGGGGGATGGTGCATCTGGTGGGCTGGCCGCTGGGCCAGACCTGGCTTCTGGGTTCCAGCGTGCTCTATACCCTGGGTGCCCTGGCCTGGCTGTGGCTGATGGTGCGACTCAACCGCCTGCGGCGGGCCAAGGCCGCCAGCGGCCTGACCTTCACCCTGGTGCTGGCGGTGTTCGGCCTGCTGTGTTTTGTCGCCATTGCCGGCCTGATGGGCGCCAAGCCGGTCTGATCCCGGCGCAAACCTTAAGGATTGCCATGAAGGTTGTTCTGGTGGGGGCCACAGGGTTTGTCGGCCGCCATCTGTTGGCGGCTCTGCATGCCGCCGGTCATCAGTTGATCGCCACCAGCCGTTATCCACAGCCGCGCAGCCTGCCGGGGGTGGAATGGCGACAATTGGACCTCGATCGTCTGGGGCATGAGCCGCAGCCCTTTGTCCTGCCTGCCGATACCGATGTGCTGATCAATGCCGCCGGGCTGCTGAGCACCGATGCCCGGGCGCTGACCCTGACCCAGGACCTGGGCACCCGTGCCCTGTTCGATCTGGCGGCGAGCCGTGGCGTGCGGGTGCTGCAGATTTCCGCATTGGGTGCCGGGACCCAGCCCCATGTGCCGTTTCTTGCCAGCAAGGCCGCGGCGGATGATTACCTGCTGCGCTCGGGAATTGCGGCGGTGGTGTTGCGGCCGTCGCTGGTGCTGGGCGCCGGCGGGGCCAGCAGCGGTTGGCTGGCGAAGATGTCGCCCTGGCCGCTGCTTGGGGTGTTGTCCATCAAGGCGCAGATGCAGCCCCTGCATGTCGAGGACTTGAGCGCGGCGGTGCTGGCGTTGCTCAGGCAATGGCCGCAGGAATCCATGGTTTTGCCCCTGGTCGGCCCGGAACGCATGACCATGGCGCAGTTGCTGGATCGCCTGCGGGCGGCCCAGGGCTGGGCCCCGGCCCGTTACTTCCAGCTGCCGTCGATACTGCTCAGGCTGGCGGCTGGCGTAGGTGATCGCCTGGGCTGGCGCGCCTTGAACCGGCAGAGCCTGGCCATGGCCCGCAGCGACAACCTGGCGGATCCCGAGGTGCTGGCATCGGTCTGTGGTTATCACGCGGCGCCCCTGGCGGCCCGCCTGCAGGACTGGCCACAGGCGGCGCAAAGCACCCAACTGGCCCTGCGCCCGCTGCTGCTTGCGGTGATGCTGTTGATCTGGCTGGGCACGGCGCTGGTGTGCATCGGCCCGGGCTATGACTGGGGCCTGCGGATCATGGCCGAGGCTGGCGTGCAGGGCGTCTGGGCAGCTTTGGCGGTGATCGGCGGGTCACTCTGCGATGCGCTGCTAGGTGTCGGCCTGCTGCTGCGGCGTTGGCGCCGACGGGCCTTGCAGGCGCAGTTGGCACTGATGCTCGGCTACACCCTGATCATCAGCCTGATCCTGCCGCATTTCTGGTTTGACCCTTATGCTGCCGTCGCCAAGAACCTGGTGCTGATGGTGGCGACCCTCTGGCTGTTGTGGACCGAACCCCGTCGATGAGCGCTTACCTGCTGTTGAAAACCCTGCATATCCTGTCCTCGACCGTGCTGTTCGGGCTCGGTGCCGGCTCGGCCTATTACGCCTTGCGGGCCTGGCGCAGCGGCCGGGTGGAAGTGATTGCCGTGACCTTCAAGCACCTTGTGTTCGCCGATTGGGCTTTCACCGCCACCACGGCGGTGTTCCAGCCATTGAGCGGCCTGGGACTGGTGCATCTGGCGGGTTGGCCGATCCAGCAGGCCTGGCTGCTGTGGAGCCTGGGGCTCTATGGGGTGGCGGGGCTGTGCTGGCTGCCGGTGGTCTGGTTGCAGATCCGGGTGCACAAGATGGCGGAGCAGGCACTGCGTGACGGGGTGCCGATGCCGATCCAGGCCAACCTTTATATGCGCTGGTGGTTCGCTCTGGGCTGGCCGGCGTTCCTGGCCTTCATGGCGATTTTCTACCTGATGGTGGCCAAGCCGGTTTAGGGCCTGTGGCTGGCGAGCCGGCTCCTGCAGCCGGCTCGCCGCGCTGATCAATCGCGCAGGCTGATGACCTGCCATCCGCGTTTCTCGGCTTCGGCCCGCAGGTTCGGGTCAGGATCGACGGCCACCGGGTTGCTGACTTGTTCCAGCAGCGGCAGATCGTTCATCGAATCGCTGTAGAAGTAGCTGTCTTCCAAGTCGTGGCCGGTTTCTTCCAGCCAGCGCTTGAGGCGGATGACCTTGCCTTCGCGGAAACAGGGTACGTCGGTGCTGCGCCCGGTGTAGCGGCCTTCATGCATCTCGCATTCGGTGGCGATCAGGTGTTCGACTCCCAGGCGTTGGGCGATCGGTGCGGTGATGAAGCGGTTGGTGGCGGTGATGATCACCAGCTTGTCGCCGGCTTCGCGGTGCTGATCCAGCAATGCCTGGGCCTTGGGCAAGAGGATGGGCTCGATGCAGTCGCGCATGTAGTCGCGATGCCATTGTTCGAGCACGGCCATTTCGGTGCGGCCGAGGATTTCCAGGCAGAAGTTCAGGTACGCGGCGTTGTCGAGTTGGCCGGCCAGGTAGTCCTGGTAGAACTCGTCGTTGCGGGTCTTGTAGGCGACGGCGTCGAGGAAGCCCCGCTCGCACAGGTAGTCGCCCCAGGCGTGGTCGCTGTCGCCGCCAAGAAGCGTGTTGTCCAAGTCGAATAAAGCCAGGCGCATTGCAGTTACTCACTGAAAAGTCGCGGAAAAAGGTGCCCAGAATACGGTCTTTTCACAAGAGTGCACATAAGCTAAGCAGCCTCGTTGCTGCATTCCCAAGCTTTGTGGAACAATGCGGCGACATGCGTTTGCGAGGTTGTAGCCGTGATCGACCCCGATGGTTTCCGCCCCAATGTCGGGATCATTCTGACCAATGATGCCGGACAGGTGCTATGGGCTCGCCGTATCAATCAAGATGCCTGGCAGTTTCCTCAAGGCGGGATCAACCCCGACGAGACGCCGGAAGACGCCTTGTATCGCGAGTTGAACGAAGAAGTGGGGCTGGAGCGCGAAGATGTGCAAATTCTCGCCTGCACCCGGGGCTGGTTGCGCTATCGTTTGCCGCAGCGTCTGGTTAGAACGCACAGCCAGCCGCTGTGCATCGGCCAGAAACAGAAATGGTTTCTCCTGCGCCTGATCTCCAACGAGCAGCGGGTGCGGATGGATTTGACCGGTAAACCGGAATTCGATGGCTGGCGCTGGGTCAGTTATTGGTATCCGTTGGGCCAGGTGGTGACATTCAAGCGCGAAGTGTATCGCCGCGCTCTCAAAGAGCTTGCCCCGCGCCTTCTAGTGCGCGACTGACGACGGAGTTCGACCCCGAGCCATGCTCAATACGCTGCGCAAGATCGTCCAGGAAGTTAACTCCGCCAAGGATCTCAAGGCGGCGTTGGGGATTATTGTATTGCGCGTCAAAGAGGCCATGGGCAGCCAGGTCTGCTCGGTCTATCTGCTGGACCCGGAAACCAACCGTTTCGTGCTGATGGCCACCGAGGGCTTGAACAAGCGCTCCATCGGCAAGGTCAGCATGGCCCCCAACGAAGGCCTGGTAGGCCTGGTGGGCACCCGGGAAGAACCCCTCAACCTGGAAAACGCCGCCGATCACCCGCGCTATCGCTACTTCGCCGAAACCGGTGAAGAGCGTTATGCCTCGTTCCTGGGGGCTCCGATCATCCACCACCGTCGGGTGGTCGGGGTCCTGGTCATCCAGCAGAAGGAGCGTCGCCAGTTCGACGAGGGCGAAGAAGCCTTCCTGGTGACCATGAGCGCGCAGCTGGCCGGGGTTATCGCCCATGCCGAAGCCACCGGTTCGATCCGCGGCCTGGGTCGCCAGGGCAAGGGTATTCAGGAGGCCAAGTTCGTCGGCGTACCGGGTTCCCCTGGTGCCGCGGTGGGCAGCGCGGTGGTGATGCTGCCGCCAGCCGACCTGGATGTGGTGCCGGACAAGTACATCACCGACATCGATGCCGAGCTCGCGCTGTTCAAGAACGCCCTGGAAGGGGTGCGTGCCGATATGCGTGCGCTGTCGGAAAAACTCGCCACCCAGTTGCGCCCGGAAGAGCGCGCGCTGTTCGACGTCTATCTGATGATGCTCGACGACGCTTCCCTGGGCAGCGAAGTCAAGACCGTGATCAAGACCGGACAATGGGCCCAGGGCGCGTTGCGCCAGGTGGTCACCGATCACGTCAACCGTTTCGAATTGATGGACGACGCCTACCTGCGCGAGCGGGCTTCGGACGTCAAGGACCTGGGGCGCCGGCTCCTGGCCTACCTGCAGGAAGAACGCCAGCAGACCCTGGTCTATCCCGACAACACCATCCTGGTCAGTGAAGAACTGACCCCGGCCATGCTCGGCGAAGTGCCGGAAGGCAAGCTGGTGGGGCTGGTGTCGGTGCTGGGTTCGGGCAACTCCCACGTGGCGATCCTGGCCCGGGCCATGGGTATTCCCACTGTGATGGGCCTGGTGGACCTGCCGTATTCCAAGGTCGACGGCATCCAGATGATCGTTGACGGCTACCACGGCGAGGTCTACACCAACCCCAGCGATGTGCTGCGCAAGCAGTTTGCCGATGTGGTGGAAGAAGAACGGCAGCTGGCCCAGGGCCTGGATGCCTTGCGCGACCTGCCTTGCATCACCCCCGATGGCCACCGCATGCCGTTGTGGGTCAACACCGGCCTGCTGGCCGACGTGGCCCGGGCGCAGAAGCGCGGCGCCGAGGGCGTTGGCCTGTACCGCACCGAAGTGCCGTTCATGATCAACCAGCGCTTCCCCAGTGAAAAAGAGCAGTTGGCGATCTATCGCGAGCAATTGGCGGCGTTCCATCCGCAACCGGTGACCATGCGCAGCCTGGACATCGGCGGCGACAAGTCGCTGTCGTACTTCCCGATCAAGGAAGACAACCCCTTCCTCGGCTGGCGCGGCATCCGCGTGACCCTCGACCACCCGGAAATCTTCCTGGTACAGGCCCGAGCCATGCTCAAGGCGAGCGAGGGCCTGAACAACCTGCGCATCCTGTTGCCGATGATTTCCGGCATTCATGAACTCGAAGAAGCGCTGCACCTGATCCACCGTGCCTGGGGCGAAGTGCGTGACGAAGGCACCGACGTGCCCATGCCGCCGGTGGGGGTGATGATCGAGATTCCGGCGGCGGTGTATCAGACCAAGGAACTGGCGCGCCAGGTGGACTTCCTCTCGGTGGGCTCCAATGACCTGACCCAGTACCTGCTGGCGGTGGACCGCAACAACCCGCGGGTCGCCGATCTCTACGACTACCTGCACCCGGCGGTGTTGCAAGCGCTGCAAACCGTCGTGCGTGACGCCCATGCCGAAGGCAAGCCGGTGAGCATCTGCGGTGAGATGGCCGGCGATCCGGCGGCCGCGGTGCTGCTGATGGCCATGGGCTTTGACAGCCTGTCGATGAACGCCACCAACCTGCCGAAAGTGAAGTGGATGCTGCGCCAGATCGGCCTGAGCAAGGCCAAGGAACTGCTGGACGAGATGATGACCATCGACAACCCGCAAGTTATCCACAGCTCGCTGCAACTGGCCCTGAAGAAGCTCGGGTTGGCGCGGATGATCAATCCGGCGTCGAGCAAGACCCTGTAACCACGGCGTTTTCTTCGCCGGCAAGCCGGCTCCCGTAGGAGCCAGCTTGCCGGCGAACGTTTCAGACCTTCAGTTCGACTTCCCCCAGATGCCCGCCGTAAGGGCCAAAGCTGCGTTCGACCAGATGCCGCGAGCCGTCAGCATTGACGATCAGCGCGGTGCTGGCCCGTGTGCCATAGCTGGGGCTGGCGATGAACACGCTGGACAGCAGGCTTTCCGTGGCCAGGCCCACCCCGGTGTCCGGCAATTCGGCGAAGGGCGCGGTCTGCGGATCGCTCAAGAGCGCCAGCAGGGCCTGCGGTTGTGGATCGTGCAGCACTTCCTGCAGCGCCGCCTTGGCCTTGAGCAGTTTGGGCCAGGGCGTGTCGAGCCCAGCATTGGACAGGCCATAGACACCAGGCTTGAGCAATTGGGGCTCCAGGTCCTGAGCGTTGTAGTGCCACAGTTGATCGCCAGTGCCCAGCAGCAGGTTGAAGCCGGCGTACTCCACCGAACGGCCGACTACATCGTGCAAGTAGTCTTCCAGGGCAATGCCGCCGGCGAGAAAGCGCGCCACCAGTTCGCCCCGGGAGCGCCGCGCGGGCGGTTGGTGCGGGTTGCGGATGTTGGTCAGGGCGGCAAATCGCCCGGCGGCACCGACCCCAAGCCAGGTGCCTCCCGCCTCCAGGTCCCGTCCGGCGTGGATCTGCGGCGACTCGGGCCATTGCCCCAGGGGCAGGCTGGGGCGAGCGTAGAACTCGTCACGGTTGGCCGCGACGATCAGTGGCTGAGCATGGCCCGGCCGCCAGGCGAAAACGATCAAGCACATTAAGGTGGCCCCCTGGGTGTTTTTGCTCACTGTACCCACACAACTCCGGGGTATCCATCGCCATCCAGTGGAGTCCGGGGTGGCGCATCCGTTACCATGCCGCTCCTCTTTTCGGATGCTCCCATGGAATTTCTGCTCTATCTGCTGCTGGGCGCCTGTGCAGGCATACTGGCCGGGCTGTTTGGCGTGGGCGGCGGGATCATCATCGTGCCGGTGCTGGTGTTCAGCTTCACCCTGCAAGGTTTCGATGCCTCGGTGCTGACCCATCTGGCGGTCGGTACTTCGCTGGCCAGCATCATCTTCACTTCGGTCAATGCGGTTCGCGAGCACCATCGGCGGGGCGCGGTGCGCTGGCCGATCTTCGCCTGGATGGCCCTGGGCATTCTGCTGGGGGCTGGGGTCGGTGCGCTGACGGCGGAAGCCATCTCCGGCCCGCACTTGCAGAAAATCATCGGCGTCTTTGCCCTGGTCATCGCCCTGCAGATGACCCTGGAACTCAAGCCCAAGGCCAGTCGCCAGGTGCCCGGCAAGCTGGGCCTGGCCGCAGCCGGTGGGGTGATCGGCTGGGCCTCGGCGATCTTCGGCATTGGTGGCGGCTCGCTGACCGTGCCGTTTCTCACCTGGCGCAGCGTGCCGATGCAGCAGGCAGTGGCGACGTCCTCGGCCTGCGGCCTGCCCATCGCCCTGGCCAGCGCCTTAAGTTTCATGATTCTGGGCTGGCATGATCCGCAGCTTCCGGCTCATAGTCTCGGCTTCGTGTATTTGCCGGCGCTGTTGGGCATTGCCCTGACCAGCATGGTGTTCGCCCGGATCGGCGCGCGCCTGGCCCACAAACTGTCGCCACGCCTGTTGAAACGCTTGTTCGCCGCGCTACTGTTCTGCGTGGGGACCAGCTTCCTGTTCTGAGTGATGACGCAATCCTGGCTTAATCCCGGGCTGGCAGTTTGCCCCGGGACATTTGAGTTCTAACCCTTACGAGGAGTCGCAATGCTGCCTTACCCGCAGATTGATCCGGTGGCGCTGGCCATCGGCCCGCTGAAAATCCACTGGTACGGCCTGATGTACCTGATCGGCATCGGCGGTGCCTGGCTGCTGGCCTCGCGCCGGCTCAACCGTTTCGACCCGACCTGGAGCAAGGAGAAGCTCTCGGACATGGTGTTCTGGATGTCCATGGGGGTGATCGTCGGCGGCCGCCTGGGCTATGTGCTGTTCTACGACCTGAGCGCCTACCTGGCCAACCCGACCCTGATCTTCGAAGTGTGGAAGGGCGGCATGTCGTTCCATGGCGGTTTCATCGGGGTGATGCTGGCGGCCCTGTGGTTCGGCAAGCGCAACAACAAGAGCTTCTTCGAGCTGATGGACTTCGTCGCGCCAATGGTGCCGATCGGCCTGGGCGCCGGGCGCATCGGCAACTTCATCAACGCCGAGTTGTGGGGCAAGCCCACTGACGTGCCATGGGCGATGATCTTCCCTCCGTTCAGCGATCCGGCGCAGTTGCCGCGTCATCCGTCGCAGCTGTATCAGTTCGCCCTGGAAGGCGTGGCGCTGTTCCTGATTCTCTGGCTGTTCTCGCGCAAACCGCGGCCGACCATGGCAGTTTCCGGTATGTTCGCCCTGTTCTACGGGATCTTCCGTTTCATCGTCGAGTTCGTCCGGGTGCCGGACGCACAGCTGGGCTACCTGGCCTGGAACTGGCTGACCATGGGTCAGGTTTTGTGCGTACCGATGATTCTCGGCGGCCTGGGGCTGATCTGGCTGGCTTATCATCGCGCTCCGGCCCAGAGCGCGGCGCAATAAATTCGAACCCCGGGGCGTGCCCCGGGTTCAAGGATGCAGGTAATTCATGAAGCAATATCTTGATCTGGTGGCCCACGTCATCAACAACGGCACCAAGCAGGCCAACCGCACCGGTGTGAACACCATCAGCTTTCCCGGGGCCATGCTGCGCTACGACCTCAAGGAAGGTTTCCCGGCCATCACCACCCGCAAGATGGCCTTCAAGTCGGCCATCGGCGAAATGGTCGGCTTCCTGCGGGGGGTGAACAACGCCGCCGAGTTCCGCGCTCTGGGCTGCAAGATCTGGGACCAGAACGCCAACGAAAACGCCCAGTGGCTGGCCAACCCGTTTCGCCAAGGCGACGACGACCTGGGCGAGATCTACGGCGTGCAGTGGCGCAAGTGGCCGGCCTACAAGCAGATCAAGACCAGCAACCAGGCGGCCATCGAGCTGGCGCTGAGCCAGGGCTACCGGCAGATCGCCGCAGGCGAGGAAGACGGCCAGGGCTACGTGGTGCTGTACAAGGCCATCGACCAGGTGCGCCAGTGCGTTGACACCATCATCAACGACCCGGGCAGCCGGCGGATCCTGTTCCACGGCTGGAACTGCGCCCAGCTAGACGAAATGGCCCTGCCGCCGTGCCACTTGCTGTATCAGTTCCACCCCAATGTCGAGACTCGGGAAATCTCCCTGACCCTCTACATTCGCTCCAACGACCTGGGCCTTTTATACCCCCTCGAAGAAACCGCACACTACGCAATGGCTGCGTAACACGCTCCACCTTCCAAGCTCATTTATTGTGCCCCGGTACGAATTGCACATTGTGTATAGTACGGGCCGCTTTGAGGAGAATGGAAGCAGTGAAGGTCATCGCAGTTAGGGGCAAACCCCTAGATTTTAAAGAGTCCCCAACTAGGCGGGACGACCCATCTGAACACCCCCAAATCCAGGAAGCCGTGAAGGTCACAGGGACAGCCGTCTTTGATGACGATGAGCGCCTCATGCCCTTGATATCGGGTTACCTATCCCACGCGCTCCAGAACGGCCATATTTCCCAGCTGACGGCTATCACCTATGGTCGAAACCTTGGGTACACCTGCGAGTACCTGATGAACCGTCGTGAGTTCAGCGACTGCGAGCGTGACTCAGCGTTCTTGGAAATCCGAACCCATGTCATCGAGGAATACTTCGCTCATTTGCGCGAGGCAGAGGAGCTTTCCAAGAAGACGGTGCGCAACCGGGATGCGTCCCTGATGGCTTTTTTCAATGATTCTCTGTGCATGGGAGTGGATGACGTACCCGCACCTCGTACCGCGCCTAATCCCTACACGGGTGGATTCTTGTCCCCGCGTCCCAACAAGAGCCTGGTAGTGGCCTGCTCCCTGAATGACCTCAGAGAGCTCATCCTAGCCACGCAGAGTGAGCGTGAGCGCTGCTTGCTCCAGTTCATGTACGACGCAGGCCTGCGACGCTCAGAAGTCCCACGAGTGACCCTCAAGGCCATCGATGATGCCCTTCGATTCCAGGATACGATGTTCATCTCGCCTGGGGTGTCGGAACCAGTTAATGCTGATTACTGCCCCCTGCATGTTGACGGCAGCAAAGGCTCTGCGGATTCCATAAAGCCCCGGCAGACGTTGGTCAGTCGCGCCACGTTGCTGCGTGTGAAGAAGTATCACGCATCCCCGCTGTACAAGATGTACAAGCGCCAATTCAAAGGAGCTGAGAACACCCCTGCCTTCCTGAATGCAGAAGGGGGTGAGTACACCCGGCGCTCGATTTCCAAGCTCTTGGAGCGTACGTCCACGCGTGCCCTGAACCTTCTGAAAATCGAAAGGAAGATCTCCCCGCATAAGTTGAGGCACGGGAACGCCTATGCCCTGTTGAGGACGCCAGACATTGGTAGTGATTACCTTGATCGACTGGTGGCCGTGCAAAAGACCTTGGGTCACTCGAACCTCCACACCTCGGAAACCTACACCCAGATCCCCTACGACCTCTACCAGAAGCTCGTACGCCCCGGAACTGAAACCAAGACCAAAGCAGGTGAGATGGCTGAGCTTTCCCAACAGACACGCCTGAAAATTGATGCGGGAGATATGAAATGAGTCGGCTTAACAGTGCTGAGGTAGACGCCGTTATCGAGTCGTTTGTGGCCCGCGTCACTGATGATCGTGAGTCATTGCTGAAGGTGTGTCTCAGCAGGGGCGAGAATTTGGCGCTGGCCCCTAAATACGTCGTGGAACAGACCAATTTAAACCCAGCGACGATTTCAAGGCGCGCCTCCCTCATTGAGCCGATTTTCGATGCCATGCGTGCTGAAGGAATTATTGTTCCTGGTCATTCGTCGGGTGCCTGCGATTGGCGCCGGAGGCTGCTTGCTTGGTACGAGGGCATGTCCATGGAGGAGAAGCTGGTCATTCCGGTGTTTGGCAATGGCATCAAGGATCGGGGCTTCCTGAGTGAGATTCCTGAATTAACAGGCCTCAGTGAGATGAAGGCCAAGCATGAACTCGTGAGGATCACGTTTGGGGAGATCCTTGATGATCTTCGGAAGCTCGGCGTTCTCGATCCTAGCTATCAAACCGTTGAGCAACGCGTTGCCTCGAAAAAGGAGACCGAGCCCTCCGAATCTCTTCGGGACGCCTTTGTAGCTTTGCGCTCGGTTCACATCCATCGCCTGTCCGACCTCGCGAACCCTGAACCGGAGCGTCCATTCCAGCGTCTGCTGCACCTCTTCAGTGCTGCATCGATGAAGAGCAGCAGTGCGTCTGGTCAAAGCAATTTCATCGAGGCTTTCAAATACTACCGAGCCTATCTCACGGAGGCCAACTACACAGGCTTGGAGGATATCCGGGAGCTCGTAACGCCCTACACCCTTCCAAAGTTCAGGGGATATCTCCAAGACAAGATTCTTGAGCGTTCACTGTCGACCAGCCACAGCAGCACCCTGATGAGCTCTGCTCGGAAAATGATGGCACGCGCAGTCCAGATTGAGGGCCTAGGGCTGACCAGTTTCGTCGGCGCTGCAGGGTTTGATACTGAACGTGAGACTGACCAGTACAAGCCTTACCCCCAGACTGTGCGAAAACGAATCTCGCAAGTTATTGAGCAAGAGATTGAGGAAACCAATCGCTTGGCCCAGCCTTACGTTCCAAGCCAGGTAGGGGAAGATCCGCTGAATGCTGACGGAAGAGTACGCCGAGGCTTTAACACTCTCGATAACGCACGGTGGATTTTTGAGAACAAACTCAACTGCAAGCCTCTGAATTTTGAATCAGTAAATCGCGATGACCCTTACCAGCGGGCGTTTATGTCGATTATTTCGACTTCGTCAATTTCGATCTTCGAGGTTTATAAACGCTGGGGCGTGCAGTATCAGGTCGATGGTCGAGTCATTGCGCCGTACATCGCTCGGCTTGCCCAAGTTACCGGGATGAACGCTGACTCGCTGCTGGGACTGGAGCTGGATGATTTCATTGAACGCCATGATTTAACTGATCGCCCTTGCTTGCTGTATTGGAAAGAGCGTTCTGAAGGCGCGAAGATGCTTCATCTCGATATTTTCCATGCGGAAATCTCTTGGCTGACCACCTCTCAAGGCCGTGTGGTCAAGCAGATCTTTGACGATGTGAAGCATCTGACCCGTGAGATCCGCTTGAATGCGCCTGTCGAGGCTCAGAACAAGCTCTTCATCTACCGCTCAAGCTCTCCCAGGAAATACGGGGTTGTAGATTCCTTTGAGAACTCTGGTGGCAACCAGCTCATTAGAAGCCTGGAGAAATTCTCTCAGGATCATGGGCTGCTTGACGAAGATGGCAATCCCCTCAAGCTCTCACCGTCACGTTTCCGACCGAGCTTCGTTAGCGAGTTGATCGAACGTGGCGTATCTCCACGCGAGATTCAGGTGCTCCTTGGCCATAAGAGTCTTACCACGACCATGGCGTATCTGGATCAGATGGACTTCAACCCCATGGCGCGCCGGATGCTTAATAAGGTTCTCCATGAGATGCAGCAAGGCACTTTGGATGAGACACCCAAGCTCATTCCAACCGAGACTATTGAGTCCATACCAGAGGCGGTACCGCTTCGGTCAGGCCTGGCCAACTGTATGAACGTGTTTGACCCACCGGCTTTCATTAAGGCCTTGGCAAGCTACGACCCTAGCAAGCCTTGCACGCTGTTCAACAAGTGCCTTTCTTGTAGCAACAGCATCATCACGGTATCGCACCTGCCAGAGCTCTTTGCCATGCGGCGCGACTACCAGCGGATGATCGAGGTCAATCGGGTACTCGATACGCCCTACGGAGCCGTCATCCTGGACAACCTAGACGTGCTCAACAATATCCTAGAGCCGGAGACATCGGAGTTTTCCGTGGAGGAGCTGACTAGGGCTGAGCGTCTTTCTGAGAACCTGCAGGTCAGTATTCTGACTGAGGGGGTAATGCTATGAACCACGCTCTGATCCCTGAACTCGCAGCTTACAAAAAGTGGCGGACAGCCACTCACACCCTCATGCTGGAATTGAACAATCACGTCGCCGATCCGGCCCCTGTATCGCTGGAAGCGCTCTCCTGGTACCAGGCGCTTATGGCAACACCGGTCAGTAAAAAATCCGTCTTGGGTGATGCTGTTTGGGACTTCAACGACGATCACCCGAACGCGGCTAGGAACGTCAAAGGAGCCAAGCTGCGTCTCAATTTTGAATCGTTTCCCTCGCTTAACCAATCAGCGGTATTAGAGGTTAAGGTAGCCTTGTATTGCTGGCTTAAAATGCCGTCGGCACTGCGCACGTTTGCCTCACCTAGGAACATCAAGGCCAACACGGCCATCTCATGTATGAAGGCGGGCTTGAGCTTTCTGAACACGATGTCTGGTCAGGCGCGGCACCTCATGACGGATGAATTTTTTGAGGTCGGATACCACGGTCTGTCGTACTTCGATGCGGGTATGTATCGCGAGGCAGCGCTCCTTCATCCTCATGCGTATGGCCCCAATCTCAAGAAGTTCTTCACCCTGCTCAGATCGCCATTTTTCCAAGAGCAGATTTTCGACAAGCCATTGCCTTACATTGAGCTTGAGTCGCTGGCTTGGGCGAAGGTGATCAAGCACGTCCCTGATTCCGAGCGGACATACCGGATTCTCCCTAATGATGTGTTCGAGAAGGCGTCTCGCGAGGCTTCGTTCGCAGTCGTCGATTTCCTAAGCACGCTAGGGGAGCCTGTAGATGACTTGGTAGCCCTGACCCGCCAAAACGCCAGCGGTTACTCGCTGGCCAACGCTCAAGAGCTGTCGCGTTACAATTTCGAGTTGTACGTAGCGCTGAGGCTGCGAAGAAAAGGCTATGACTCCGGTGCGATGGCGGATGCACTGTCCGCAGCTTTTGGCTGCGTTCCATTTACGTTCCAATCCGGCTCTGGTCGACATGATTTTAAGGCCACCGAAACGTTACTCAAACTGACAGATTCCCAACTAGACGATGATTTCCGCAGGTACATCAACTTCGTTTCGTACAGTGCCTGCTATCTCGTGGCGCAGTACACCGGCATGCGGCCCTCGGAACTCTCCGAAATCCTGGTCGAGTCGTGCATGGAGCAAGAGAGCGATTACTGGTTGCTGATCAGCAACGTGATCAAACACCGGCAAGGCTTGGCCAAGCTGTTCGACGACAAGTGGATCGCGATTCCGATTGTGCGTGACGCTATCCGTGTTGCTTGCCTTATCGCGAAGGTGAAGCAGAACCCTTACTTGTTTTCCAATGTGGATACGGTCGCTCAGGGCGCCGAACCGGACTCGATGACTTCGGTTGGCATCACCTGGCAGTTCAAAGCCTTCTTTGAGGAGATCCTGACGGATGAGGAGTTCGAGGTTCTTGAGTTCTCGCCGTACACATTGCGCCATACCCTTGCCTACCAGATGGCCAGGGCTGAGCTCGGTCTCCCTTTCATCTCACACCAGTTGAAGCACTTCGGTGATCTCATCGGTGGAGCTGGCCAGAACAAAGCGTTTAGCGCGGTCACGCTTGGATACGGTGCGATCGCGGTGATCCTTTCCAAAGGTGGGCGTTCCTCTGGTAAAACGCCGACTCAGTTGGCAGAGGAAGAGTACATCCAGAGCTACTGCGATCCTGACGGAAACTACGCCGGGCCCAATGCGGAGAGCCATAAGGCGCGGATGAAGAAGGTGTTCAGCGGGTATATGGCCGCTGGTTACACCAAGGAGCAAATCATTGCCCAGATGGCCAAAAAGCGCATGGCGATCATCAATGTGGGACAAGGGTTCTGCTATGGCGGGCAGCGGGAGGTATTTGACGAGTCGCTGCCCTGCATCGGTTCGCTTCGTTGCAATCCGAATCGGTGCAAGAACGCCGTGGTCACCAAGGCTCATGCCCCTAAATGGCGGGAGATCTACGTGCAGAACAGCTTGGCGTTGAGCTCTCCTAACTCTGCAGGTGCGGAGGAAGAGTTGAGGGCGGCGATGGAGGAAGCCAAGGGTGTGTTGGAGCATCTGGGTGAGGAGGTCGAGGTATGACAGGCCAGGCGTTTGATGCCAAAAATAAGCTCGACTACGACCGGAACACTGAGCTTCTGGCCCAAGGGATCCTGAAGATAGCGTCTGATCCGAATTTGAAGCCGACGGTGGCTGAGCTCAGTCGGATCACCGGCATTCATCGCAACACCATTCGGCAGCGTGATTTTCCAGCAGAGCGTCTTGAGGCGATTAAGGAGAACCGCCGCGTTGCGGTGCTTGCTCAGAGGGTCAAGGCTGAGAAGAAGCAGGATCCTAAGACGATTCTGATGCAACGCCTTGAAAAGAGTCGATTGGAAGTGCTTTATTGGTTCAATAGGTATCAGGAATCTGAGAGCTCTTGTGCCACGCTCGACAAGAGATTGGACACTGTCCGCGAATCTAGGGACTACTACGTCCAGGTCGCAGATGAGCTGCGTCTGAAGATCAAACAGCAAGATACTGAAATTTTGAAATTACGTGACGCGTTGGATCTGGTCAGCGCGAACCTAGAGGAACCGAAATGAAGATGTACCACGATTTGCTAGCCGACGTGCTGGAGAACGGCGTTGAGAAAGGCGATCGCACAGGGACTGGCACGCTGAGCGTTTTTGGCCGGCAGTTCCGCCACAATTTGGAGGAGGGGTTCCCGCTCCTCACCACCAAGAAGCTTCATTTCAAGAGCATCATCAACGAGATGATCTGGTTCTTGAACGGAGATACCAACACCAAATGGCTCAAGGAGCATGGTGTCAGCATCTGGGATGAGTGGGCGACCGAAGACGGTGATCTGGGGCCGATCTACGGTAAGCAATGGACAGCATGGCCTACCCAAGACGGCAAGACGATCAACCAGATCGACTATGTCGTTCACACACTCAAGACCAACCCGAACAGCCGACGCATCCTCTTTCATGGGTGGAACGTTGAGTATCTGCCAGATGAGTCTGTCAGCCCTCAGGAAAACGCGAAAAACGGTAAAATGGCTCTGCCGCCTTGCCACTTGTTATATCAGTTTTATGTCGCAAATAATAAGTTGTCTGCGCATCTGTACATACGCTCTAGTGATCTACTACTTGGGAATCCCTATAATCTGGCTGGGGTGAGTTTTCTGACACATATGCTTGCTCAGCAATGCGATTTGGGTGTTGGCGAAGTTGTAGTTACTATGGGTGATGCGCATATTTATCTTAATCACATTGAGCAAGTTAAGTTGCAACTTACTCGCGAGCCTAGGCCGCTTCCTAAGTTGGTATTTAAGCGGAGGCCGGAAAGTATCTATGACTATAAGTTCGAGGACTTTGAGATTGTAGGGTACGACCCACATCCTCATATCTCGGCTCCTGTATCGATCTAACTGAGTCGATGTCTGGCTAGCCAAATCTTGGTTGGCCAGGATGCGGGTGTTGAATGGCAAGTCTAGACGTAGCCTCATCGCTTTAGGCTCCAGGTTATGCAGGACGCAATCAGGCAACCGCCAAGGAGTTCACATGTACCTCACGATCATGAAGCCACAAGTACTTCAGCAAGTCGCTGTTCTAGCACGTGGATTATGGATCGTTGAAGGCCCTGAAGGCTTCGTTCTGGTAATCAAGGCAGGGAAAGAGCTGATCCTGGCCGCTCAGCAAAGGCGTGAATTGAAGCTTTACCTCGCGCCATACAAGGCAGGCGAAACGATGGGGCTTACGCTTCTCACAGCCTGCTTTGATGACCCGCAAAGCCCGCTATTGATCAAAACCCCACTCATCCCTGGTGACCCTCTTACCGAGGCACTGCAGAGTTTCCCTGACGAGTTCAGTGTGTGCTTTTTCGACGAGCACAACCGTGAGCTGTTCAGTTGTAAGGCCCAGGCCAAGCTTGGTCAGCTCCGCAAGGAGCTCGGTACACTCAGCCCCATTGGAGCAGATCACTGGCCCAAGATGTATGAGCAGGCGGACAGATGGTTCAGCCTCACGACCTATGAGGACGACGCTCGTGCCACAACAGTGTTCCTAGAGGAGGATCTGTTCCCTTCGGACTATTTGATCACCGACCTTACCCGCCAGGACTTTCGAGGCTCCAAAGGCTTCTCCAATACACAGTTGGAGCGCACTGAGCCGGGTACCTTTCAGGAGCTGGATATCATCTATCTGCTCCAGCGGGCATATACCTCCGAGCGGATCATCCATGGCCCCTTGAAGGTCTCCGATGGCGAGGAGCTGGCTGACGTAGTGGTGATGGGCGATGAAGTGACTTTACTGCTGCAGGCGAAGGACAGTCCCAATACGCCAGCGATGATGAACACGACGCTTGAGAGAAAGCGAAAGAAGGCCATAGGTCAGCTGAAGAACGGCCTTCAGCAACTACGTGGCGCTATCTCAACGATCAGGCGAGAAGTCAATCCAGCCTTGGCGCTTGTGGACGGCACGCCCTTGGACATTGATCTTGCTGCACGCCCCCTGGTGGGAGTTGTCGTGGTCAGAGAGTTTTTTATCGACAACTACGATGAATACAGCAACATGATTTTGAAGTTCATGGATGAGGTCGGTGTCCGCGTCCTAGCCTTCGATTACAACGAGTTCGAGGTCATGACCCGCCACTGCCCTTCGGAAGACGCACTGCTGTCAGCGTTCTTGCAGATTTCCAAATGCGCTGAGGAGAGGCGCATCTACCCGAGGCTGCGCTTCATGGATATGCCGCCGCGCTAAATCGAATCGGACAAGTGGAGAGCTTCTCTGCTCTCACTCCACAAGTCCCTTTCTAGCCAGGCAGTTCTTTGAGCCAGTAACGCCTGACAGTCGCTTCAGGCAACCCCAGCGCCCGACTCACCTCCGCCTTCGACATGCCACTGGCCTTCAGCTCCAGTACGGCGCGAATTCGATCAGGGCTGCTGGGTTTGCCTCGCGAGCGCTTTATCAGCCCTTCACGAGCGTCCCAGTGCTTCTTCAGGCCCTGCAAGCCTCCCTTTGCTATGAAGCCCTCCAAATCCTTCGAAGCCTTCGCCATGACATCGATAGGTGATGACCCATCCTGGAGTGCCTGACACAGTGCGACCAGAGCCACGAGGTCGAAATCTAGGGTGAGCGCGATCTTGCTCAGCTTGACCAAAGAGACCTGCGTTTTCCCCTGCTCCAATCGCGACAGATTGGCTTGGGAACTGATCTCGGCAAGCTCCTCCTGAGCCGATCCTCTCAGGTCGCGCAGAGCTCGGACTATTGCTGCTATCTCGTTCTGCATGCTGAGCGCTCAAAACGAAGAATAGGGCCACAGCGCTATGCGTCGATAAATATCGAAAGATAGCAATAGTGACGATCATCGTTTATCGTGGGCCTACTGATGGCAGCCTCGCTGAGCCCGGACGAATGGGTCGGGTGATGATCAATTTATTAGAAAGTCGACGTCAGCAGGCTTGGGATGAAGCTTCATATACTGTCTGATCTACATTGTGAGCTCGCCGATTTCGTCCCCCCTGTGGTGGACTGTGACGTGGTCGTATTAGCCGGCGACATCCACGTGGAGTCCAGGGGGGCCAGATGGGCCAGCCTGACCTTCAGCACGCCTGTCGTATATGCCATGGGCAATCATGAGCACTACAGCGGGAATATAGATCGAACCCACAGCAAGCTGCTTGACGCTGCTGAGGAACACGTCCACGTCTTGGAAAATCAGGTTTTAGAGTACGGTGATGTGCAGTTTCTCTGTGCTACGGCTTGGACAAGCCTGGCCGCGACCGGAGACCCAGTAGCTGCTTCTTGGTGTGCTCGTAACTCACTGAATGACTTTCGCGCAATCCGTGTCGGTGAACAGTATCGGCGTTTGCACCCTGATGATCTGATTGCGAGAAATCGAAAGACGAAGGAGTGGTTAGAGTCTCAGCTGTCGCAGCCATTCAACGGTAAGCGTGTAGTTGTGACTCACCATCCGCCCCTTATGAAGTTTGTGAGTGACCAAGGAGCCAATCCTCACTTGCGAGCAGCCTATGGCAACAATTGGGATGGCCTGATGGATTTTAAGATCGATCTATGGATCTTTGGCCATACCCACGAAGCCGTGGATGAGGTGGTTAATGGCGTCCGGTTTGTGAGTAATCCTCGTGGTTATCCCTCTGAAGAAACTGGCTTTCAGCCAGACCTAGTTGTCAGTGTATGAAGACTGATAGGGCTGCTGGCGTTTAGCTTTTTTCAGTAAGTGAGTAGGTTTCAAATTCGAACGTGATGGAGAGTCCATGAGTTGTCTGAATTCCCAGGACTGGATGGCTGAGCGCGGAATACGACTGCCCAGTCTGGTGTCAGCTAAGTTGGCGATTGCGCAGGCCCATGATTGGGGCGCGCTAGTGGACGCGTACCTAGTAGATGCGGCTGAAGTTGGCGATCGTTTCGTTGCGTATGTGTATGGCGATCTTTCAGGGCAACTGGTTGATGGGATGACAATTGTCACACCCCCTAGTGAGGTGATAGCGGAGGTCGAAGGCATGGCGTTATTGCGGACAGTGTCAGGCAATGATCATTACGTCATGGTCAGCCGACTGCCTGTCGCCGCTTGAGTGCCCTCGCGTCGAAGGACGCTGTCTCAACCTGCTTCATAGGCCCCGGTGTCATCAGATTCGCTAATGGTTAATGTGTGTTTAAGGGAAGAAGCATGTCCGATTTAAAGAAGTTGACACTGACTGTTAAGAATTATGACGCTCAAGCGAGCGGTGATTTTGACGCTCTCTATCGACGTGTTAGATATGAGGATGAGCACGGCGCTACGCTCTATTTCAATGAGGTTGTGATGCCGAAGTATCTTGCGAGACATGGTGCTTTGGCGACTGATGTTCCACGAATTTGGTATTATAAATATGCCTCAAAGAAATCGATAATTGTTGTCGCTTTTGAGAAGGCTGGTGGAAAGGTTGAGTGCGACTTGGATGATCTGCAAATTATTGCAAGGTCGACTTTGGTAAAGGGTGTGGTTATATCGCTAGCAGCGGTTCCAGCTGGGCTTATTGCCGCAACGGCCACCTTTGGAGTTGGGCTTGTCATTATTCCTATGTTTTTGTGGTATGGGTACAGGAACGTTTTCAAGCTTCCAAAAATGCTAGGTCGAAAAACGCTGGTGGATGATTTTTCAAAATTTGGCGTTACTCTTCGATAGCTTGGTTTCTGGTTGTTGAACTAGATTCTCGTTAGAGTGGCTGTCTTGTGGACGCTGGGCATCGAAGGAAACTCAGATGAAGACCAGCGCTGTAATCTTTGACGCGTTCGGAACGCTGGTAGAGATACGGCAGCCGAAACATCCATTTCGACAGTTGCTTCGAGAGGGGCGACGCCAAGGCCGCCTGCCTCGCGCTGATGACATTCGAACTATCATGACCCGTTGCCTTTCTCTAAGCGAGGCTGCGCTGTCCTTTGGCATCAAGATCTCGCCCTCCCAACTCGCATTTCTCGATCGATGCTTGGAGGAAGAGCTGGCGAGCATTCGGCCATATCCAGATGCGGTTGAGGCCGTTGGGCTACTGCAAGCTGCCGGGCTGAGACTGGCCGTATGTTCAAACCTGGCAATGGCCTACGGCCCCGTAGTGGAAAAGATCTTCCCGCACCTTGGGGCCTATGGTTTCAGCTATCGCATTGGTGTTATGAAACCGCAAGCCGGCATCTACCAGCACACCTGCGATCTGCTTAATGTCCGGCCAGAAAATGAGCTCAGTGGTCAGAGACGGATCGTCATGATTGGCGACTCAGAAAGGTGTGATCGGGATGGGCCTGGCCAGGTTGGTATCAAGGGTTACCTATTGCGCAGGAATGGAGGCGGGGCTTCCAATCTTTCCCATTTTGCACGATCAGTGCTGAGTGATAGGTAGCTGCGAGCAGATCTTCAATTCGATGGTAAGCGTTGTGACTGAGCTACTGGCTCGCGCCACGAGGTGGCCCTGTCCATACCTGCGAACGGTCAGTGGGTGGTGACCAGACCAGTATCACAAGAGGCTGATGCATGAATGAGTTTCAGATTGTTGGACGATGCGTTCGCTCCCCTATTGGCTGCTGGAGTGCTGGACATCGTTGTTTTCAGGCGCGTTACGAGCATGTTTTCTCGATCGCGTTTGAAGTGTTTGGAGCTCGAAAAAAGGCGCAGCGATGGCTTTTAAGATCTTTAGTAGGTGTAGGCCGGCAGTCATTCTGCGCGGTGCTGCGCACACCCATGGGACTCACAATTATCCATGACGAGCTTATGCGGCTTGATCACGGCATAAGCGCCTAATCCCATTTAGCCTGGCGTTGCGTTCTATCGAGCGAGGGCTCGCAACCCCAGAAGCTGTACGATTCGTAGTCTTGTGTGCCTCACTGCCGCACTTTTCCGAGGCGACATAGCAAGGCCTGCCAGCCCTCCAGAGACCCGTGCCTATCTATTGACGAGCAACACCTCAGCCCAAGTACCAAATGTCTCAATGGGATGATCGGCCACCTGTCTCGGACAACTGGCGTCTACAAGCGTCCGTCACCGTCATATTTCTAGCGAAACGCATTTGGTAACCTGAAGCTCGGTTCGACAATGTTGGCCTGTAAACCTAATTTTTAGACTGTAAACTGCGGTGATTAACACGTTAAAAAATAGGTTTACAGGTTTCCGTGATGATTCGTTGGCGCATAGGATTCCTTGGCAGGGCGATCGCGTCCGGCTCGAACATGCGCGAACACCATCGCGCTTTGCGTCGGACTTCGAAAGGAGTTTGCCGGACGCCTTCAGTATCCTGGATTCGGCGCGCACCTGGGGCTATGTTGCCAATTTATTGATAATGCGAACCCGACATCGGATCCTATGACCGCACTGTCTGATAGTCCGCTCTGGTCTCTTGCGTGCAGAGCCTATGGGGATGATTTGCCTCTGATCCTTGGATCGATCGTAAGCGCCTACCAGCGTCGTCCTGGGCTGGATAATCTCATCCGTGTTCACAGGTCGGTCATCGGGGCTGTTGGCTTTACGGCGCTTCGAGAGGCCCTTGCTACGCAGCACCCCAATGGCTTCCATCAGCTCCACGGTTGCTTGGAAATCCGTGAACTTTTGGCCTGGCATCTCGTACGCCATCTGCAGCAGAAGCTGATAATCGATGGGCATGCCCCTGCTTCAATCCGCGACCAGCGTTTTGCGGGAGACCTAGGGCTTTGATCTTGTCCCGGTGAGGCAACTAGTCACCGAAGCCTTCAACGCTTTGGGCTCTGGCAACGTCATCTGCTGACCACGTCGCGATTTCTTCTTTGAAAATCCCGAGCGACTTAAACGGCATCGTCGACACCGCGTCGATCATTCCCACGCGCTGATTCTCCCACCTGTCTTGGTCATCGACCTTCAGAAAATAGCTGTCGGCGAACTCTGAAAAAATGAGTTCGGCGGTCTCGTTGAGTTGCAGCTTGCTGCGGATGAGTGTGAGAGGGTAGTCAGGCCCCTGAATCAAGCTTACGGCTTGGATGTACTTCTTGGGGCAAAGGGGCAGCTCATTTCTGGAGTCTGGCATTAACGGCCTCCTTATAGGCGTTGTAGCGGTAATTCTAGCCAACACGGGACGCGAGGGCACTATTGAGGTTGCGTGCTAGGGCGGGGATTCACCAAGCTGCATTGGAGAGAGTTCAGCGATCTGCTCTCGTTGCAGGTGTGCGCAGTGTGGGCATCATGGCCTTCGGCGGCGGTGTCAGGAATATGTGTTTGCCGGACGGTTACGAACGGCTTTAGGCCAGGCGTCGATGCCTCTGTCCTATTCCAACCTCGCAATGTCAGGCATCATCGAGCCAGCTCGCTATGGCGATTTACCCCTGGACTAAGTGAGGCGGAGGGTAAGGATGAAGGACTCATTTTCAAGGCGTCACGGTTTCTTGCTGGTCGATGAAACCGAAATCACCGTCCGGGAAGACGCACCGCAAGCGCTGCAGGAGTACCTGATTCAATTGAGCTACGAATGTGGTCTCAAGCCCTCAGACCTGCGCCAAATCATTTGCCAGACCTTGAAGGTTTTGCCCGATAAGCAGAACTGGAGTGAGAGGCCTAATATCCACGAGGAAAACGTTCAGCGGCTTGAGCAGTGCAAGTGGTTCAAGGTGTATGACGTCATTGAGCGGCTCGATGACTACCTTGGTAACCGTAACTATGATTCTGGCGCGTACGACCACTTCACTACGGAGCTGAACGAGTTCTTCATTGAGCACGGCATAGGGTGGAAGCTGCTGGATGGTCGCATCGAGATGCGCGGTTCTGAATCTTTTGAGCAGGTTTTGACCTCGGCAAAAGAAACTGAGCATCAGCACGGGCATGTCACGGCCAGCAAGGAGCTTCACCAGGCTATTGCAGATATCTCACGCCGACCGTCCCCAGACCCGACCGGGGCCATACAGCACGCCATGGCCTCGCTGGAGTGCGTCGCTCGGCAGGTCACTGGCGACCAACAAGCCACCCTCGGAAAGATCATGAATGATTGCAGGACGCTGATCCCAGCACCGTTGGATAAGGCAGTCATCAAAACCTGGGCTTACGCGTCGGAGTTCGGGCGGCACATCCAGGAAGGGCGTGAACCTTCTTTCGAGGACGCTGAGCTCGTTGTTGGCTTGTGCGCCTCGGTCAGCAGCTATCTGATCAAAAAATCGAAGTGATTCCGACCGGTGGCCTTTCCATAGCTGATCGGGAATGATCCGCCGATGCCTGCAATGGGTTAAGAATCCTGGTCACGCTCATCCGTTGCGACCCAAGCATAACGGGCTCAAGCTGCTGGAGAAGCAAGCCCGAGCTCAATCAGCGCTGGGACTCGCCAGGCGATTCGAGCGTCAACAGGAGTGGTTTTTGTCCCTGTTTTGCTGGCTTAAGCTTCATCTGAAATAACCAATCCTCACTTCCCATCATGGGATTTCACCTTGTGTAACGCAGGTCGTGACGCTATAGTGGGTGTGCGGGAAATAAGAGCAGGGCTCCGAGATCATCAGGCGAAATTGGATCTGGAGTGTGGATTGCACGGAGACGCCATCTGTGTGGTAGCGGCATCAGACTTCGGTCTGTTGGCATGTGACCCAACCCCTAGGGGTTAGCTAAGCAAGCGCTGCGACTACCATCCCGCATATCTTCTTCAGTCAAGGGCGCCAAATCTGGCGCCTTTGGCGTTTCTGGGATTTGAAAACCCTCAATCATCCCGACAGCCTTCCCGTTCGGCGTACGGTTGCGATAAGCCGTCACCACGCTGTAATAGAGTAGGTCATCGCCGATAGGCCAAGCTGCTAATACTGCGCACCCCTTGCGACCCCGAAGCACGATCAGTCGCTCGTTCCCCTTCATCGAGTCAAACTCACAAACGATGTTCGTGCCATGCACGATGATGTCGGACACAAAACGTGGTACGTCATAGACCGTTGGGTAGCCCCACTTTACCAAGTCATGCCCACGCTCTTGCCAGATGTGGCGTACACCGAAGCCTTTGTGGGGCCCGATGTGCTTGCCTGCCCTGAGGTAGATATTCCCGCCAGGCTGCTGTAACAACTGGCTGGTGACCTTTACCAATCCCCAGGATTCCAGGCCTGTGGAGGGGTGAGCAATGTTGAAATCTTCGTGATGGTCGAATTCGACCGGTATCGCCTGAGGCGGCGGCGCCTTGAAACGTGACATGCCAGCAATCCTTAACTACCTGATGGCTCCATTCTCACGTCACGACTGGCCGTGTCAGAACCGCACTTTCCCATTTTACAGAATTTAGCGATGCCGAGGGTCACTGGGTGTCTGCGGCGAGAACTCCGGATGGACAAGCAGAACTGGGGTGATCCTTAACATCGTGCAGTGGCTCGGCGGCTCAAGACGTGGGACACCTCAGACGCCGCCGAGCACTGCTAACCCGATAGCCATTAAGGCTTAGGTACTTTGCGGGTTGATTCACAGGCCTCCATCGTCGAGTCGAGTATGAACTGGCGTGGGGACTTGTTCAGCATGTTGGCTGCCTTATTGACCTTGTCGGTCTGGTTGACCCCAAAGGTAACCAAAATGGATTTGCCCGCGATGGCGGGTGTAGGGGATTTGCGGCTCATTCATTTTTCCCCTGTTCCAATACCTGCTCTGCTTTCTGCAAAGTCGCCTGCTTAATGAGCTTGTTCACGGAAATACGTTTGCCGGTGCATCGCTCGATCAAATCAAGTTGGCGGTTTACCGAATCGGCTTCTTCCTGGGTGAGTGATAAGCGCTGCTGGCGCTTCATCGTGTACTGCTCTGAGTATTCATCGACAGTGGGGGCAGGCGCTGCCGCCTGTTGTGCTGCAGGATCTGCAGCGATGTGGGGGTTGAATGTCGTCATTCGTGAAATCCTGAGTGTGGGCTTGGCCCAGTTTTTTGCTGAATGGGTGAGCCAGTCCATGGGAGCCTGGCTCATTTGCCCTGCTAGTACGGCGACACGTTTGCGGCGTAGGCTCGACATCGGCGGGTGAAGCAACCATAATCGCTACCTGCAGGTTTGTCACCTGTTTTAAAAAGTAGACGCTATGAGGTGTGTAAACGTGTCGGAGAGCAAAGTCAAAAAGGCAATCAGCGTCCGATTCGATCCAGTGGAGTACGCGAATTACTCGGCTATGGTCGAAAATGCGGGGGTAGCCGTGAGCGACGGCCTTCGCTACCTGGTGACGGAAAAGCTGCAGCAAGCGGAAGGAGCCGACATGAAGAAATTTCATATCAGCTTCGATTTTCGATGGAAGGAGCGTGACGTTGCTTTTCCTGAGCACATCGGGAATATGCTGGTGACGGTAACCCCTCCCCGCGAGCTATCGGTCGACTTCTTGCAGCGGCTCATTTTTGTCATCCCAGAGTTTTGGGATGATTCGGGATCGGGATTGAAGGAGACGTTCCGGATCGACTCAGCCTATTTCCACAGAGTCACGGCAGAGCCCCACCATAGAATAAGCGCCAAGGCCTCAAGAAATGTCCTGAGCTTTCATCTCCTCAAAAGCAGATGGAGAGCTGCCATTTTCGACTATGGCAGCGGGTACAAAGAGGGGGAGCTAGAAGATCGGATTCGGTCAGCGGTTACGTCTCACTTTACTCAGACTATCCGGCTTTACCTCATCGATCATCTTCCAGCGTCTCGGGTACTGCCAGAGGAGCTGTTCAACGAGATGATGAGTTTTCGCGACGAAAGCACCCTCGATCAGATGATGGCTTTAGGGTAGATGTTGTTTGGTGTCGCACGAAGGTGTCCCAGGCCAGCGGGGTAATTCGACCCGTGCTAAGGGTGCATCGAGTCTCCTTGGTGGTTTGAGCGTCCCTGTGGGATGCTGCGTGTGGCAGCCACTAAACGTTGGGACGCCGGCTCCAGCTAATTTCAGCTGTTACACAGTCGGGTATCAATCTGGTGGTGTAGCGGCGCCAGGTGGATGCCAATAGGGGATCTGTGAGGCCCCTGGCTTATCCAAGACTATCGCCACGCTTTGCTCGGCCCGTGTGACCGCCACATAGAAATCGGCTGCGGATAGGGGCAGGAGATACTCCCCTTTGCTGATGAACTTGCCGATAGGGTCGGTCGGATAAATCAGCACGCGGTTGAATGTCTGTCCTTTGGACACCCCGAAGTTCATATAGTCGAGATCGAACTCCTTGCCCGAGCGTATGCTATTGCGCAGGCACTTGGGTTGGAATGTCTCAACGTACTGACGGACGTGGGTCTTCTTCACGAGGAAAACGCCGTCGTGGGGTGTGATCGCATGGTTCTGTGAGGTCGTTTCCGGAAACTCCCAGCTCGCCTCGAAGATGGTGTCGGAGAAGGTAGCTATTGTCTGGCAGCACCTCCATGTGACAGAACTGTAATTGATTTCCAAGCGGCCAGCTTTCTGCTGTTTTTTGAACCATGCAATGGATTTCGAGTAGGCAAAAGCCTTCTTCATTTGTCCACGAGGATTGGTGGACAAGACTGCCTGTCGGACGTCCCCCACGAGCCGTATCTCAATGCGCGTGCCGAACAGCGCCTCCAGGATGTCCCAGTCGTAACCCGAAAGATCCTGAACCTCGTCGATGAGTATTTCGTCGTAAAGGCATTCGAGGCGTTGAA
The DNA here is from genome assembly GCF_003225665.1 of Pseudomonas sp. TKO26. Lineage (NCBI taxonomy): Bacteria > Pseudomonadati > Pseudomonadota > Gammaproteobacteria > Pseudomonadales > Pseudomonadaceae > Pseudomonas > Pseudomonas sp. TKO26. Next base: position 203,030 of record NZ_QKLN01000036.1, read on the forward strand.
TCAAGGCCCCGCCGCTTTGGCCAATCAGTTGGTGGGCCAAGCGTGCTAATTCTTTCCCATACACACTGTCCGACGAATCGAAAAAACGATTCTCACCGCTGGCATATCGCCCTGGATCACCTTCGAAATTGAAGCCCTTGCAGCGCTTGCCGGGAAATGCAAACGGGACGAAGGGTTTGACGAAATGACGTATTAGGAAGCTGAACCAGCCAGAGACCTCCAAGCCGGGTCGCTCGCCGGCGTACCGCCTTACACGCTCGCGCAACTCGATCTGATTGGCCTGTGCGAATGTGATGAGCAGAACTTTACGATCGGCTGGTAATGCCTTGCAATGCTCCACTAGGCCTTGTGTCTTGCGAGCGCCCGCAACTGCCAGGGTCAGGTAATTTTTAGCCATGAATGAACGCCGCTGCCGCAGCCATATAAGGTGGCGGAGTGATCGCCTCCTTGGATTTGGCGATGAGAAGTGCTACTTCCGTTTTCTCTCTCGACATCCATTTCTCAAGGCTGGCCCGATCAGTGACTCCAAGAATCTTGCGCAGAGACTCTTCGCTGTTGCACGCCCGCAATTGTGGCTCCAATGTCCTGCCAGCTTCCTTTGCGCCAATAAAGAGCTCTCGCTTTCCTGTTTCTAGCAGTTCGTTGACGGTTTCCTTAAGGGTTTCTGGGTCTTCCCCATCGTTGTCTCGAAGCACTGCAACTGGGCGATCAATGGCAGTACATAGTTCCAGGCAGCGTCTCAACGTCAGCCCATGCATGCTCATCACATCAATCCCCATTTCCATCGGGTGCTTACCGTAGAGGTCTCTGAAGAATCGCTCGAACAGAATCTCATCCGATGGGCCTTCCACCAGGACGAGCTTGTGGGCCAGTACCATTCGCAAAGTGTCGAAGCCTGGCAGCTTTTGGAAATAGCCGACGGTGTCCGGATCAAGTGCCTCAATGTGAGATGCCTTGCCGCGATGCAGGAGGAGCAAGGAACTCAGGCCTAGGCGATTCAGCACATAGGCGCTGTGAGTGGAGATGAACAGCTGACGCTCGCCTGCAGCTTCCTCGATGCGCGACAGCAGCGTGGTCAAGCTCGTATGGGACAGATGATTCTCTGGCTCTTCGATCATCACGATGCTGGTGTGCTCGGTCAGGCGCTGCATGGCCAGCGAAATCTTGATCGAAGCTTGCTGCCCCTGGCCTGCCAGCGCGAAAGGCACATGATCCACATGTGGTGTAACCGACCCCTCCCAGGAGGATTGAGCGCTTTGATCCATGGCCAACGCCATCACCTGGTTATCCAGTGGCGCTCGAATATCCTTCAGGCGTTTGTTCACGTCTCCCAACGAGTTAGAGGTCATGGACTCTTTGATCTCGCGGTAATGCTGGGAGATCTTGGCTTTCTCGACCGGCTCCAAGTGGTCACTGAGGATTTGGCGAAGGTGATAGTCGATGCCTGAGGTCGAGCGGACGGTACGGGAGTCGATAGTCGCAACGGCAAGCTGACGTGGGCGTCGAGTCAGTACCTCATCCCCAAAAGTACGCCATTCAATCTTGTAGTACTCAACGGGTATCAGCGCGCTGGGTTTGGTACGCCATTGGGTCAACTCCTCGTCATACTCAGGGTTGGGGATGACCTTGAACGAGATGCCAGGGCAGGCATTCGTCTTCCTATCGCTGTTGATCGCCCCGCAGAGAAACTGCAGCTCTGGCCGATTTTCTAGAAATAGCTCAATCAGGATTTCTGGTAGCGCTGGTTTTTCATCCCAGGCGCAGTCTTCCAGAAATTGATCAACCAGCTGTTTGTTGAACCAGTACGGGTTCAGCTCCTCCTGAGCGGAGCGACCACCGATACGCCCGTTGAGCGCGAGACCAATTGCCTCCATCAGGGTCGACTTCCCCGCGTCATTACCGCCCACAAGGATGTTGAGATCCCTATTGGGCAGCAGCGTGAAATCGCCGTAGATCCGATAGCCCTGTATTTTGATCTTCGTGATCATCTGCTGTCCTTAGGTGGAGGGTAGAAACTTGGGGGCGTGTTTTGTTTTTTTGGAGTTCTAATCTTCCCATGTGTTTCGCACAACGTTCAAAAGGTGGGCTTACGGAGCTGCTGCTTGGACAACCAGGTTTGCTGGACTAAAGAAGTACAGCACGGCGAAAACAGCGAGCGCGCCACCGGCACGTAGCCATTTTTGAAATCGAACCTCCATAAAGCCGGGAATTACTGCACCGATACCTGCGCCTGCCAAGGCCAAAATTGTCCTGAATACGTTGTACTGGAAGTCTGACGGTGAGGGCACAAATAATGCGATCACTAAGATGGCTGTTAGAAAGATGGCGCCAAAAATAAATGCCAGAAGTTTGTCTACCATAATAAAGTTTTTTGCCTTTTGTTCGAAGCCGTATATCGGGAGTTGGTTTTCTTTGAATTTATGATAGAGGCTTTCCCTCTTTTCAGGGGTAAGGTAAAGACAAACCATTCGTTGCATATTTGCATAAGCTGTTGGTGTTGGCTCTATGCTGGAAAGATCATGCACTCCAAGGTTATTAAATTCAGTCCTAAGAAGCTCTAAATGCTGTGGTATTGATTCGAGTATCGCAAAGCAATCTTCGGCAAAGCCCTGAGCCCAATGCTTGCTATCTCTTGCACCCAAAAGCTCGCTATCGCCTACAAAGGTTTCAGCGCTATTAAAGTAGGCGGTAGCGGTTCTCTGATAAGTCAAAAGACTATCGCGTTTTTTAGTCTTGTCCGCTCGATCTACTGAAAGAAAACGATGTAGTGAAGTAACTACATCACTCCGCAAATTGCTGAGTTTTGTACGGATTTCAACTACATCTTGCTCTCTTGTCATTTTGATGCCGCCTTAGCATCGGCAAGTGCTAAGGTCAGCAAGGTGCTGTAGTCCGAATTATCAACCCCATCAAAAGTTAAAAATTTCTGACCCGGAAAATGCCTTAGGAAGATCGTCAAAGCTTGAATTTGAGTTTTAGGCTCTTTTTGAACGAACTCTTGTGCCAAGCGAGCCAGTTGGTCTGCCGTCGGATGCCATTGCCATGGATGTAGGATGCTTTCGATTTTGGCTTTGAATGTCGCCAGTTTGGTCGTATTCATGTGTTACCCCCTCCTTGCCTCGGCTAGCGCCAACGCGAGCAGCGTATTGAGGTCTGAGTTATCTGCACCCCGGTAGATCCACTCTCCAACCCCAGGGCAATAGTTCTTAACCACGTCAGCCCAATCAGACTGAGTGGCTGTCCTTCCAAAGTCCTTTATCCGCTTGATTGCAGCTTTGATGTTGGCAAGCTGAGCGTCAGTAGGCTGGGTAGGTGGAAGGCCAAATCGCATACGCAGGGCGTGTGCTAGTTCTTGGTTTGCAGTCATAAAGCGTCCTTGTTCGATGTCATTTCCTGGATGCAAAAGTCGGCAGCGAGGGCTAGATAACAGGCTTCTACAGCAGGGTACAAGCAGGCCTTTTGGCTGCCCGCCGTGGCGCTGTCATTATGATGGCAATGGCTCTCGAATCAATGGCCATATGAGGTTGTGACTCATACTGGAAGCATCGGTTGGCTCGGAAAGCCAGCTGTTTCGGCGGCTACAGTTGGAATAAACGATCGTCCGCTCACCACGTGTGGGCGGGCGTCGCCTGCCTTACGAATCGACCACCGTTAGGGGCTGAGGTCGGCCAGGGGTAAGCTGGTCAAGCCAGGAATGACCTAGCCCAGGCCTGGCTTTGCTTCATCGTCTTCACCCCGTGCCGGACAGATATCACGCTGGTGCGGGCCCTGTGGTGATCGACGACTGGGCGCTTTTTAGCGTGAGAAGCCTCAATTGTCTGTCTATAATCCGCGCATGTTGAATCCAACCGAAATCCGCCCAATCCTCAAGCAATGGGTCGCGAAAGCGATGTCCCACGAAGAGAGTGATGTCTTCATTGAGGAGCTGTGCTTCATCGATAAGGCCAGACGCGCCGATCTCGTTCACGCCAATGGAAAGCTAACCGCTTTCGAAATCAAATCTCATGCTGACACCCTGGTACGCTGGGAGGGTCAGCAGCAGGCCTATATGGCGTGCTTTGACGAAGTCTGGCTATGCTGCCATTCAAAGCACTTGGTGAAGGCTCTTGAGTCTTGTCTTCCGCACGTTGGTGTACTCGTTGTCGATGACTATTCCGGCATGGCGATGATTCGAAAGGCGAAACCCAACAAGCTCCAGGATAAATTTCACCTTACGGGATTCTTGTGGCGTAGCGAGTTGGACGCACTCGCGAACCAGAATGGGGTGCCAACGAAAAGTCGCGACCTCATAAAAGAGGTGCGTCGCCAGCTATGCGACGCCCTCCCCATGAGCGTGATCAGATCACATGTACTAGCAAGCTTGAAGCAACGCTATCGCTTGCTAGAGTAAGTCGTCGGCATCAAAGTCATCGAAACGGTTATCCGTAGCTACGATGGACTCGATCATGGCGCAGATATGCTGATTGATCCTGTACCCATTCCATGTGCCGTTGTTCCCGTAACCTGTAGATGTGGCGACAATTCTGCTGTACTCACGAGTAGCCCAGCAAAAGTCATCACCGTGGTAACCCGGCAGCCCTCTGATTTCTTGGGCGATTTCAATGTACCGCACAAATTCCTTGTCCGAACCTTTGCGTCGTTGCCACCATTCCGTTGGCGTGTAATAGCAGGCAAAAGGAAGTACAGGCATGCCTCTTATGTATTCCATCGAGGCGGTTGGATTGGTGGCAGCGTAATCCCCGTAGACAATATCCGACTCTATGCCACTGGTATCGACCCTTGCTTGCCACGCAACGTCGTAACAGGCGGAGGAACGTGAGGTGTTTGAGGCCGGCTTATCGATAGGGAAGGAGGTGCTGATCAGAACCAGATTCCGTATCTGATAGCTGTTGAGTTGACGCAGGGATACGTTGAAATCCGAACCTGAGGCAGTGTTGGCTGGAGCGGTGGCACCGAAGTCCAAAATTACCGTCGCGGCGTCCGGGCGTTCAAGAGCATCCAGGATTGATAGTAATCTGCTCCACGAAGTCGCAGTGGGTTTTTCCGGGCAAGTAACCCTGATAGCTATATGTGGGAAATCGCCTTGCAGAGCGAGTGCACTTTGAATGACTGCTCGCTGGGGATCATCATCAACCCAGGAAACCACTGGTATTGCGTTCTGGTTGATGCCTGCCACATCTGAGAAGAATCGACGTTTGTTCTCAAACGCACCATGAGGATTGTGCAGGTCATTAGTAGTAATGAATTCTTCACCAACATCCTTCGTTATTCTTGAAACGTCTAGGAAAAAAGGATGCTCAGTCCAATTCGCTAGGAATGTTTGTAGGTGTCTGTCGTCGTCACCTCGCATGTCCAACAGCGGAGCTACGACGTTCCGCCTGTGGTCTTCCAGATTTATCAGCGCCTTAACGTCATTCTGACCAACTCGTAAACAAGCCACGTACTGCATCTTGCACTCCTTGCATGCTGTGAAAAAACGGCTTAGCCATACTGCTGAGTGCACAGCGAGTTAAAGCCTGGTGGTCAGCAAGCGTCGATATCCAGGACATATCGGCGCGTCGCACAGCCACTGGCCTTTGTCATGCTCCCAGCGAGACGGCAGGTCGAGATCGGTACGATAGCATTTGGCCACTCAATAAAGGCCTTACAGGGTTTTTTTGAGATGCGCGGTATGCCTATGGCCGATTACTCAGTGCGTTACTCGTAGTGGAGCTCACCAAATAGTCCGATCATGAGATCACCGTCTAGGATCTCAAAAGGCAGGGTGACGTACTGGTCAGGATGCCGTGGTAGAGCCCTCCCGTCGTGAGCGGAGTTCTTGGTATGACCTTGAACACGCTCGCCATTTTCTCTGATGTATGGCTGCACGACTATCCGGCCATGGTTCTTGGATAGAATCGTTCCCTCGTGCCACAGGGTGCTTCCTTCATCACTGCTGGACTCGCCCCCCGTGTTTTTCAAGATCCACCTTGGCACCCCATCATCCTCATACCAGAACACGAATCCACTGCAGACCAGTACTCTCTGGCCGCGCATCCTCGCCTCGGCGAGCATCTGTTTAACGCTTGCTAACTACAGCGTAACCCCCCGGCAAACATAACCAGCGGCCAGGCGAGTCTGACATCGAAACGAGACGGTAGGGGCGGCGAGGGTTTCAAGTGGCGTCGCTTAGTTAGCAAGCTAATTATCATGAAAGTAAATCAACAGCATACGAAACATACTAATTTTTAGATAGAGACTTGCCAATTGTTTGGGCTGCGCTATCGTCAGATACTGAAATTTACAACTAATGGAATTGACGTATGGACATGGTATGGAGTTTAAAAAGGTCAGCCGCAGTAGTTTTTGTTGCTCTAATATCGATGTCTTCTGGATGCACAACGATAAACTTCAAAGAGCCTGTGACATCTTATGCTTCTGCAATGTCACAGTCTGCAACGGTATTCACTGATTACTACACCCAACAGAACGAGCTAGCCCGTAGGTTCTATTTCACACAAATCAAATACCATAAAGAAAAGCACATCGAATTTGCCAATCAAAATGGGGTCAAGACTCCATTGTATTTTAGATACTCTCCAGAGGGGATCAAAGCGCGATTAGACGCTATCCGCCTCATCGGAGCCTTTGGCAACAAACTCGCAGTGATGGCAGGCGCAGACTCTCCTCAAAGGATTAGCGATACATCGGCTGGTATCCTAGCTAGCGTTTCTGGGCTGGATCAGGAGTTCAGAAAGCTAACTGGCGTAGAAGCCCTTCATAAAGACGAGTTTGCACAAGGTTCTTCACAGCTCGTCTCTGCCATCACGAAAATGTACGCAGAAAAGATCCAGCAGGATGCTCTAAAAGCTGCAATTCAAAATGGCCATGCTGCAGTCGAGACCATCTTGGTAGCTTTGCAGGCTGATCTGAAAGATCTCTCATTCAAGAATCAGGGAATGTTTAGCACGCAGCTCTCAGACTTGGCCTACCTGTATAACCAAGGCGTGGATGCACGGATTGCTGCACAAGAATCAAAAACACCGATGAAAGGCCCTGCAGCTGCACAAACCTCGCCACAATTCACGGATACTCAGCTCCTAGATATCTTGGGTCAGGCTCAAGCGACAGCGGCTCTGTACGAGGGAAGCGTTTCCCAGCGGCCAGACGAGGTAATTGCGGCCATGAGGAAAGCCAATGACGACCTCTACGAATTTTCGATGCATCCCAAGGGGGACAATGCCTTGGTGGCGCTAAACGCCTCTCTTGAAAGCTTTAACGCAAGGATAAAGCCGTTCGTTGACTACTATGTCGCAAACCGCAAGTAAGGAGACAGCCAATGGAAAAAGTAAGTGCCGTGCTATCTATCGAGGATTGCACTAACGTCGTGATTAAGCTAAACGAGCTGAGTATGACGTTTAGCTATAACGCCCAGCAGCGTGCGGTCTTTCACCAGTTCGGACAGGAGCTGTTTTTCTATCTGGATCAGTTGCAATCGATGAGTTTCGACAAGGGGACTGAGATTATCAAGGCCGCAAGCAAAGATCTCAACGAAGTTAAACAGAGACTTGATGCTGCGATCAACAAATTAGATAAGATGGCCGACGTACTGAAAGTGGTTGATAGCTTGATAGTAAACCTTTCAACGTTTCTGAGAATCATTGCCCCACTTGCTGTGTAGCGGAGTGGTCTTTGACTGGCCAAAGGTGCGGCATCTATCGATGCCGCAGTACCCAGCAATCTCGTCGAGGGTTGTGCAGTCATCGACATCCCAAACGGTATCGATACGGGTATGAGTCCACATACAGTGTGCCTTGATCCATAAGCGCTTCAAAGCTCAAAAGCTAGCTGAAGTTGACGTAATCACTTCGCATGCACTATCCATCTTCGATCGAGCCTGGTCGTAAACCTCTGGCTCATCAGATGTGGGCATCGAGTGGTATGGCATCTGATCTAGGCGCATCGATTCTCCCTGCTGTTTAAGCCGTAGCACTCGTGGAATTGCCGGAGCTGATCCTAAGGGAGATAGATTTTCCAGCCATCCTAGATGGTCATTGCCAAGCTTAATCATATAGGCCCGTATTTAAGGGCCCTCAGGGCAGGTAGTCCTGAGAAGGACTTGATGAAGCTGGCTTTTTATCCAGTGCTAGGGTTTGCTTTGTCAATGTGCAGAAGATATAATTAACACATACTAATTTGCTTGGAAGGCATTAGCAGTCAACGTAATGTGCAGTAAAATGGGGGGAGGAAAATGCTGGGCACGCCGTTCAACCTCACCGAGGGTGCGGCGCTGCTGAGCCTGATCGGCCGCCTGACCGGCTACACGCCACGCTGGTTCACCTATTTCATTGGTGATGCCCACGTCTACGAAAACCACCTGGACATGCTCAACGAACAGCTCAAGCGCGAGCCGTTCCCGATGCCCAAGCTGGTGATTTCCGAGCGTGTACCGGAGTTCGCCAAGACCGGCGTCTACCAGCCAGAGTGGCTGGAGCTGATCGAGCCGAGCGACTTTTCCCTGGAAGGCTACGAGCACCACGCGCCGATGACCGCGCCGATGGCCGTTTAAGCTTCCATCTGCTGTGCCAGGGGCCGCGCGGCTGACACCGCGCGGCCCCTGTCGATTGAACCTGTTGTCTTTATCGACCTGTGCCCGGAATTGTCCCGGGCCTGACTGTGCCTGGCGGCCAGCTACGCTCTGTTTAGCGCCCCCACCAGACGCAGGACGTCGCCCTTGTGAACTTCAACGTGAGCCGCGAATGGAAGAACTCAATCAAAGCCTGTTCCTGGCCATCAACGCCAGTGCCGGGGCGTCAATGCCGATGCGTACACTGGCGGTTTTCCTCGCGCAATGGCTGGTGCTCAGCGTGCCCTTGCTGCTGGCGGTGCTCTGGGTTTTCGGCGAACGCCGCCAGCGCATGATCGTGCTGCTTGCGACCCTGGCCATCGTGCTGGCCCTGGCCAGCAACTTGCTGATCCGCGAGCTGTGGTTCCATCCACGGCCGTTCATGATCGGCCTGGGGCAGAACTTCCTCGCCCATGCGCCCGGTGCGTCCTTCCCCAGCGATCATGCCAGCGGCATGTTTGCCATGGCGTTCGCGCTGATCCTCGCGCCCCTGCGCAAGACCGGGCTGGTGATGCTGGGCCTGGCGCTGCTGGTGAGCTGGGCCCGGGTCTACCTGGGGGTGCATTTCCCCTTCGATATTCTCGGCGGTTGCCTGGTGGGGCTGTTCAGCGCCTGGCTGGTACGCCAAGGCCTGGCCTCGCGGCAATTGGGCGAGCGCTTGCTGACGATGCTCGAAGGCACTTATCTGCGGCTGATCGGCAGCGCGCGACGCGGCGCCTGAGGCCGCGCCCCGGGGCTCAGTGCCCGTGGCTGCGGCCGACATGGGACGGCTCGGCCTCGCTGGGGGCCACCGAACCGCTGACTTCCAGACGCTGGAGGATGCCGCAGTGATCCAGGTCCGGGCCTTCGCTGCAGCGCTGGCGCAGATCCAGCAACTGCTCCTGGAGCACCAGTAGCCCGTCGATGCGGGCCTTGACGTGATGGATATGCTCGTCGATCAGGGCGTTGACACTGGCGCACTGGCCTTCCGGGCTGTCCCGCAGGTTGAGCAGGCTGCGGATTTCCTCAAGGGTCATGTCCAGGCTGCGGCAGTTGCGGATAAAGGTCAGGCGCTCGGTGTGGGCCTGGGTGTAGAGACGGTAGTTGCCTTCGCTGCGAGCCGGTTCCGGCAGCAGTCCTTCGCGCTCGTAGTAACGGATGGTCTCGACCTGACAGTCGGTGAGTTTCGCCAGTTCGCCAATCTTCATTGCCGTCGTCTCCGAATGGGTGCTTGACCCTATAGTGGCTACAGGGTGTTCACTTGGCAACAAGCACCTTTACTCGGACGCGACCCTTATGAGCGACTCGATTCACAACCCGCGCAAGCCCGACGCCCAGCACACCCATGCTGAACACGATCACGATCACGATCACAGCCACGCCCCGGCTGGCAAGCTGCAGCCGGTCAAGGCGCACGCCCACGCCGCCCATGGCGCTTCCTGCTGCGGCTCCGCCGACCCGGCACCGTCCAGGGTTACCCTGAGCGAAACCCCGAGCGCCGGCGCGCGCCTGAGCAGCTTTCGCATCGAAGCCATGGACTGCCCCACCGAGCAGACCCTGATCCAGAACAAGCTGGGCAAGCTGGCCGGGGTCCAGGCCCTGGAATTCAACCTGATGAACCGCGTGCTGGGGGTGACCCACGACCTGCCGAGCACCGCGCCGATCATCGAGGCGATCAAATCCCTGGGCATGCACGCCGAGCCCCTGCAGCAGGATGGCGCCGTAACCACCCCTGCCGCCGCACCGGTGAAGAAGGCCTGGTGGCCGCTGGCCCTGTCCGGGGTCGGTGCGCTGGCCGCCGAAATCATTCATTTCACCAATGCCGCCCCCGATTGGGTGGTGGCGTTGGTGGCCCTGGTGTCGATCCTCAGCGGCGGCCTGGGCACCTACAAGAAGGGCTGGATCGCCCTGAAGAACCGCAACCTCAACATCAACGCGTTGATGAGCATCGCGGTGACCGGCGCGGTGCTGATCGGCCAGTGGCCGGAAGCGGCGATGGTGATGTTCCTGTTCACCGTGGCCGAGTTGATCGAGGCCCGCTCCCTGGACCGGGCGCGCAACGCCATCAGCGGTCTGATGCAGATGACTCCGGAACAGGTCACGGTGCAGCAGGCCGATGGCAGTTGGAGCGAACAGGAAGCGAAAAACGTCGAACTGGGTGCATTGGTACGGGTCCGTCCCGGTGAGCGCATCGGCCTGGATGGCGAAGTGGTGTCCGGCAGTTCCACCATCGATCAGGCGCCGATCACCGGTGAAAGCCTGCCGGTGGAAAAGACCGTGGGCGACAAGGTGTTCGCCGGCACTATCAACCAGGCCGGCTCCCTGGAATACCGAGTGACCGCCGCTGCCAACAATTCGACCCTGGCGCGGATCATCCATGCCGTGGAACAGGCCCAGGGCGCGCGGGCCCCGACCCAGCGCTTCGTCGACAGCTTCTCGAAAATCTACACCCCGGCGGTGTTCGCCTTCGCCCTGGCCGTGGCGCTGATTCCACCGCTGTTCATGGCCGGCGCCTGGTTCGACTGGATCTACCGCGCCCTGGTGCTGCTGGTGGTGGCCTGCCCGTGCGCCCTGGTGATCTCCACCCCGGTGAGCATCGTCAGCGGCCTGGCGGCAGCGGCGCGCAAGGGCATCCTGGTCAAGGGCGGGGTCTACCTGGAGGGCGGCTACAAGCTGGACTACCTGGCCCTGGACAAGACCGGCACCATCACCCACGGCAAGCCGGTGCAGACCGATTTCCTGGCCCTGGACCCACTGGCCCTGGACACGGCTCCAGCCCTGGCCGCCAGTCTGGCGGGGCGCTCCGACCACCCGGTGTCCCTGGCCATTGCTCGCGCGGCTGTGGATAAACAGCTGGCCATGCACCCTGTGGATAACTTCGCAGCCCTGGCCGGGCGCGGAGTGCGCGGTGAAATCAACGGCCAGCTCTATCACCTGGGCAATCACCGCCTGGTAGAAGAGCTGGGCCTGTGCTCCCCGGCCCTGGAAGAAAAACTCTTCGCCCTGGAGCAGCAGGGCAAGACCGTGGTCCTGCTGCTGGACCGCAACGGCCCGCTGGCGCTGTTCGCCGTGGCCGACACGGTCAAGGAATCCAGCCGCGAAGCCATCCGGCAGTTGCACGAGCTGGGGATCAAGACCCTGATGCTCACCGGCGACAACCCGCATACCGCCCAGGCCATTGCCGCCCAGGTAGGCATCGACCAGGCCCGGGGCGACCTGCTGCCCAGCGACAAGCTGCAAGCCATCGAAGGTCTGTACGCCCAGGGCCACCGGGTCGGCATGGTCGGCGACGGCATTAACGACGCCCCGGCCCTGGCCCGGGCCGAGATCGGTTTTGCCATGGCTGCGGCCGGCACCGACACCGCGATAGAAACCGCGGATGTCGCCCTGATGGACGATGATCTGCGCAAAATCCCGGCATTCATCCGCCTGTCGCGTCAGACCGCGGTGGTGCTCAAGCAAAATATCGCCCTCGCCCTGGTCATCAAGGCGATCTTTCTTGGGGTAACCTTTGCCGGGCTCGCCACCATGTGGATGGCGGTGTTCGCCGACATGGGCGTGAGCCTGCTGGTGGTGTTCAACGGCCTGCGCCTGCTGCGCAAATAGGACACCGTAGCGGCAAGCGGCAAGCGGCAGGCAACAAGCAACAAGCAACAAGCAACCGAGGAGAGAACCAGAGTGATGAACTCACGCGCACCGGCTTCAGCTTGCGGCTTGCCGCTGCAAGCTTGCAGCGGCGGCAAGCCGCCATGCTGAGCGCGGAGCTGAAGGCCTTTTACATGGTCGCCCGCCTGGGCAGCATTACCCTGGCGGCGAAGAAGCTTGGCCTCAGCCAGCCGACGGTGACCACGCAGATCCGCAACCTGGAAAGCCAGTACTCGGTGGAACTGTTCTACCGCGGCGGTCGGCGCCTGAGCCTGAGCGACGAGGGCACGCGCCTGCTGCCAATGGTCAAGGAGCTGTTGCAGAAAGAAGCCGACATCGAGTTCTTCCTGCGTAACAGCGGCCAGGTACAGGGCACCTTGCGCATCGCCGCCACGGCGCCGTACTACATCCTCGATCTGGTGAAGACCTTCCGCCAGCGCCTGCCCCAGGTGGACGTGTCGGTGGAGATCGGCAATTCCCAGCAAGTCCTCGAAGCCCTGGAGGACTACCGGGTGGATGTGGCGGCCTCGTCACAGTTGCTGGAGGACTCGCGCTTGATCCGTCGGGTGCTGGGCAGCGACCCGCTGGTGCTGGCGGTGCACCGTGACCACACCCTGGCGGCGTTGGAGCACGTGCCGCTCAATGCCCTGGCCGGGCACACTCTGCTGATGCGCGAGCCGGGCTCCACCACCCGCAGCCTCACCGAAGCCCTGCTCAAGGACGCCAGCGTCGGCTTCGGCCCGCTGCTGGAAATCGGCAGCCGCGAATCGATCCGCGAGGCGGTGCTGCGCAACATCGGCATCAGCATCATTGCTCGCCAGGAAGTGCCCCACGACCCGCAGTTGCGCGTGTTGAGCATCGAAAACGCGCCGCAGATCGTCGAGTACCTGTACTGCCTCAAGGAGCGCAAGAACGCGCGCTTGCCAGCGGCGTTTCTCGGGTTGGCGCAGGAAATGGCTCCTGCCTGAAGGATCTGCATCGGCCATGCCGATGGCTTCGCGAGCAAGCTCGCTCCTACATTGAAATGCATTCCCCCCTGTGGGAGCGAGCTTGCTCGCGAAGGCGTCCGATCAACCAGCACATCACTGGCAGGTTGAACCAAAATCCCTGAATACCACTATCGGTCGTTTTTGCCTTACTGCCATATGACCGACGCATTACAACTCTAGGATTTGCCTCATCTGCTTGATGAGGCCTGTCCATGAACCCTGCAACCGCAACCGCCCTTGCTAACCCCGGCGCACCGATGAAAGTGCGCGGCGTGCACAAGCGCTTCGGCGCTTTCACTGCGCTGGATAACGTATCCCTGGATGTGGCCGCCGGTGAGCTGGTGTGCCTGCTGGGGCCATCCGGCTGCGGCAAGACCACCTTGTTGCGCTGCATTGCCGGCCTGGAGCGCCAGGACCAGGGCGAGCTGTACCTGGGGGATCGGGACGTCTCGCTGCTGGCGCCCCAGGCCCGGGACTACGGGATCCTGTTCCAGTCCTATGCGCTGTTTCCCAACCTCACGGTGGAAGCCAACATCGCCTACGGCCTGTCCGGCAGTGGCCGCGAAGAAGCGCGCAAGCGCGTGGCGCAGATGCTGGAACTGGTGGGCCTGAGCGGCAGCGAGAAGAAATACCCCGGCCAGCTGTCCGGCGGCCAGCAGCAGCGCGTGGCCCTGGCCCGGGCCCTGGCGCCTTCGCCGTCGTTGCTGTTGCTGGACGAACCGATGTCGGCCCTGGATGCCCGGGTGCGCGAGCACCTGTGCAGCGAGCTGCGCCAACTGCAACGGCGCCTGGGCATCACCACCCTGATGGTCACCCACAACCAGGACGAGGCCATGCTGATGGCCGATCGCATTGCCGTGATGAACAACGGCAAGGTCGAGCAGTACGCCACGCCCCAGGAAATCTACGATCGTCCGGCCACGCCTTTCGTGGCCGAGTTCGTCGGCCAGGGCAACTGGCTGCCCTTCAGCCGCAACAGCGACAGCCATGCCCAGGTCGGCGGGATGAATGTGCGTCTGGCCGAGGGTTCGGCCAAGGCCGCTTCGGGCCGGCTGTTCTGCCGTCCGGAAGCGATCAGCGTGAACCCGCCGGTGCATGAGGAAAACCTGTTCCCGGCCCAGGTCCGCGAGATCACCTTCCTCGGCAACCGCTGCCGCATGAGCTTTGAACTCAATCAACTGCCGGGGCACGTGCTGCTGGCGGAACTGGCCCCGGAAGCCATGCCGCGCCTGGGTGCCCGGGACATCTGGGTGGCCTTGCCGCCGCGCAGCCTCCAGGTGTTTGCCTAAGATGAGCCTGCCAATGTCCATGCCGCTGCCCGCCAAGCGGGCGCGCCAGGCTTCGCGTGCCGAGATCGGCGACCGCATTTTTGTCGTCGGTGGCAAGGTTGTGCTCCTGGTCCTGCTGGGGGTTGCCGTGCTGCTGCCGCTGCTGGCGATCTTCTGGCGCGGCTTCAGCGCCGAGGCCGGGCAGGGCGGTGGCTGGCTGGCGGCACGTGAACTGGTGGCCAGCGACAACTTCCACTGGTTGCTGGGCAACAGCCTGAAAGTCTCCCTCAGCGTGGCCGCCATCGTGGTGCCCCTGGCCTACCTGTTCGCCTACGCCCTGCAACGCACGCTGATTCCCGGCAAGGGCCTGTGGCGTGGTTTGTCGCTGTTGCCGCTGATGGCGCCATCGATGCTGCCGGGGATCGCCCTGGTCTATCTGTTCGGCAACCAGGGCCTGCTCCGCGGTCTGTTCGCCGAGAACATCTACGGCTTCTGGGGCATCGTCCTTGGTGAGGTGATCTACACCTTTCCCCATGCCCTGATGATCCTGCTCTCGGCCTTGTCCCTGGCGGATGCGCGGCTGTTCGACGCCGCATCGAGCATGGGCGCCAGTCCCGCCAGGGCCTTTCGCAGCATCACCTGGCCGGCGACCCGGCAGGCGGTGTTCGCCGCGTTCTGCCTGGTGTTCACCCTGACCATCACCGACTTCGGCGTGCCGGTGGTGGTGGGCGGCGACTATCAGGTACTGGCCCTGGAAGCCTACAAGGCGGTGGTGGGGCAGCAGCAGTTCGGCCGTGGCGCGTTGATCGGCATGGTCCTGCTGTTGCCGGCGCTGTTCAGCTTCGGCGTCGATGCCTGGCTGCGCCGTCGCCAGGGTGATGCCATGAGCGGTCGCGCCCAAGTGTTCCGGCCTGCGCCATCACGGCTGCGCGATGCCTGCTACCTGGCCATCGTGCTGCTGATCTGCGCCGTGCTGCTGCTGGTATTCGGCATGGCGGTGTATTCGTCGCTGGTGAAGTTCTGGCCCTACAACCTGTCGCTCTCACTGAAGCACTATCAGTTCGACGACACCGCCGGCGGTGGCTGGCTGGCCTACCGCAACAGCCTGAGCATGGCCCTGTGCACGGCGCTGATCGGCAGCGTGCTGATCTTCACTGGTGCCTACCTGATGGAAAAGACCCGCGGCCAGCGCGGCCTGAACCTGCTGCTGCGCCTGCTCAGCTTCGTGCCGATGGCGGTGCCCGGCTTGGTGCTGGGCCTGGGCTACGTGTTCTTCTTCAACCTCAACGGCAATCCGCTGCATGTGTTCTACGGGACCATGACCCTGCTGGTGGTATGCACCATCGCCCACTACCTGACCACCGCGCAGATGACCGCCACCACCGCCCTGCGCCAGCTGGATGCGGAGTTCGAGGCCGCCGCGCTGTCGCTCAAGGCGCCGCTGTACCGCCACTACCTGCGGGTCACCGTGCCGATCTGCCTGCCGGCGCTGCTGGACATCGTGCGCTACCTGTTCGTCTCGGCCATGACCACGGTGTCGGCGGCGATCTTTCTCTACAGCCCGGACACCATCCTCGCCGCCGTGGCCGTGCTGAACATGGACGACGCCGGCAACGTCGGCGGCGCTGCGGCCATGTCGACCCTGATCCTGTTCACTTCGGCCGGCGTCTCGCTGCTCCTGGCCTGGGCTTCGCGCGGGCTGTTGCGCCGCTCCCAGGCCTGGCGGCAAACCGCGCCGGGCCACTGATTGCTCACTCACCCCCTGATCCGCACTCAACAAGGAACCGCACCATGTTCAAGCCCCTGGCTCTTGCCGCTGCCGTCCTCTCTGCTGTCAGCCTGAATGCCTTTGCGGCGAAGACCGAGCTGACGGTGTACACCGCCCTCGAAGCCGAGCAATTGAAGTCCTACAAGCAGGCCTTCGAAAAGGCCAACCCGGATGTGGAGATCAAGTGGGTGCGTGATTCCACCGGGATCATCACCGCCAAGCTGCTGGCGGAAAAAGCCCGGCCGCAAGCCGACGCGGTCTGGGGCCTGGCGGCGTCCAGCCTGGCGATCCTCGACCAGCAGGGCATGCTGCAAAGCTACGCGCCCAAGGACCTGGGCCAGATCGGCGCGAACTATCGCGACGCCGCCAACCCACCGGCCTGGGTCGGCATGGACGTGTGGGCCGCGACCATCTGCTTCAACACCGTGGAGGCCGAGAAACAGGGCCTGAGCAAGCCGGTGAGCTGGCAGGACCTGACCAAGCCCGAATACAAGGGCAAGATCGTCATGCCCAACCCGGCATCCTCGGGCACCGGCTTCCTGGATGTCAGCGCCTGGTTGCAGACCTTCGGCGAGAAGCAGGGCTGGCAGTACATGGATGAGCTGCACCAGAACATCGGCCAGTATGTCCATTCCGGTTCCAAGCCGTGCAAGCTGGCCGCCGCCGGTGAATTCCCCATCGGCATCTCCTTCGAATACCCGGCCGTGCAGCTCAAGCGCCAGGGCGCGCCGCTGGACATCGTGCTGCCCAAGGAAGGCCTGGGCTGGGAGATCGAAGCCACGGCGGTGATCAAGGGCACGCCGCATGAAGAGGCAGCGAAGAAGCTCGCCGACTTCTCCGCCAGCCCCGCGGCCATGGAGCTGTACAAGGAAAACTTCGCCGTGCTGGCCCAGCCGGGCATCGCCAAGCCGCAGACCGAACTGCCGGCGGACTACGAGCAGCGCCTGATCAAGAACGACTTCGCCTGGGCCTCGAAGAACCGCGACCAGATCCTCGCCGAATGGCGCAAGCGCTATGACGGCAAGTCGGAAAAGGTTGCCGCGCAGTAACGCCAGGGGCTGCTGTAGCGAGGGAGCTTGCTCCCGCTGGGCGGCGCAGCGGCCCTGAATCCCGACCGTGCGGTGCATCTGCCTGGGAGTGCTGCGCACTCCCGCGGGAGCAAGCTCCCTCGCCACAAACAACGAGACATGAACATGACCCAACACAGCGATCTGCTGATCGTCGGCGCCGGCATCCTCGGCCTGTCCCACGCCTATGCCGCTGCCAAGCGCGGTTTGCGGGTGCGGGTATTCGAACGCAGCGCCACGCCCCTGGGTGCCTCGGTGCGCAACTTCGGCCAGGCCCTGGTCACCGGCCAACCGCCGGGCATCATGCTGGAGCTGGCCCGGGCCAGCCGCGATATCTGGGCCGACTGGCAACAGCTGGCGGGCCTGCCACTCAAGCGCAACGGCTCCTACCTGTTCGCCCGCAACGAAGCCGAGGAACTGTTGCTGGAAGCCTTCTGCGCCGGACGCGCGCGGGAGCACGGTTACCGCGTCGAACTGCTGCGGGGCGCGGCGCTGAATGATCTGTACGGCGGCCAGTTCCGCCATCATCGGGCGGCCTTGCACGGCCTGGATGATCAGCAACTGTATTCCCGCGAGGCGCTGCCGCTGCTGATCGACTACCTGCGCCGCGACCTGGGGGTGCAGTTCCATTTTTCGACCCTGGTCCGGGACATCCAGCCGGGCCAGGTGCACAGCACCGCCGGCAGCTTTCATGCGCCGCTGATCGTGCTGTGTTCTGGGCACGACTATCAGACCCTGCTGGCCGAGCAGATCGCTGTCCTGCAGCCGCAGGTCTGCCGCCTGCAGATGCTCCGCGCCCGGCCCGAGGTCGACCTCAAGCTGCAACATGCCTTGCTCACCGGGCTGAGCTGTGTGCACTACGGGGCCTTCGCCGATCTGCCGCAAGCGGCGGCGGTGCGGGCGCAAATCCAGCGCGAGGCGCCGCACCTGCATGAACACGGCATTCACCTGTTGCTCAGCCCGACGCCCTACGGCGAGCTGATCATCGGCGACTCCCACGACTACGGCAGCGATCCATCGCCGTTCAACGCCGAACAGGTGGACAACTGGCTGATCGAACTGGCCGAACAGACCCTGAACTGCAAGGTCCGGGTGGTGGAGCGCTGGCAGGGCGTGTACGGCGCCCGTGGCCCCGGACCATTCTCCTTCCTGGAAGCCGCGCCCGGGGTCCATGTGGCGCTGATGCACAGCGGCGTGGGCATGAGCGTCGGGCCGGCCATGGCCGAGGGCAATATCGCCCGGCTGCTGGGGGAGGCGTGATGAGTCGCCAGCAGGTGATTGACCAGGTTTTCGCGCTGTACGAGCGCTTTGGCGATAACGACTACATCGGCGAGCCGGTGTCGCAGATCGAGCACATGTCCCAGGCCGCGCAGCTGGCCCTGGCCGAAGGTCATGACGACGAAGTGGTGCTGGCGGCGTTCTTTCACGATATCGGGCATATCTGCCAGCAGGATGCCGAGAACATGGGCGGTTTTGGCGTAGTCAGCCATGAGCGCCTGGGGGCGGATTATCTGCGCCGGGCGGGTTTCAGCGAGCGTCTGGCGCGGCTGGTGGAGTACCACGTCCAGGCCAAGCGCTACCTGACCTTCAAGGAGCCCGGGTATTACCAGCGCCTGAGCGAAGCCAGCCGGCACACCCTGGAGTATCAGGGCGGGGTGATGAACGCGGCAGAGGCGGCAGCCTTCGAACTCGACCCGCTGTGTGCGCTGAGTCTGCGCCTGCGCCACTGGGACGAGCAGGCCAAGGAGCTGTGGGTGCCGGTGATGGAGTTGCAGGTGCTCAAGGACAAGGCCTTGGCGTTGTTGGGGGATTGAGGGCCCTTTCGCGGGCAAGCCCGCTCCTACAGAGCGTTGTAGGAGCCGGCTTGCCGGCGAAGGCGATCTACGCCTGAACCACCAAGGATTCGGCCAGTGCCTCTATCTGCTCCTGGCGCTCGGCCTGGCTCAGGCGCGCATGGGGGTTGAGCGACGACCACTGCGGATGCGCCCGAGCCTTGTTCAAGGCTTCCGGCAACTTGCCCTCGCGCCAGCTTTTGTCCTCCGGCGTGGCCAGGCGGATGCTGTCCAGCGCCGCATGCCCGCGCAGGTTCAGCGCCTGCACCAGCTGGCGCTGACGCAGGGCCAGCAGCCGCAGCACGCTGTCATCCACGGTCAGTTCGCGCTGGCCCTTGAGCTTGCCCAGCAAGCGGCTGCCGTAGCTGCGGGCAGTTTGCAGCGCGCCACCGGCAATCGCCCCGGCCAGGGCCGCCGCGCCGAGGGTCAAGCCGCCCACCAGCAGGTCCACCCCGGCCCCGGCCGCCGCGCCGGCGGCGATCCCGCCACCGACCCGCACCCCCAGTTGCTTGAGGGTTTCCGGGTTGAACAGGTCGTCGCCCCAGCGCCCATCGAGCAGCGGCAGGTCGCTGGTGGCAGCGTCTTCAGGGCGGAAGGCGTAGAGCTTGAGCAGGGCTTCGACACAGCGCTGCTCGCGCTGGCGGATGGCCTGGCGCAGTTCGCCGATGGCCTGCTGCTCCAGCTCGGCATCGCTGGCCACGCTGCGCCGGCAGGCGGCGCAATCCACCAGCAATTCGGCAATCAATCGCGCGGCGCTGTGCTGGCGCGCCAGGCGCTGGGCCTGCTGGTCGTTGATCAGTCGTTGCAGGGCCGGGCGCGCATGTTCCAGCAGCAGGGCCAGGCTCTCATACAGGCGCTGCTCGCCGTCTTGCGGCGGCGCCACGCTGTCGAAGCGCACCAGGGCGTGCAGACCCAGGCGGGCCAGGGCCTCGCGCCAGTCGCCTTCGCGCTGTTCGGCGCTGCTGACGAAATTCAGCACCGGCAGCAGCGGCTTGCCGCAGCCGCTCAGTACTTCCAGCTCATCGCGGTACTTGGCCAGCACCGGCTCCCGGGCGTCGATCACATACAGGCCGGCGTCCGAGGCCAGCAGCTGGCGCAGGACCTTGGCTTCCTGCTCGAAACGCTGGCGGGCTTCGCTGCCGTCAAGAAAGCGCGCCAGCCGGGCCGGGCCGTCCAGGCGTTCGCCGGGGCGCTCAAGGCGTTCCAGGTAATCCAGCAGGGCGATGGCGTCTTCCAGGCCGGGGGTGTCGTAGAGCTCCAGCAGGGGCTGGCCATCCACCGAGAGGCGGGCGCCTTCCACGTGTCGAGTGGTGCTGGGGCGATGGGAGACTTCGCCAAAACCCACGTCCCGGGTCAGGGTGCGCAGCAGCGAGGTCTTGCCGACGTTGGTGTGGCCGACCACCGCCAGTTTCAGCGGCTTTTGCCGAGCATCAGTCATGACCGTTCTCCAGCCAGTCGAGGGGCGCGCAATCTGCGAAGGGCAGTTCCAGTTGTTGCAGGGCGCTGTGCCAGTCGCCCAGGCGGTCGGCATCCAGGGCCTGGCCGGGCGGGGCTTGCAGCAGCCAGACCCGGGTCGCGCTGGCGTTGCGCGCCAGTTCGGCGATCAGCCCGAGGCTGCCGCGGTCCGGCGAGCGCCGCGGGTCGCAGGCGATCAGCAGGCGCGCCGGGGGGAAGCGGCTCATCTGCTCCAGCAGGCGCTGGCGCGACTCGCGGCTGTCGAGGATGCCGGCATTCTTGATGCTGTCCGGCAGCTGCGGCGGCCAGGGGCGTTGCTCGTCGAGCTCGATGGCCACCAGCAAGGCGCCGCTGCTGTCCTCGGCGCTGACGCCGCCTTCGACCCGGTGCAACTGCTCGGGGGCCGCGTCATTGACGCCCAGGCGTTCGCTGCTGGGCATCAGGCGTTCGCGCAGTGAGGCGTAGCCCGGCAGGTTCAGGTCCAACTGCAGGCGCGCCTTGCCGTGTCGCCAGCGCCAGCGGCAGAACAGCATCAGCAGCAGGCGCGGCAGCACGCCGTAGATCAGCACCAGGACCACCAGCCAGATGGCCCAGGACTGGCGGATCAGCTCGGTGTTGTAGACATCCCGGGTGCTGGCCTGGATGGTTGCCACGCTCGGCGCGCCGAAGCCCAGGCTGCGGGGCAGGGCGCTGAGGGTGTTGGTAATGGCCACGAAGGCATCGCTGCCCAGCAGGGTGCTTTCCCAGACAAAGCTGTAGCGGTGGGTGGTCAGCAGCACCAGCAGCATGACCACGGCGCTGAACAGGGCCAGGCACCACAGGCCGTTGATCAGGCTGCCCAGGGCCCAGCGGTTGAGCTTGCGCCGTTGCAGCAACAGCAGCAGCGCTGGCGGCAACTGCGCGGCCTTGGCATCGCGGGAGAGTTTTTCGCTGAGCCACAGCCACAGGCGGCCGAGGCCCGCCCCGTGCTCCCCGGCAAACAGCAGGCCGGCCAGCCAGCTCAGCAGCAGGATCAGGTTGATGCCCAGCAGGCTGCCCAGGGCCCAGAACACGTTGACTGGTTGCTGGGTGTTGCCCAGGGCGCTGAAGGCCAGTCCGGCGCCACTGAGGACTGCCATTAGCGCGAGCAGCAACAGCGCCAGGCGCGCGCCCTGGTGCCAGTGCAGCAGGGCATCGTGCAAGCCGTCGCGCTGGGCCAGCCACAGGGCGCGGTTCTGGATACGGGTGGCCAGATCGCCGCCCTGGTTGCGGGCCAGGCGATTGGCTTCCTGATCCTCCAGCGGGCCGGCGTGCTCCTCGCGCAGGCGCACGGTTTCGGTCAGCCACAGGCGTTGCAGGGGAGTCAGTGCAGTCACGCGTCATTCCATCGCTTAAAAGTGCGCTGAGCATAACTGCTGCAGCGGCGGTCGGGTGAAGTTGCCAGGCCTGGGGCCTCTGGTATCCTCGCCGGCATGAAAAAATCTCTCCCTCTCAGCCTGATCGCGGCCCTGGCACAAAACCGCGTGATCGGCGTCGATAACAGCATGCCCTGGCATTTGCCGGGGGATTTCAAATTCTTTAAGGCCACCACCCTGGGCAAGCCGATCATCATGGGGCGCAAGACCTGGGATTCCCTGGGCCGGCCCTTGCCGGGGCGCTTGAACATCGTGGTCAGTCGTCAGACCGGCCTGGTGCTCGAAGGTGCCGAGGTTTATCCGTCATTGGACGCCGCGCTGGTCCGGGCCGAGGAATGGGCCCTGGAGCAGGGCGCCAGCGAGCTGATGCTGATCGGCGGCGCGCAGCTTTATGCCCAAGGGCTGGAGCAGGCCGATCGCCTGTATCTGACGCGGGTGGCCTTGAACCCGGAAGGCGACGCCTGGTTTCCGGAGTTCGATGAGCAGCAGTGGAATCGGGTATCAGAGGTGCCGAATCCGCCGGAAGGAGACAAACCGGCGTACAGCTTCGAGGTATGGGAGAGACGATGACAGCCGCAAGTTGCCAGCTACAAGCTACAAGTAAAAGCCGACTGGCTCTTGCTTGCGGCTCGTAGCTTGTAGCTTGTAGCTGCTTTTACGCGTGCTCCAGCTCCGAATGTTCATCGGCGTCCAGCAGCGCCTTGTCGGTTTGCTGCATCACCTGGCTGGTGATGGCGCCGGCGGTCATCGAACCGCTGACGTTCAGCGCCGTGCGGCCCATGTCGATCAGCGGTTCCACGGAAATCAGCAGCGCCACCAGCGACACCGGCAAGCCCATGGCCGGTAGCACGATCAGCGCGGCGAAGGTTGCGCCACCGCCCACGCCCGCCACGCCGGCGGAACTCAAGGTGACGATGGCCACCAGGGTGGCGATCCACAGCGGATCCAGCGGGTTGATGCCCACGGTTGGGGCGACCATCACCGCGAGCATCGCCGGGTACAGGCCGGCGCAGCCGTTCTGGCCGATGGTGGCGCCGAACGAGGCGGCAAAGCTGGCGATGGACTGGGGAATGCCCAGGCGCCGGGTCTGGGCTTCGATGCTCAGGGGAATGCTGGCGGCGCTGGAGCGACTGGTGAAGGCGAAGGTCAGTACCGGCCAGACCTTGCGGAAGAAGCGCAGCGGGTTGATCCCGGCCAGGGCGACCAGCAGGCCGTGGACCACGAACATCAGGCCCAGGCCGATGTAGGACACCACCACGAAACTGCCGAGCTTGATGATGTCCTGCAGGTTGGAGCCGGCCACTACCTTGGTCATCAGCGCCAGCACACCATAGGGGGTCAGTTTCATCACCAGGCGCACCAGGCGCATCACCCAGGCTTGCAGGGTGTCGATGGCGTTGAGCACTTTCTGGCCTTTGTCGGCGTCATCCTTGAACAGCTGCAGCGCGGCCATGCCGAGGAAGGCGGCGAAGATCACCACGCTGATGATCGAGGTCGGCTTGGCCCGGGCCAGGTCGGCGAAAGGGTTCTGCGGGATGAACGACAGCAGCAGCTGCGGCACGTTGAGGTCGGCGACCTTGCCCGCGTAATCGCTCTGGATCACTTGCAGGCGGGCCATCTCCTGGGTGCCGGCCACCAGCCCTTCGGCGCTCAGGCCGAACAGGTTGGTCAGGCCGATGCCCACCAGCGCGGCGATGGCGGTGGTGAACAGCAGGGTGCCGATGGTCAGGAAGCTGATCTTGCCCAGGGACGAGGCGTTGTGCAGGCGGGCCACGGCGCTGAGGATCGAGGCGAACACCAGGGGAATCACGATCATCTGCAGCAACTGCACGTAGCCATTGCCCACCAGGTCGAACCAGCCGATGGAGGCCTTGAGCACTGGGTGGCCGGCGCCGTAGAGGCTGTGCAGGGCAATGCCGAAGACCACGCCCAGCACCAGGGCCAGCAGGACCTTCTTGGCCAGGCTCCAAGTCGTGTGGCGGGTTTGTGCCAGGCCCAGCAGCAGGGCCAGGAACACCAGCAGGTTGAGGATCAGCGGCAGATTCATTGGGACTCCGATAAGACTTGTGCCAATCGCGGCTCTGGCGATTGCGAACCGGCAAGCCTAACAGCTTGAAATCTAATGAATTAATAACGATATCGCATGGCAACTGTCGTTTTTGGAATAAGCCGCTGACGCTCAGGCGCATGTGGCTGGCGCTCTCGGGACGCAAGCGGTCGCGTGGAGACGAGAACTGTCACAGGGATTTGTTAGCGTCGAAGGCTTTCACTCAGGGAGAAAACCGTCGATGAAACTCGCACCGAAATTGCTCGCCGTTGCACTCTGCCTGGGCCTCGCCGGCCAGGCCCTGGCCACCGAGTTGAAGCATTGGCCCGCTGAGCAGGCCAAGCAGCTGGACGCGATGATCGCGGCCAACGCCCACAAGGGCAACTTCGCGGTGTTCGACATGGACAACACCAGCTACCGCTACGACCTGGAAGAGTCCCTGCTGCCCTTCATGGAAAACAAGGGGCTGATCACTCGCGACACCCTCGACCCGTCGCTCAAGCTGATCCCGTTCAAGGACACCGCCGAGCACAAGGAAAGCCTGTTCAGCTACTACTACCGCCTGTGTGAAATTGACGACATGGTCTGCTACCCCTGGGTGGCGCAGGTGTTCTCCGGCTTCACCCTCAAGGAGCTCAAGGGCTACGTCGATGAGCTGATGGCCTCCGGCAAGCCGGTGCCGAGCACTTATTACGACGGCGATGTGGTCAAGACCATCGAGGTCAACCCGCCCAAGGTCTTCACCGGCCAGGCCGAGCTGTACAACAAGCTGATGGAGAACGGCATCGAGGTCTACGTGATGACCGCCGCTTCTGAAGAACTGGTGCGCATGGTCGCCGCCGATCCCAAGTACGGCTACAACGTCAAGCCGCAGAACGTCATCGGCGTGACCACCCTGCTCAAGGACCGCAAGACCGGCGCCCTGACCACCGCGCGCAAACAGATCACCGACGGCAAGTATGACGAGCAGGCCAACCTCGGCCTGGAACTGACGCCGTACCTGTGGACCCCGGCTACCTGGATGGCGGGCAAGCACGCGGCGATCCTGACCTACATCGACGAGTGGAAGAAACCGGTACTGGTGGGCGGCGACACCCCGACCAGCGACGGCTACATGCTGTTTCATGGCGTGGACGTGGCCAAGGGCGGCATCCACCTGTGGATCAACCGCAAGGACAAGTACATGACCCAGCTCAACGGCATGATGGCCAAGCATGCCGCGGCCCAGGCCAAGGAAGGCCTGCCGGTGACCGCCGACAAGAACTGGGTGATCGTCAAGCCCGAAGACATCCAGTAACCGCCAGCGGGCCGCCGCCGGCGAACAGGACTAGCGCCTTCGCCGGCCAACCGGGCACCTGTCGCACGCTGACGGTGCCGGTTGCGGCAATATGCCGATAATGTTTCAACTTGTGACCGTCAAACCCCCTCTGCCATAATCGCGCCCGTTTCCTGTCCCCCGCCTGCTCTCCCTTGTGCCGGGTTTGTCCCCGACTGCACGTAATGGACTACGTTGTGAGCTATCTCTCGATCGAATTCGGCCTCTGTTTCATCCTGTTCTTCATTCTGTATTGGGGCCTGGGCTTCAGCCTGCGTTTGCAGAATGCCCTGTTGCTGGTCGCCAGCTATGCGATCCTCGCCAGCTTCAGCCTGAACTTCCTCTATATCCTGCTGGGCTACACGGCCCTGGTGTACCTGCTCGGCCTGTTGAGCCAGCGTTACCCCGGCAGGGGCTGGGTCAATGGCCTGATGCTGTTGCTGGTGCTGGGGGCCTTCTACCTGTTCAAGTACCAGGACTTCTTCACCAGCGCGGTGCAGAACGCCTTCGCCCAGTTTGGCGTGGAGGTGTCGCTGCCGCTGCTGGAGGTGCTGCTACCGGTGGGGCTGTCGTTCTATGCCTTCCACTCGGTCAGCTACCTGGTGTCGATCAATCGCCGGGAGCTGACCCCGGGCTCGCCCTTCGACCTGGCGCTGTACCTGGCGTTCTTCCCCAGCCTGATCGCCGGCCCGGTGAACCGGGCGATCCCGATGCTGGAGCAGATCAACCCGCCGCAGCTGCGCCAGGTGCTGGAGCCGCAACGGGCCCTGGGCCTGATCGCGGTGGCGGTGGTCAAGCTGTTCTTCCTCAGTTCCTGGCTGGCCAACGAGTGGGTCGACCCGGTGTTCGACAGCCCGGTGGCCTTCTCGGCCGAGCAGATCCTGCGGGCGGTCTACGGCTATTCGTTCCTGATCTACTTCAACTTCAGCGGCTACACCGACCTGGTGACCGGCATCGCCCTGTTGCTGGGCTTCCGCCTGCCGCTGAACTTCAACTACCCCTATGCGGCGCGCAATCTCAAGGAGTTCTGGGGCCGCTGGCACATCAGCCTGTCGACCTTTATCCGTGACTACGTGTACATCCCGCTGGGGGGCAACCGCGGCCCGGTGTGGCGCGGCAACCTGAACATGCTGCTGGCCATGCTGATTTCCGGCTTGTGGCACGGCGCCAGCGCCAACTTCATCATCTGGGGCGCGCTGCATGGCGTGGGCCTGGCGCTGTACAAGTTCAGCAGCCCGCTGCTGGCCCGGGGCCCGCGCTGGATCGGTTCGGACCTGGCGGCCCGCCTGCTGACCTTCCACTACGTGTCACTGGCCTGGATCTTCTTCCGCTGCGCGACCTTGTCCGATGCCATGGACATGCTCGGCGGCCTGGGCGGCCTGTCCTTCAGCGGGTTGGCCGGCAGCGCCCTGAGCCTGCTGGGCTGCCTGCTGTTCGTTGCGTTCTACCCACGGATCGTGGCGCTGCTGCAGCGCCTGTTCACGGCCGCCACCAGCTTGCCGTGGCTGTTCTATCCAGTGCCGTTGGGGCTGTTCATCTGCGTGGTCATCTTCGCCTCACCGTCGGGCGTGCCGGGGTTCATTTATGCCAGCTTCTAAGCGTTCGCCCTTGTCGGTCAGCCTCGGCAGTGCAGCCAAGGTGTTTTACGCCCTGGTGGTGACCAGCCTGTTGCTGGTGTGGTTCAACCAGCAGTCGATCCGCCTCTACTGCCAGCAGAAGTATCACGATGACTGCGAGATCCCGGGGCTGTCGCAGAACCCGCAGTGGCGCTATGGCGCCCAGCTCAACCAGGCACTGGAGAATGCCCGGGTGGCCTTTGTCGGCAGCTTTGCCGCCACGGCCGACCTGACGGTGGCCCAGGCCGAAGCGGCGACGGACGACGAGCCGCAGCCGTTGCCCAAGGTCGCCGCCGCGCCGGTGCCGGAGCATCCGCCGCTGAGCGCCGCCCATTCTGCCCCCGCTCATGCCGCGCCCGCCCATGCGGCTCCCCAGGCCCCGCCCCCGGTTGCCTCGCAGCCGGTGGCCGTGGCTCCGGCGCTCAGCCATGGGCCCAAGGTCCAGCAGGCAGGCGTGGCGCCGCTGATGGCCAGCCTGGCCACTGGCGACGAGGTGTTCTTTGTCGGTGACTCGCTGATGCAGGGCGTGGCGCCGCACATGGCCAACACCCTGCGCAAGCGCTACAACGTCAAGAGCCTGAACCTCAGCAAACAGAGCACCGGCCTTGCCTATCCGAGCTTTTTCAACTGGCCCAAGACCGTTGAGAGCACCCTGGCCAGCAACCCGAACATCCGTCTGATGGTGATCTTCCTCGGTCCCAACGACCCGTGGGACATGCCGGTGGCCAAGGGCAAACCGTTCCTGCGTTTCAAGACCCCGGACTGGGAAGAGGCCTATCGCCAGCGCATCGATTCGATCCTCGACACCGCCCAGGCCCACAATGTGCAAGTGATCTGGGTCGGCCCGCCGAACATGGAGAAGCCCAAGCTGTCTACGGCCATGGCTTACCTGAGCGACCTGTACAAGAGCCAGATCGAGCGCTATCAGCAGCATTTCGTCTCGGCCAACGAGATTCTCGGTTACCAGAACGACGAGTTTTCCTATTACCGCACCACCGGCGACGGCAAGAAGGTCAAGACCCGGGTCGATGACGGTATCCATTTCACCACCACTGGGCAGAAGCTGATCGCTGAGCGTGTGATCTCGCTGATCAATTTCCCCAGCCAACAATTGACGGAGCACTGATATGGGGCGACTGCAAGGCATTGCGCTGTTGCTGGGCATCACCTTGCTGAGCAGTTGCAGCCCGACCACCGAGGTCCAGGCCACTCCGGCCTCGGCCCTGGCGCGGTCCGGGAGCGGCACCAAGAAAGTCGTGACCACCGGCACCGACCCGAACCTGGCACTGCTGGCGCGCAAGTTCAGTACCTCCGACCGCACGCCCATCAACATCGTGCAACTGGGTGACTCCCACACCGCCGCCGACCTGTTCAGCGGCGAGATGCGCCGCCTGCTGCAAGCGCAGTACGGCGATGGCGGCATCGGTTTTGTGGCGGCCACGCCGGTGCCCGGCACCCGCTATGAGCGAGTGATCCTGGGTGCGGCCAAGCGCCAGTGGTCCCTGGTGTCGGCGCGCAACCAGCAGAGCAACCAGTTTCCCCTGGGCGGCTACCTGTCGCTGCCGATGACCCCGGGAGCCCGGGTGCACATCGCCGAGCGCCAGCCGAGCAACCAGCAGTACCGGATTTCCGCGCTGTACCAGGCGTCCAGCAACAACACCCTGACCGCCCGGGACAACCTCAATAAAAGCAGCCGCATGCTGGCCGCCACCGGTGGACAGTGGCGCTTCAGTCCGCCGTTCAACAACCTGACCCTGCCCCTGGACCTGAACGTGGCCAACAACCAGGGCCTGGCCCTGGGCGGCTGGAACATCCTCGGGCAGAAGAGCGCCGGGGTGATCTATTCCGCGCTAGGCATCAATGGCGCGCGTCTGGACGTGCTGGACAAGTGGCAGCCCGGCTGGCTGGAAACCCTCAAGGCCCTGCGTCCGGACATGGTGGTGCTGGCCTACGGCACCAACGAAGCCTTTGATGACGACCTGGACCTGCAGCTCTACCGCAGCCAGTTGCAGGAGAAAGTCGCGCTGCTGCGCAAGAACCTGCCCAAGAGCGTGATCCTGCTGGTAGGGCCGCCGGACTCCATCAAGCGCCGCAATGCCGGCAGCTGCGCGGCTTCCCAGCCGCAACCGCTGCGGCAGATCGTGCAGATCCAGAAGGACGTGGCGAAGACCAGCCGCACCCTGTTCTGGGACTGGCAGGCGTTCATGGGCGGCGATTGCTCCATCAGCAAATGGCAGGGCAGCGACCTGGCGCGCAATGACCTGGTACACCTGACCGCCGACGGCTACCGCAAGAGCGCCGATGGCCTGTACCGCTTCCTGCGCGGGCAGTTGGGCGAACGCATGCCCTGAGAACCAGGAACCGGCTCTTACTCTTGCGCCACCACCACCCCGAACACTGCTGTAGGAGCTGGCTTGCCAGCGAAGGCGCCCGAGAGGGCGATGCAAGGTCAAAAAAATGCCCCGCACTTGGCGGGGCATTTTCATTTCAGGGCGATGCGATCACAGGCCGTCGAGCATGGCCTTGTTGCGTACCGCGCCCTTGTCGGCGCTGGTGGCCAGCAGGGCGTAGGCCTTCAGGGCGGTGGTCACTTTGCGTGGCCGCGCCTCCACCGGCTTCCAGCCTTTCTTGTCCTGTTCGACGCGGCGCGCCGCCAACTCCTCGTCGCTGACCAGCAGGTTGATCGAGCGGTTGGGAATGTCGATCAGTACCTTGTCGCCGTCCTGCACCAGGCCGATGGCGCCGCCGGCCGCCGCTTCAGGCGAGGCGTGGCCGATGGACAGGCCCGAGGTGCCGCCGGAGAAGCGGCCGTCGGTGAGCAGGGCGCAGGCTTTGCCCAGGCCCTTGGACTTCAGATAAGACGTCGGGTAGAGCATTTCCTGCATGCCCGGGCCGCCTTTCGGACCTTCGTAACGGATGATCACGATGTCGCCTTCCTTCACTTCGTCGGCGAGGATGCCGCGCACGGCGCTGTCCTGGCTTTCGAAGATCTTGGCGTTGCCTTCGAAGACGTGGATCGACTCGTCGACGCCAGCGGTCTTCACCACGCAGCCGTCCAGGGCGATGTTGCCGTAGAGCACGGCCAGGCCGCCCTCCTTGGAGTAGGCATGCTCGACGCTGCGGATGCAGCCGTTCTCACGGTCGTCGTCGAGGCTGTCCCAACGGGTCGACTGGCTGAACGCGGTCTGGGTCGGGATGCCCGCCGGGCCGGCCTTGAAGAAGTGGTGCACGGCTTCGTCGCTGGTCTGGGTGATGTCCCACTGGGCGATGCCCTCGGCCAGGGTCTTGCTGTGCACGGTGGGCAGGTCGGTGTGCAGCAGGCCGCCACGGGCCAGCTCGCCGAGGATGCTGAAGATGCCCCCGGCGCGGTGCACGTCTTCCATGTGGTACTTCTGGATGTTCGGCGCCACCTTGCACAGCTGCGGCACATTGCGCGACAGACGATCGATGTCCCGCAGGTCGAAGTCGATCTCGGCTTCCTGGGCGGCGGCCAGTAGGTGGAGGATGGTGTTGGTGGAACCGCCCATGGCGATGTCCAGGGTCATGGCGTTCTCGAACGCCTTGAAGTTGGCGATGTTGCGCGGCAGGACCGACTCGTCGTTGTCGCCGTAATAACGCTGGCACAACTCGACAATCGTGCGCCCGGCCCGCAGGAACAGCTCTTCGCGGTCGCTGTGGGTGGCCAGGGTCGAACCGTTGCCCGGCAGGGCCAGCCCCAGGGCTTCGGTCAGGCAGTTCATGGAGTTGGCGGTGAACATGCCGGAGCACGAACCGCAGGTCGGGCAGGCGCTGCGCTCGTACTCGGCAACCTTCTCGTCAGAAGCGCTGGAGTCGGCGGCGATGACCATGGCGTCCACCAGGTCCAGGCCGTGGCTGGCGAGCTTGGTCTTGCCGGCTTCCATCGGGCCGCCGGAAACGAAGATCACCGGGATGTTCAGGCGCAGGGCGGCCATCAGCATGCCGGGGGTGATCTTGTCGCAGTTGGAGATGCAGACGATGGCGTCGGCGCAGTGGGCGTTGACCATGTACTCCACGGAGTCGGCGATGATCTCGCGGCTCGGCAGGGAATACAGCATGCCGTCGTGGCCCATGGCGATGCCGTCGTCCACGGCGATGGTGTTGAATTCCTTGGCCACGCCACCGGCGCGTTCGATCTCGCGGGCCACCAGTTGGCCCAGGTCCTTCAGGTGCACGTGCCCCGGGACGAACTGGGTGAAGGAGTTGGCAATGGCGATGATCGGCTTCTTGAAGTCGGCATCTTTCATCCCCGTGGCGCGCCACAGGGCGCGGGCGCCGGCCATGTTGCGGCCGTGGGTGGATGTTTTCGAGCGGTAATCAGGCATGGAGCACTCCGGGCGGCTAATCAGGGAACAAATGGGGAGTGAGCTTCTATTGACCTTGGGAACACTCAGAAATGGCCGTGTGTCCGAAAGCTGCCGATGACGTCGCGGGATCGCCGCGCGCCTCAGCCTGAGCTCATAAACCCGCCGGGGGATGACTGGCGATGAATTCGCCGATTCTACACCGCTGGCGTCAGGAAGGAATGCCGTGGCCGCTCTGCGGCGTGCGATTGCCTGGAGATCACTGAGCGCTGCCAGCTCGGCGGTTCCTGGTTTAGACTCGCCGCCCCTCGAACATCATCCAATGGAGCTGGAATGTCCGCGAACATGCGATCCCTGAGGTTCTACCTGGGCATTGGCCTGCTGCAGGGGCTGCTGCTGATGTGGCTGGTGCTCCAGAGCGACTGGCCCGGCAGTGCCATGGCCTTGGTGGGTGCGGCCCTGCTTGCGGGCGGCGGCTTCGTGCAGTTGCTGGCCGGGCAGCGGCGCCAGTGGCGAACCTGGAAGGCCGCGCTGCTGCTGGGCTGCGCTGCGGCGGGAGTGGTGCAGGCCTGCAGCGAGTTGCCTTCCACGCTTGGGGTGATCTACAGCGTGGTGGCGCTCCTGCTGCTGATGAGCCTGCTCAGCGCCACTTGGCTGGCGGGGCGTGATGGCTTCAAGCGACGGCTGCTGGGTGACGGCCGCTGGATGCTGGTGGCCCTTGGCGCTGCCTGGCTGGCCCAGGCGCTGTTCGGTTTCTGGATCCACGAGCGGCATCTGGATCCCTTCAAGAGCGGGTTCCTGTCCCTGTGCTACTTCAGCGGGCCACCCCTGGCATTCTCCTTCGTCCTGTACCTGCGGGATGTGTGCCGCTTGCGCGATCTTCAGACGCAGGCGCCCTGATAGCGACGATTGACCAGGCTGTTCAGGCCCAGGGCGATTGCACTCAGTCCCAGGAAACACAGCCCCAGCGCCATCACCAGATTGCTGGCGCTCAGGTTGATGAAGCCGCTGATCAGGCCGCCAGCGATAAAGATCAGCATGTTGCCCGCCGAAGCAGAGGTCCCGGCGTTGTGCGGAAAAATGCCCATGGCCCGTGAGGTCGCCACCGGGCGGGTGATGGTGGTGCCGGCGGTGCAGACGATCATCGGCACCAGGACCGTGGCGACGGACAGCTCGAACTGCTGCAACAGCAGCATCAGCAGGCCGGACAGGGCGATCAGCCCCAGTCCGGTGACGATCTGGGTGCTGGCCTGCAGGTAGCGGTTCATCACCCCGGCGCCGATTCCGCCCAGCACATAGGCCGCCCCATACAGCAGCAGCGTCAGGGCGTACTGGTAGGGCGAGAGCTGCAACTGCTCCATGAAAATGAGCGGTGAAATGACGATGAACGAAAAATGGCAGGCGAAGGCCAGCGCCGAGATCAGCCAGTAGCCGAGGAACGACAGGTCGGCAAACACCCGCCGATAGGCCGCGAGGATATGCCTCTGGCCTGCCGCCGTGCCTGGAGTGTTCTCCAGCAGGAGCCAGGCCTTGAGCAAGACCAGCAGGCCGAGGACGACGAACACCTCGAAGCTGCCCTGCCAGCCCAGGTGGGCCTGCAACCAGGTGCCCAGCAGCGGTGACAGGGAAATGAAGATGCCGCTGGCGGTGACCAGGGCGATGCGCAGGCGCTCCTGCTGCCGGCCGACGAACAGGTCCTGCACCAGCGCCTGGGACAGCGCGAAGCAGCCACAACCCACGGCCTGGACCACGCGAAACAGCAGGAACCACGCATACTCGGTGGCGGCCATGCAGCCCAGCGCCCCGGCGATGGCCACGGCCATGCCTGCCATTAGCAGCTTCTTGCGCCCCAGGGAGTCTGACAGCGGCCCGATCACCATCAGGGAAAACGACAAGCCAATGGCGAACAGGCTGACGGACAGCGCGATATCGGCGCTGGAGGTATTGAAGCGTTCTGCCAGGGCGGGAAAGGAGGGGAGGATCACGTCCAGCGGGAAGACCCCGAGCAGGGTCATGGTCAGCAGCAGGATGACGGCCGAGGTGTTTTTCGGGGTGGTGGGGGAGTGGTCCATGGTGCCGCGCTCTCGGTCCTTGAGAAGGTGCCGAGAATCGAGTCGTGGCCGCTTAAAGTCAATCGATGGCGCTGGCCATTCCCGCGCCGGGCGGGAACGGCCGTCGGCCCGGGCTCAGCTGTTGGGCAGCAGGCGGCAGGTGATGCTCTTGATGTAGCGGGTTTCCGGGATGGCCGGGTGCACCGGGTGATCCGGGCCCTGGCCGCCGCGTTCCAGCAGCTGGATATTGCGGTCCAGGTGGCGGGCGCTGGTCAGGAGGATGTTCTGCAGGTCGTCCTCCGGCAGGTGCATCGAGCACGAAGCGCTGACCAGGATGCCGTCCTTGCTCAGGAGGCGCATGGCCTGTTCGTTGAGGCGGCGGTAGGCGCCTTCGCCGTTCTTCAGGTCTTTCTTGCGTTTGATGAAGGCGGGCGGGTCGGCAACGATCACGTCAAAGCGTTCTTCGGCGGCCTTCAGCTCTTTCAGGGCTTCGAACACGTCGCCTTCGACACAGGTGACTTTCTCGGCAATGCCATTGAGCGCGGCGTTGCGTTCCACACCATCGAGGGCGAAGCCCGAGGCATCGACGCAGAACACTTCGCTGGCGCCGAACACGCCGGCCTGCACGCCCCAGCCGCCGATGTAGCTGAACAGGTCCAGCACCCGCTTGCCCTTGGCGTAAGGCGCCAGGCGCGCGCGGTTCATCCGGTGGTCGTAGAACCAGCCGGTCTTCTGGCCTTCCATCACCGGGGCCTCGAACTTCACGCCGTTCTCTTCCAGGGCGACCCACTCCGGCACCAGGCCGAACACGGTTTCGACGTAGCGGCCCAGGCCTTCGGCGTCACGGGCGGCGGAGTCGTTCTTGAACAGGATGCCGCTGGGCTTGAGCACCTGGACCAGGGCAGCGATCACGTCGTCCTTGTGCTGTTCCATGGTGGCCGAGGCCAGCTGGACCACCAGGATGTCGCCGAACCGATCCACCACCAGGCCCGGCAGCAGGTCGGAATCGCCGTAGACCAGGCGGTAGAACGGCTTGTCGAACAGGCGCTCGCGCAGGGACAGGGCCACGTTCAGGCGATGCACCAGCAGCGACTTGTCCAGGGCCAGCTTGGCATCGCGCGACAGCAGGCGAGCGCAGATCAGGTTGTTCGGGCTCATGGCCACCACACCCAGGGGCTTGCCGCCGGCGGCTTCCAGCACTGCCTGGTCGCCTGCCTTGAAGCCGTGCAGAGGGGTGGCGGCTACATCGATTTCGTTGCTGTAGATCCACAGGTGGCCGGCGCGCAGGCGGCGATCGGCGTTGGCTTTGAGGCGCAGGCTTGGCAGGGACATGACGTCGCTCCGGAAAAAAGGGCGCGATTATACCTTGCCGCGCAACTTCAGCGACGGCCAATGGACCTGCGGCTAAAGGCCCAGGGTAAAGTTCCTGTCCGTTCGCCCAACATTGGCCCGTTAGGGGTTAGAATCGCCGCCTCAGCCAGAGTGTGTACTTATGTCCCAAGAGCTATCAGCCGAACAGATCCAGCAGGCCCTGCAAGGCATCAGCGTGCCGCCCCAGCCGCAAATCATGGTGGATTTGCAGATGGAGCAGTACATGCCCGATCCCGACCTGGAGGTGATCGCCAAGCTGATCTCCCAGGACCCGGGCCTGTCCGGTGCGTTGCTGAAGATCGTCAATTCGCCGTATTACGGGCTGAGCAACAAGATTGCTTCGATCCAGCGCGCGGTGAATCTCTTGGGCAGCCGCTCGATCATCAACCTGATCAACGCGCAGTCGATCAAGGGCGAGATGAGCGATGAAACCATCGTCACCCTCAACCGCTTCTGGGACACCGCCCAGGATGTGGCCATGACCTGCCTGACCCTGGCCAAGCGCACTGGCTCGCAAGCGGTGGACGAGGCCTACGCCCTGGGTCTGTTCCATGATTGCGGCGTGCCGCTGATGCTCAAGCGCTTCCCCAACTACATGGCGGTGCTGGAAGAGGCTTACGGCAGTGCCGGGCCTGAGCGGCGGGTGGTGGACACGGAAAACCGAGCCTTCAACACCAATCACGCGGTAGTCGGCTACTACACCGCCAAATCCTGGCGCTTGCCGGAACACGTGACCAACGCCATCGCCAATCACCACAATGCCCTGGCGATCTTCAGCGACGAGTCGTCGCGCAACAGCCAGCTGAAGAACCTGCTGGCGATCCTGAAGATGGCCGAGCACATCTGCGCCTCCTACCGGGTGCTGGGCAACCAGACCCAGGATTTCGAGTGGAACAGCATCGGCCACCTGATTCTCGATTACGTCGGCCTGTCGGACTACGACTTCGAGAACCTCAAGGAAACCGTGCGCGAGCTGGGCGCACACTGACTGTTCATATCGCAATGAGTACCTGAGGCGAAGATGCCTGAATTACCGGAAGTCGAAACCACCCGGCGCGGGATCGCGCCGCACCTGGAAGGCCAGAAGGTCAGTCGGGTGATTGTCCGTGACCGGCGCTTGCGCTGGCCGATTCCCGAGGATCTGGACGTGCGCCTGTCCGGGCAGCGCATTGTCCAGGTGGATCGCCGGGCCAAGTACCTGCTGATCAATGCCGAAGTCGGCACCCTCATCAGTCATCTGGGCATGTCGGGCAATCTGCGTCTGGTGGAGATCGGCCAGCCGGCGGCCAAGCACGAACATGTGGATATCGAGCTGGAATCGGGCCTGGCCCTGCGCTACACCGACCCGCGCCGGTTTGGCGCCATGCTCTGGAGCCTGGACCCGCTGAATCACGAGCTGCTGGCGCGCCTGGGGCCGGAGCCGCTGACCGATCTGTTCGACGGTGAGCGCCTGTTTCAGCTGTCCCGAGGCCGCTCCATGGCGGTCAAGCCGTTCATCATGGACAACGCGGTGGTGGTCGGGGTGGGCAACATCTACGCGACTGAGGCGCTGTTTGCCGCGGGGATCGATCCGCGTCGTGAAGCCAAGGGCATCTCCCGAGCCCGCTATGTGAAGCTGGCGATCGAGATCAAGCGCATCCTGGCCGCGGCCATCGAGCGTGGCGGCACCACCTTGCGCGACTTTATCGGCGGTGACGGCCAGCCGGGCTACTTCCAGCAGGAGCTGTTCGTCTACGGGCGCGGCGCGGAGCACTGCAAGGTCTGTGGCACGGGGCTGCGGGAAATCAAGCTGGGCCAGCGGGCCAGCGTCTATTGCCCGCGTTGCCAGAGCTGAGAAGCTTCGCCGGCCAGCCGGCTCCTACAGGGGGTTGTGGGAGCCGAAAGGGCGTTCCATCACTCAAGCCTTGCCGGTGATCTTCCGGTACTTGGCCATCAACTCTTCTTCGGTTTCCGGGTGCGCTTCGTCCAGCGGAATGCAATCCACCGGGCACACTTGCTGGCACTGTGGCTCGTCGTAGTGGCCGACGCACTGGGTGCACAGGTTCGGATCGATGACGTAGATCTCTTCGCCTTGGGAGATCGCCGCGTTGGGGCACTCGGGTTCGCAGACGTCGCAGTTGATGCAATCGTCGGTGATGATCAGGGACATGGGGGACTCCGGCCTGGGCGGCAGGCCCGGGCATGTAAAAACGAATGCGCGCAATTGTGCCGTATTGACGCCCGCAGTGCACGCAGGCGTGATGGCTGGCGTCGGGCAATGGCCCCGAAGCGGGGCCAAGGGGGCTTACTTCTTGAAGCGCAGGGTCAGCGCGTCGGCGACGGCGGGGTGGACGAACTTGGTGATATCACCGCCCAAGGCAGCAATTTCACGGACCAGCGTCGAGGAAATGAACGAGTAGCGCTCCGACGGGGTGAGGAACAGGCTTTCCACGTCCGGTGCCAATTGGCGGTTCATGTTGGCCAGCTGGAACTCGTATTCGAAGTCCGAAACCGCCCGCAGGCCGCGCAGGAACACATTGGCGTTCTGCTCCTTGGCAAAATGCGCCAGCAACGTGGAGAAGCCGACGACTTCAACGTTGGGCAGGTGCTTGGTCACCTCGCGCGCCAGTTCCACGCGCTGCTCCAGGGGGAACAGCGGGTTTTTCTTGGGGCTGGCGGCAACGGCGATGATCACGTGGTCGAACAGCCGCGAGGCGCGCTCGACCAGATCGCCGTGGCCCTTGGTAATAGGGTCGAAGGTACCTGGGTACAACACTCGGTTCATCGCGTCGTCCTGGCGGGAATCCGTTGGGGAGTCGGATGGTATCGCAGCCTTCCCGGTCGGCCAAGTCGCCTT
This sequence comes from Pseudomonas sp. TKO26, assembly GCF_003225665.1. Classification (NCBI taxonomy): domain Bacteria; kingdom Pseudomonadati; phylum Pseudomonadota; class Gammaproteobacteria; order Pseudomonadales; family Pseudomonadaceae; genus Pseudomonas; species Pseudomonas sp. TKO26. Next base: position 240,590 of record NZ_QKLN01000036.1, read on the forward strand.
TTGGAGAAGAAAGCCCTATGGACGCCGAAATTTCCCGGCTGTTTCACGCCGTTTTCAAGCGCTGCGCCAGGGCCGTGGCCAGCTGCGCGGTCAGGCCGTACACCGACAACTGCGGGTTGGCGCCGATGCTGGTGGGGAACAGCGAGCCATCATGGATCGACAGGTTGTGCAGTTGATGGTGGCGCCCGAGGCTGTCGGCCACGGCGATTTTCGGGTCTTCGCCCATGGCGCAGCCGCCCATCACGTGGGCGCTGCCCAGGCGGGTGCGGTACAGGGCCAGGTCCAGGCCGTCGATCTGCGCACGCACCTCATTCAGGCTCTTGGCGAAGCGGGCATCGCTGTGCAGCGGCTTGACCGCCTTGGCGCCACCGGCGAACTGGATCTCCGCCATGCTGTGGAAGGCCCGGCGCAGGCCGTCCCAGGCGTAGGGCGAGACTTGATAGTCGAGCACCGGGGTGCCGTCGCCGCGCAGTTCGACGTTGCCGCCGGTGCTGTCGGGGTGGAAGCCATCCCGCAGCAGGGCCAGCATCGCGTGGGTGTGGGGCAGTTGTTCCATGGACAGTCCGCTCTGCGGCCCGAAACCGCCCAGCAGGGTGCTGGCCAGGGCCGGTTGCAGGGGCGGCACTTCAAGTTTGTAGGACATCTTGCCGGTGGTACCGTCCTGCCACTGGAAATGGTCGGAATAGATCGATTGCGGCGCGCCGTAGAAGGGGTTGATCACTTCGTCGAACTGCCCGGCGGAGAAGTTCACCAAGTGCAGGAAGGTGCGCTTGCCCAGCCGCGAATGCGGGTCCGGGGCATCGGAGCGTAGCAGCAGGGCCGGGCTGTTGATGCCGCCACCGGCCAGTACGTAGTGCCGGGCCTTGACCGTGACGGTACGCCCGGTGGGGGCGACGCAGCGTGCGTCCATGGCCTGGCACTGCAGGCCGCTGACCTTGTCGTCCTTGATCAGCAGGCGCTCGGCCCGGGCCAGGTACAGCAGTTCGCCGCCTTTCTCCAGGGTCGCCGGAATGGTGGTCACCAGCATCGACTGCTTGGCGTTGGTCGGACAGCCCAGGCCGCAATAGCCCAGGTTCCAGCAACCACGGACGTTGCGCGGAATCACGTGCCAGCTGTAGCCCAGGGCTTCGCAGCCCTTGCGGATCACGTCGTTGTTGGCGTTGGGCGGCATGACCCAGGGCGCGACGCCCAGGCGCTGTTCCATCTTCTCGAACCAGGGCGCCATCTCGGCCGAGCTGTGGCCCACCACCCCGTGTTCCCGGGCCCAGTGTTCCAGGGTCGGGTCCGGGGTGCGAAAGCTCGATGTCCAGTTGATCAGGGTCGTGCCGCCCACGGCGCGGCCCTGGAGAATGGTGATGGCGCCGTCCTTGCTCATGCGCCCGATGCCTTCCTGATAGAGGCTGGTGTAGGCCTGGTCTTCGAGCATCTTGAAGTCGTCGCTGGTCTTGAGCGGGCCTTCCTCGATCAGCAGCACCTTGTAGCCGGCGGCGCTGAGGATTTCGGCGGTGGTGCCGCCACCGGCGCCGCTGCCGATGATGGCGACATCGGCTTCCAGGGTCAGGTCCTGCTCCAGCTGCGAGCCGTTGTAGGTTTTCCAGCCACGGTTCAGGCCTTCGCGGAACAGATCAGGTACAGGCATATCGGATGCTCTCTTATTATTGAAGGCTCGATGCAGCGCCACTGTTGTCGCTGCTGAGCCTGCGAAGCTGCGAAAAGGCCCGCCGGGCCTTGCTTGACGATCCCCTGGTGCTCCCCCATCGCCCCGCGAACCTAGCGCTCGCGCAACCAGTGGCAGCGTCTACACGGACCGATCAGACCTTGGGTGGCCCGGGGTAACCGCAGTGGGCCCAGGATTCGGGGCGGGTGTACCAGGCCATCATCACCAGCTGCAGCAACGAGGCGTGACCCATGCGCAGCAGGGCCAGGAAGCTGTTTTCCCAGCGGCTGAGGAAGTGTCGGATGTCGTCCGCGCCGGCGTTCTCCCAGCTGCCCCAGATCCCCGTCAACGGGCCGCGGGTCACCGCCATGCCCAGTACATCGAACAGTTGCTGGGTGAGCTTGAACATCTCCGGCGAAAGGTGGTTCAGGGCATTGTCCAGGTTGGCCAGGGTGCCCTCGACGGCAGCGGGCATCTTGTCCGCCGCCACCGCGCCTTCGAGCATCACCGGAATCAGCGCCCGCAGGAACGGCAGGTCGTTGCTGCGCAGCATGCTGAAACCACTGGCAGGGGTACTGGCGGAGCAACCGCTGAGGCTTGCGCCGAGCCCGGCGGTGGCCAGGAAGGCACTGGCGCAGAGGCCGACTTTCAGCAGGCCGCGCCGTGACAGCGCGGGTGTTGCAGACAGGCTAGGGGTCATTGTTGTTATTACCCGGCGTTGTACTGGTTAACGAATGAACAGCTTCTGGATGAGTTTCTGGATCGATTTGCCATACGGCGGGTAGATCAGGCGTGCGGCATTGAAGCGCTGCTTGATGAACACTCCCTTGGCCTTGCTGAAGGTCAGGAAGCCTTCATGGCCGTGGTAGTGGCCCATGCCGGAAGGGCCGATGCCGCCGAACGGCAGGTCGTCCTGGGCCACGTGCAGCAGGGTGTCGTTGAGGCACACGCCACCGGAGTGGGTTTCGTTGAGCACTCGCTGCTGCTCGGCCTTGTCGTAGCCAAAGTAGTACAGGGCCAGGGGGCGCGGGCGCTGGGTGATGTAGGCGAAGGCCTGGTCCAGGGTCTTGTAGGGCACGATGGGCAGGATCGGGCCGAAGATCTCGTCCTGCATCACGGTCATGTCGTCCGTGACATTGAGCAGCAGGCTGTGGCCCAGACGGCGTTCCTGGCTTTGCTCGAACAGCGGCACCAGCAGCGCGCCCTTGCTGGTGGCGTCGCTCAGGTAGCCGTTGAGCCGGTTCAACTGGCGCTGGTTGATGATCGCGGTGTAGTCGGGGTTGTCCGCCAGGGTCGGGAAGAAGCCGCGCACCACCTGGCGATAGGCTTCGACAAAGGCACCGATGCGTTCTTCCGGCACCAGCACGTAGTCCGGGGCGACGCAGGTCTGCCCGGCGTTCAGGGTCTTGCCGAAGGCGATGCGTTCGGCGGCGTCCTTGAGTGGAACGCTGCTGGAGACGATGGCCGGGGACTTGCCGCCCAATTCCAGGGTCACCGGGGTCAGGTTTTCCGCGGCGGCGCGCATCACGTGCTTGCCGATGCTGGTGGCGCCGGTGAACAGCAAGTGATCGAAACGCAGCTTGGAAAACGCCATGCCCACTTCGGCCTCACCCAGCACTACGCACACCAGGTCCTCGGGGAATACCCGCGCCAGCAGTTGCTTGAGCAACAGACCGGTGGCCGGGGTGGACTCACTGAGCTTGAGCATCACCCGGTTGCCAGCGGCCAGGGCTCCGACCAGCGGGCCCATGCACAGGTACAGCGGGTAGTTCCACGGCACTATGACCCCGACCACGCCCAGGGGCTGGTACACCACCTTGGCCGAGGCCGGCTGGAAGGCCAGGCCCACGGCGCGGCGGGATGGCTTCATCCACTTTTTCAGGTGTTTGCGAGCGTAGTGGATGCCGTGCAGGCTGGGCATCAGCTCGGCTAGCAGGGTTTCATCGGCGCTGCGGTTGCTGAAGTCCTGGCTGATGGCGTCGATCAGCGCCTGGCGCTCGTTGTCGAGCAGATCGTGCAGCGACTTGAGCCATTGCTGGCGCTGCGCGGCAGGCGGCATGGGGTTGGCGGCAAAGGCCCGGCGCTGGGCCTCGAACAGCTCATGCAGCACGTCCTGTTGCTGAAGGGAATCCTGCAGGTAGGCGATTTCGGCAGACATGGACGGGCTCCGGTTTTTGGCGGTGGCTAGTTTTTTAGAGCTTATGCTCTAAATTGTCAAATACCATCCGGTGCCGGTCGCGATTTATCCCCAGTGGGATAGAACGTAAGATGCACCCCAGCCTTCTGATTAAAGCCCACACCCATGGCCCCACGGATAAAAACCCGCGAACGCATCGTCCAGTTCAGCCTCGAACTCTTCAACCAGCAGGGCGAACGCAACGTCAGCACCAACCATATTGCGGCGCACATGGAGATTTCCCCAGGCAACCTGTACTACCACTTCCCCAACAAGCAGGCGATCATCGCCGTGCTGTTTGCCGAGTATGAAAACCTGGTGGACAGCTTTCTGCGCCCGCCGCCCGGGCGCGCAGTCACGGTGCAGGACAAGCGCTATTACTTGCAGGCACTGCTGGCGGCCATGTGGCGCTACCGTTTCCTGCATCGCGACCTGGAGCACCTGCTGGACAGCGACCCGGAACTGGCCGCGCGCTACCGGCGTTTCTCCCAGCGCTGTCTGATCCAGGGCATGGCCATCTACGGGCGCTTCGTCGACGCCGGAATCCTTGCCATGGACAAGGTGCAGATCGAATCCCTGACCCTCAATGCCTGGATCATCCTCACCTCCTGGGTGCGTTTTCTGTGTACCACCCGGGAAAGCTCCACCCACCTGAGCGAAGAAGCCATCAAGCGCGGGGTGTATCAGGTGCTGGTGCTGGAAACCGGCTTTGTCACCGATCAGGCCCGGGAAGCGGTCAATGCGCTGTTCGAAGAGTTTTACGTGCCCCTGGCCCAAGCCCTGGAAGAAGTGCAGTAGGATCAACCTCCGACTTATTCACAGGAGCCCGCCATGCCCCTTGCGCAGTTGATCAGCCCGCTTGCCCTGGACCAGAAGAAACAGCAGCCCGGCCTGGTGATTCTGGATTGTCGCTTTGCCCTGGAAGACCCGGACTACGGCCAGCGCAGCTATGCCCAAGGGCATATCGCCGGCGCGCATTTCGCCGATCTGAACCGGGATCTGAGCGCACCGGTGATCAAGGGCGTGACCGGCCGGCATCCGTTGCCGGAGCCCGCGCAACTGGTGGCGCGCCTGCAGGCCTGGGGCATCGATAACGATAGCCAGGTCGTGCTCTATGACGACGGCCCCGGTGCCTATGCCGCCCGTGCCTGGTGGTTGCTGGCCTGGCTGGGCAAGCGCGATGGTGTGTTCATGCTCGACGGCGGCCTGAAAGCCTGGCATGCCGCCGGCCTGCCCCTGAGCCTGGATGCCCCCGACAGTGGGATCGGGCACTTCAGCGGTCAGCCCGATCACGCTTTGCTGCTGGATGCCGAGCACCTGAAGCAGCGCCTGGGCCAGCCGGACCTGACCTTGCTGGACGCCCGCGCCTTGCCACGTTTTCGTGGTGACGTGGAGCCGATCGATCCGGTGGCCGGGCATATTCCCGGGGCCCAGTGCGCGGCGTTCACCGACAACCTGGACAGCGACGGACGCTTTTTGCCGGCGCAGCAGCTCAAGCAGCGTTTTGCCGAAAAACTCGCCGGACGTTCTCCGGAGCACCTGGTGGCTTACTGCGGCTCCGGGGTCACCGCCTGCCACAACCTGTTCGCCCTGTGCCTGGCCGGCTATCCCCTGGCGCGGCTGTATGCCGGTTCGTGGAGCGAATGGATCACCGATGCCCAGCGGCCTGTCGCCACTGGCGATTGACGAGTTGCCCAGTCGGCCTCTTCGCCGTAGGAGCGAGCTTGCTCGCGAAAGCATCACCGCCCTACTGCAAAACGGCGCTGCGATAAGCCGCCGGCGCCACCCCATACACCTGCTTGAACTGCCGACTGAGGTGACTCTGGTCGGCAAACCCCAATTGCGTGGCCACTTCCAGCGGCAGACAGCCATCGCGCAACAGGGCCCGGGCCTTGGCGATGCGCTGCTGCATCAGCCAGGTGTGAGGTGGAATTCCCGTGGCCCGGCGAAACACCCGGGCGAAGTGAAACGGCGACAGGTTCACCGCCGCCGCCAGCTCTTCGAGTGACGGTGGCGCGGCCAGTTGCGAGCGCAGCAGTTCCTTGGCCTGGACAATCGCCCGATGTTCTTGCCCGGGCTCGCCCAGTGCCCGAACCCCGGCGTGCCGCTGCAACAGCAAGAGCAGCATTTCCCGCCATTGGGTCTGTTGCTGCAGGGCTGTGGCCGGGCTTTCCAGCAGGTGGTGCAGGCGAGCAAAACCCTGCACCAGGTCCGGGTCGCGGTACAGGGTCGCGGCAAAGGCCGGCAGGCTGCCGTTGGGCAGTTCCAGTTCATCGAGCAGGCCGAGTATCTGCCGGTTGTCCGGGTAGAAGGCCCGGTACAGCCAACCGTCCTCGACGCCCTTGGCCCCGGTGTGCAATTCGTCCGGGTTGATCAGCACCAGGGTGCCGCTGCCCGCCAGGTGCTCGGCACCGCGATAGCGGTAGCGCTGGGCGCCGGCCATGATCATGCCGATCACATAGCCCTCGTGCACGTGAGGCACGAAACGCTGTTCGATATAGCGCGCCGCCAGCAACTCGACCCCCGCCAGGGGTTCGGTCTGCCAGAAACGGATCGACTCTCGGCTGGACTTAGCCATGGCGGCCCAGGTCCATCAGCCATTGCGGAATGCGCTGTTCCAGGTAATAGCGCGGATGCTTCAGGCTGCCGCCGACAAAACCCACGTGGCCGCCTTTGGCCTGCAGTTCGAACTGGGTACTGGCAGACAGCTCGCCGGCCTCGGGCAGGCTGTGGCGGAACACGAAAGGGTCGTCCGCAGCCTGGATGATCAGGGTCGGGGTGCGAATTTCGCCCAGGAAATAGCGGCTGGAAGCGCGGCGGTAATAGTCCTGGGCATCGGTAAAACCATGCAGCGGCGCGGTGACCCGGCCGTCGAAGTCCCAGAAGGTGCGCATCTTTTCCAGAGGGCCCAGTCGGGCCAGGGTGGCCAGGCCTTCGTGGCGCCCGTCGTGCTGGAACTGGCGCTGCTTGTCCTTGATATAGGCCAGCATCTCGCGCATGAAGTGCGCCTGATAGACCTTGGAAAACCCCTGGCCAATGCGGTCGGCGCACTGGTCCAGGCGAAACGGCACCGACACCGCGCTGGCGCCCTGCAGCGGGCTGGCGCTGCCGCTTTCCCCCAAGTACTTGAGCAGCACATTGCCCCCCAGCGAATAGCCCACCGCATACAGCGGCGCCTGGGGGCGCTTGGCTCGCAGGTGGGCGATGGCCGCAGCCAGGTCTTCGCTGGCGCCGGAGTGGTAGCTGCGCGGCAGCAGGTTGGGTTCGCCGGAGCAGCCGCGCCAGTTCAGCGCCGCGCTGGCCCAGCCGCGAGTGGCCAGGGCCTGCTGCAGGCCGGTCACATAAGGCGAGTTGGACGAGCCGGTCAGGCCATGCAGCACCAGCACCAGAGGGGCTTCGGCGCTATGGGGGCCGTGCCAGTCCAGATCGAGAAAGTCGCCGTCATCCAGCCACAAGCGCTCGCGCTGGCGCTCCAACTGAGTGGCCGGGCGCCACAGCGGGCCCCACAGGGTCTGCAGGTGCGGGTTGCCCAGGCCGAAGGCGGGGATGAAACGATCAGGCGAGTCGGGCACGGGGAGGATCTCGATGCAGCGGCGCGCGGCCCGGGCGGGCTGCGCGCCTTGTTCCGGCTGCCTCAGGCAGCGTTGTCTGCCATACGTTGCCACAACGAGTAATACACTTGCCCGGATTTTTGTTCACGGTGCAGACGCCAGCTTCCAGGCAGGCCCAGGGTCGATGGCGCGGTTTCGCTTTCGGTGTAGATCCAGGCGTCGTCCGCCAGCCAACCGCGTTCCTCCAGCAGGGCGCAGGCGGCGGGCAGCAGGTTCTGGTTGAACGGTGGGTCGAGGAAGGCCAGGTCGAACCGTGTCGCCGGCTGGGTTTCCAGGTAGCGCAGGGCATCGGCGGTCTGCGCTTGGCCCACGGTGCAACGCAGGGTGCCCAGGTGCTCGCGCAGGCTGGAGATGGCCACGTTGCTGCTGTCCAGGGCCAAGCCCGTGGCGGCGCCACGGGACAGGGCTTCGAGGAACACCGCGCCGCTGCCGGCGAACAGGTCGATGACCTTGGCTCCGGCGACATAGGGCGCCAGCCAGTTGAACAGGGTTTCGCGCACCCGGTCCGGGGTCGGGCGCAGGCCCGGCAGGTCGGGGAAGCTCAGCTTGCGGCTGCGCCATTCGCCGCCAATGATGCGCAGCTGGCCCACGCCGTTGTGCTGGTTGTGGACGGGTTTCTTGCTGGGACGGGCTGGACGGGCCATCAGTGCTCCGGAACCCCGAGCGGTTGCTCGGCGGGTTTGTCAGTGGGGGGCGGCAACGGCTTTTGCGCGACGCTGGGGCCGGCGCTGACGATGACCATCTTGTCGACACTCAGGTGCTTGTTCATGGCGGCCTTGACCTGTTCCACCGTCAGTTCCTGGGTTTGCCGCATGTAGTCTTCCAGGTAGCTCAACGGCAGATTGTAGAAGCCCATGGCGCCCAGCTGGCCGACGATATCGGCGTTGCTGGCGGTGGACAGCGGGAAGCTGCCGGCCAGTTCGCGCTTGGCGTCGTCCAGTTCCTTCTGGGTCGGGCCGTTCTTCAGGTAGTCGGCGAACACGTCCTGCACCAGCTTCAGGGTGCCTTCGCTCATTTCCGCGCGGGTCTGCAGGTTGATCATGAACGGGCCGCGGGCCTGCATCGGGGTGAAGCCCGAGTAGACGCCGTAGGTCAGGCCGCGCTTCTCGCGCACTTCGCTCATCAGCCGGGTGCCGAAACCGCCACCACCGAGGATCTGGTTGCCCAGGGATACGGCGGCGTAGTCCGGATCGTCGCGGTCGATGCCCAGTTGCGCCAGCAGCAGGCTGGTCTGGCTCGACGGGAATTCGATATGGCCGATGCTGGCCTTGGGTTCGGTGGGTTGCTCGACCTTGGCCAGGGCCGGGCCTTTGGGCAGGGCGGCGGAAACTTGCGCGGCGATCGCCTCGGCGTCGCTGCGCGACAGATCGCCCACCAGCGCGATCACCACGTTGCCGGCGGCATAAGCCTTGGCGTGGAAGGCCTGCAGTTGCGCCTGGGTGATAGTCGGAACGCTCTTGGCATTGCCTTCGCTGGCATGCGCGTAGGGATGGCTGCCGTACAGGCGCTGCATCAGTTCCAGGCTGGCCAGCTTGCCGGGGTTCTGCTTCTGGTATTCGAAACCGGCGAGCAACTGGTTCTTGATCCGCGCCAGGGAGTCGGCGGGGAAGGTCGGCTTGCCCACCACTTCGGCGAACAGTTTCAGCGCCGGTTCGCGTTTATCCACAGCGCTCAGGCTGCGCAGCGAGACTACGGCCATGTCCTTGTAGGCGCCGTTGCCGATATCCGCCCCCAGGCTCTCGAAGCCCCGGGCGATGGCGCCCACATCCTTGCCGGGTACGCCTTCGTTGAGCATGGCGTTGGTCAGCAGGGCCAGGCCGGACGTGTTGCCGTCCTGGCTGCTGCCGGCGGCGAAGATCAGGCGCATGTCGAACATCGGCAGTTCGCGGGCTTCGACGAACAGCACCTTGGCCCCTTCGGCGGTGTTCCAGGTCTGCACGTTGAGGTTGCGGTGGCTGGGGGCCTTGCCGTCCAGTTCGGCCAGGGATTGCAACTTCTGGCTGCTCTTGGCCTTGTCCAGGGCCTGGCTGGCGTTGGATTCGCCGGAACGCGACAGGTACAGGCCGCCGGCGGTGAGCAGGGCGACCAGGGCCAGGCCCAGCAGGACCGGTGAAGCATTCTTGCGCTTACTCATGAGCGGACTCCTCAGGCAGTACATGGGCCACGCTCATACGCTCCCGGGTGAAATAGGTGCGGGCGGCCTTCTGGATGTCTTCCGGGGTCACGCTTTGCAGTTCCGCCAGCTCGGTGTCCATCAGCTTCCACGACAGGCCGACGGTTTCCAGCTGGCCAATGGCGCTGGCCTGGCTGGTGATCGAGTCACGCTCGTAGACCAGGCCGGCAATCACTTGGGCCCGGACCCGCTCCAGTTCCTCGGCGGACGGCGGGGTGGTCTTCAACTGCTCCAGCAGGCGCCACAGCCCGGCTTCGGCCTGGGCGATGGTTTTCTTCTTCTGGCTGTTGGGGGTGGCCGAGAGCATGAACAGGCTGTCGCCCCGGGTATAGGCGTCATAGCTGGTGGAGCCGTTGGACAGCAACTCTTCGCCGCGCTCCAGCAGGGTCGGGATCCGTGCGCTATCGCCGCCGTCCAGCAGGGCCGCGGCCAGGCGCAGGGCGTTGACGGCGCGTTTGTCTTCAGCGGTGGCGATGCTGGGTACGTTGAAGGCCAGCATCAGGCTCGGCAGTTGGGTCTTCACGTGCAGGGTGATCAGGCGCTCGCCGGGTTCGGCCAGTTCCAGGGGGATCTTCGCCGGTGGCACGTCACGCTTGGGGATGGCGCCGAAATAGCGCTGGGCCAGGGTCTTGACCTCATCCGGGGTGACATCGCCGACCACCACCAGGGTGGCGTTGTTCGGCACGTACCAGGCCTGGTACCAGTGGCGCAGTTCCTCGACCTTCATCCGGTTCAGGTCGGCCATCCAGCCGATGGTCGGGGTGTGGTAGCCGCTGGCCGGGTAGGCCATGGCCTTGAAGCGCTCGTAGGCCTTGGACAGCGGCTTGTCGTCGGTGCGCAAGCGGCGTTCTTCCTTGATCACCTCGATCTCGCGGGCGAACTCGTCGGCCGGCAGGCGCAGGCTGGCCATGCGGTCGGCTTCCAGTTCCAGGGCCACGCCCAGGCGGTCGCGGGCCAGGACCTGGTAATAGGCGGTGAAATCGTCACTGGTGAAGGCGTTCTCTTCGGCGCCCAGGTCCCGCAGGATCAACGAGGCTTCGCCGGGGCCGACTTTCTCGCTGCCCTTGAACATCATGTGTTCCAGGGCGTGGGACAAACCGGTCTGGCCCGGGGTTTCGTAGCTGGAGCCGACCTTGTACCAGACCTGGGACACCACCACCGGTGCGCGATGATCTTCGCGGACCACGACCTTGAGGCCGTTGTCGAGGGTGAATTCGTGGGTGGGTTGCGGGTCGGCAGCCAGGGCTGCAAGGGGCAGACAAACTGTGCTGAGCAGCAGGCCTGCGGCGCGGCGGGCTAGAGCATTCATTCGTTTTTAAACCTGTTGGGCTGCCCGTGTGTTCTTAGCGTCAGCGGGCGAGGAGGTGCTAGGATACTGATCCGTTTTACTGGCGGCCACGCCTATCAGGTCTTCGCGGATCAGCAGGTACTTGAGCAGGTTGTATGAGTTACCGGCAATAAGCCTTGATTTGTCAGCTAAACTGCGACTTTTCGCCGATTTTGCCGTTCCAGTCCTTTAGTAAAATCGATCTTTGAAGTGCCTTTGGGCATTTCGACAACATGTTGCGCGTGAACAAGCTGGAATAAACACAGTCTGTTCTGCATCGAATATTTATTTACCGAAGCGCCCACTGGCGCATCGCTACCTTGAGATAGCCGTCTCCATGTTTGGTTCCAACGACGACAAAAAGACCCCAGCCGCGGCTGGCGAGAAGAAAGGCCTGTTCGGATGGCTGCGCAAAAAGCCGCAGGAACCCGTCGTCGAACAGCCGCAAGTGCCTGTCGAGCCCGTACCGGCTCCGGTCATTGAAACCGCTTCCAGCGTAGCCCCGGCCGAGCCGGTGGTGCTGTCGAGCGGCGAGCCGGTGCTGCAACCCCGGGTCGAGGTTGAGCCGGTAGCGGCCGTCGCCCCCGAACTGCCCCTGGCTCCGAGCCCGGAGCACAAGCCCTGGCTGACGCTGCCGGTAGCGGAAGAGCCGGTGGCCCTGGTGGAAGACACTCAGGCGGAACATGTCACGCCGCCGATCCCGGCCTTGAGCGCGGCGCCCGAGCCGGTTGTCGAGGCGGCGGTTGTCGCCCCGGTGCCGGTGATCGAGGTGCAGGCTGCGCTGGCGCCGGTCCCGGTCGCCCCCGAACCTGTCGCTCCTGCTCCTGCTCCTGCTCCTGCTCCTGTTGCCGAGCCGGTCGCCCAGGTGGCGGAGCCCGTGGTCGAGCCGGCCCGTGCTGCTGAAGAGAACAAGGTCGGTTTCTTCGCCCGTTTGAAGCAGGGCCTGTCCAAGACCAGCGCCAGTATCGGCGAAGGCATGGCCAGCCTGTTCCTGGGCAAGAAGGCCATTGATGACGAACTGTTGGACGACCTGGAAACCCGCCTGCTGACCGCCGACGTCGGGGTCGAAGCCACTTCGGTGATCATCCAGAACCTGACCCAGAAGGTGGCGCGCAAGCAGCTCACCGATTCCGACGCGCTCTATGCCTCGTTGCAGGCCGAGCTCACCAGCATGCTCAAACCGGTGGAGCAGCCGCTGAAAGTCGCGGCCCAGAACAAGCCCTTCGTGATCCTGGTGGTGGGCGTCAACGGCGCCGGCAAGACCACCACCATCGGCAAGCTGGCGAAAAAGCTGCAGCTGGAAGGCAAGAAAGTCATGCTGGCCGCCGGCGACACCTTCCGTGCCGCGGCGGTGGAGCAGCTGCAGGTCTGGGGTGAGCGCAACAAGATCCCGGTCATCGCCCAGCACACCGGCGCCGATTCGGCCTCGGTGATCTTCGATGCGGTGCAGGCGGCCAAGGCTCGCGGTATCGATGTGCTGATCGCCGACACGGCAGGGCGCCTGCACACCAAAGACAACCTGATGGAAGAACTGAAGAAGGTCCGTCGGGTGATCGGCAAGCTCGACGCCGACGCGCCCCACGAGGTGCTGCTGGTGCTGGACGCCGGTACTGGCCAGAACGCCATCAACCAGGCCAAGCAATTCAACCAGACCGTGGAACTGACCGGCCTGGCCCTGACCAAGCTCGATGGCACCGCCAAGGGTGGGGTGATCTTCGCCCTGGCCAAGCAATTCGGCCTGCCGATCCGTTACATCGGGGTCGGTGAAGGCATCGATGATCTGCGTACCTTTGAAGCCGAGCCCTTTGTCCAGGCACTGTTTGCCGAGCGGGAGCGTTCATGATTCGTTTCGAACAGGTCGGTAAGCGCTATCCCAACGGCCACGTTGGCCTGCATGAGCTGAGCTTTCGCGTCCGTCGCGGCGAATTCCTGTTTGTCACCGGCCACTCCGGCGCCGGTAAGAGCACCTTGCTGCGCCTGCTGCTGGCCATGGAGCGTCCGACGTCGGGCAAGCTGCTGCTGGCCGGGCAGGACCTGGGGCAGATCAGCAATGCGCAGATCCCGTTCCTGCGGCGACAGATCGGTGTGGTGTTCCAGAACCACCAGCTGTTGTTCGATCGCACGGTGTTCAATAACGTCGCGCTGCCGCTGCAGATCCTCGGTCTGTCCAAGGCGGAAATCGCCAAGCGGGTGGATTCGGCCCTGGAGCGCGTGGCCCTGTCGGACAAGACCGATCTTTACCCCGGCGACCTGTCCACCGGCCAGCAACAGCGCGTGGGCATCGCCCGGGCCATCGTCCACCGCCCGGCTCTGCTGCTGGCGGACGAGCCCACCGGTAACCTCGACCCGCGTCTTGCGGCGGAAATCATGGGCGTGTTCGAAGATATCAACCGCCTGGGCACCAGTGTGCTGATCGCCAGTCACGACCTGGCGCTGATCGCGCGTATGCGTCACCGCATGTTGACCCTGCAGCGTGGCCGATTGATCGGTGATGGGGAGGCCGGCGTATGAGTGCAACACGTACCCCTAAAGTGGCGGAGCGCGTAGCGCCCAAGGCGTCCGAAGCACCGCCGCCGAAGAAAAAACGCGACGAGGACGACGGTCCGGATTTCGCCACCCTGCTGCACGCCTGGATCGAAAGCCACCGCGCCAGCCTGCTGGACAGCCTGCGGCGCCTGGGCAAGCAGCCCATCGGCAGCTTCTTTACCTGCCTGGTGATGGCCGTGGCCCTGAGCCTGCCCATGGGCCTGTCGCTGCTGCTCAACAACGTCGAGCGCCTGGGTGGTTCCTGGCAGCGGGCAGCGCAGATTTCTCTGTACCTGGAACTGGGGGCCTCGGCCAGCGAGGGCGAGAAACTCAGCACAGAGATCAAGGGCCTGCCCGGGGTGGCGGATGCCGAGTTCATCAGCAAGGAAAAGGCGCTGGAGGAGTTCCAGCAGCAATCCGGTCTGGGTGAGGCTTTGCGCGAGTTGCCGCACAACCCGCTGCCGGGCGTAGTGCTGGTGACGCCGAACGAGGTGGACAAGGCTACGCTTGAAGCCTTGCGCCAGCGGTTGGCGGACATGCCCAAGGTGCAACTGGCACAGCTGGACCTGGTGTGGGTCGAGCGGCTGGCGGCCATCCTCAAGCTGGGGGACCGTTTTGTCTTCGGTCTGACGGTGCTGCTGGTTTCCGCATTACTTTTGGTGATAGGCAATACCATTCGTCTTCATATTGAAAACCGCCGCACCGAGATAGAAGTGATTAAACTCGTCGGCGGCACGGACAGCTATGTGCGACGTCCCTTCCTTTATATGGGGGCGTTGTATGGCTTCGGTGCGGGGATTCTGTCCTGGGGAGTGCTGGCGTTCGGCCTGGACTGGTTGAACGACGCGGTGGTCGGTCTGGCCGGCCTGTATGGCAGTGATTTTGCCCTTGCAGGAGTACCGGTTGCCGATGGTCTGTCGCTCTTGCTTGGGGCGGTGCTGTTGGGTTATATCGGTGCGTGGATTGCGGTGGCCCGCCACCTGAGGGAGCTGGCACCGAAGTAATGTCTTTTTGCTTGTATTGACCTTTCAGAATATTTGGGAACTTGTTTCGTGGTTTCCGGTCAATTTTCGCAGTGCTGAACTGCACGAGTTATGTGAGTCGGAGGTTTTTTCGTATGACCACTTCTTTGCAACCTGCTTACGCATTGGTTCCAGGCGCAAACCTGGAGGCCTATGTGCACACGGTGAACAGCATTCCATTGCTGACGCCCGAGCAGGAGCGTGAACTGGCCGAGAGTCTCTACTATGAGCAGGATCTTGAGGCGGCTCGGCAGATGGTGCTCGCCCACCTGCGTTTTGTCGTACATATCGCCCGCAGCTATTCCGGCTACGGGCTGGCCCAGGCCGACCTGATCCAGGAAGGCAACGTTGGCCTGATGAAAGCCGTGAAGCGCTTCAACCCGGAAATGGGTGTGCGCCTGGTGTCCTTTGCCGTGCACTGGATCAAGGCGGAGATTCACGAGTTCATCCTGCGTAACTGGCGGATTGTCAAAGTCGCCACCACCAAGGCTCAGCGCAAGCTGTTCTTCAACCTGCGCAGCCAGAAGAAGCGTCTGGCCTGGCTGAACAATGAAGAAGTGCATCGCGTGGCGGAAAGCCTGGGCGTCGAGCCTCGTGAAGTGCGCGAGATGGAAAGCCGTCTGACCGGCCAGGACATGGCCTTCGACCCGGCTGCCGAAGCGGATGACGACAGCGCCTTCCAATCGCCGGCCAACTACCTGGAAGACCATCGCTACGATCCGGCGCTGCAACTGGAAGATGCCGATTGGAGCGACAACTCCACCCACAACCTGCACGAAGCGCTGGAAGTGTTGGACGAGCGCAGCCGCGACATTCTCTACCAGCGCTGGCTGGCCGAGGAGAAAGCCACGCTGCACGACCTGGCGCAGAAGTACAACGTTTCCGCCGAGCGTATCCGCCAGCTGGAAAAGAGCGCGATGAACAAGCTGAAGCTGTCCATCGCCGCTTAAGGTTGCCAGGCACCACGCAAAACGCCCCGATCATCTCGGGGCGTTTTTGTTTGTGCGGCTATCGTAGGAGCTGGCTTGCCGGCGAAACCCTGGTCCAGGCCCCTCTCGAACATGTTCAAGAACCGCCCGCTTTACTCCGCCCAAGGCGCCTTGCGGGTTTCGTACAACCGCTTCAGATAATCAGCCCCGCCCAACAGGCTCATCTGCCGTCGAACCCAACCAGCCCGCTGCATGACATAAGTGCTGGGTCGTGCCGCGCTCCACACCCTTGGATTGGGCAGCACAGCAGCCAGCAGGCTGGCCTGCTGACGTGACAGATCGGCCGCGCTGACGCCGAAGTGATGGCGCGCGGCGGCTTCTGCGCCGAACACCCCTTCATCCCACTCGGCGCTGTTGAGGTAGACCTCAAGAATCCGCTGCTTGGGCCACAGCACCTCGATCAGGGCGGTGAACCAGGCTTCCAGGCCCTTGCGCAGGTAGCTGCGGCCGGACCACAGGAACAGGTTCTTCGACACTTGCTGGCTCAGGGTACTGGCCCCGCGGATCGAACCGCCACGTTCGTTGTGGGCCAGGGCCGCCTGGATTGCGTCGAGATCGAAGCCCCAGTGCTCGGGGAATTTCTGATCCTCGCTGGCGATCACTGCCAGCTTGAGGTTGTCGGAGATTTCGTCCCAGGGTTTCCAGGTGCGCTGCAGGTCGATGGGGTCGTTGTCGACCCAGGATTCGATCTTGCGCTCCACCATCAGGGCGGTGCCCGGTGGTGGCACGAAACGGAACAGCAGTACCAGCAGCACGCTGCCGACCACGAACCACATCAAGGCTTTTACAAGGCGACGAAACAGATAACGCAGCATAGAGATGGCTTGGCCGAACCCGTTGAGCGCGCCATTATACAGACCCTTTGCGCTGAATCTGACTGGAGTTCCTCATGCTGCGTGGCTTCCTGATGCTGGCCGCCTTCTTCGGTTTCACCGGGGTTGCCCTCGGCGCCTTCGCCGCTCACGGCCTGAAAAACCGCCTCAGCACGGAATACCTGGCTATTTTTCATACCGGCGTGACCTATCAACTGGTTCATACCCTGGCGCTGTTCGGCGTGGCCCTGCTGGCGGCCCATGTTCCCGGGCGGCTGGTGACCTGGGCCGGCGCGGCATTTACCCTGGGCATCCTGCTGTTCTCCGGCAGCCTGTATCTGCTGACCCTGAGCGGCATCAGCAAGCTGGGCATCATCACCCCCTTCGGTGGCCTGGCCTTTCTGGTTGGCTGGTTCCTGCTGGGCCTCGCCGCCTGGCGCCTGCAAGGGGCCGGCTGACGCTTGTAGCTGACCTTTGGGTCACGATCGGGCTAGAATGCTGGCCCCTAAAAATGATGGCGGCCTTGAGCATGCGCATTCAGTTGAACGGTGAATCCTTTGAACTGCCCGACGGCTCGACCGTTGCGGCCCTGCTGACCCGTCTGGAGCTGAACGGACGGCGGATCGCGGTGGAACTCAATCTGGATATCGTTCCACGCAGCCAGCACGCCGAAACCGCCCTCAATGAGGGCGATCAGGTGGAAGTGGTCCACGCCATCGGCGGCGGCTAGTCGCCGGCATCAACCGCGCTGCCACTTGTCCGCGCAGCGCCCGGGCCCGGCTGTTGGCCCGCTCCATGGAAGACGTCTTCACCGGCCCCGGAACGAGGGCTCCAGGGCCTCGGGCCTGATAGAGAATTCTGCAAGAACCTCACCCCAACAGAGGATTTCCGATGAGCAACGTTCGTAGTGACAAGCCTTTCGTCCTGGCCGGTCGGACGTACCAGTCGCGTTTGCTGGTAGGCACCGGCAAGTACCGCGACATGGAAGAAACCCGCTTGGCCATCGAGGCCTCGGGTGCCGAGATCGTCACCGTCGCCGTGCGCCGGACCAATATCGGCCAGAACCCGGGCGAACCGAACCTGCTGGATATCCTGCCGCCGGATCGCTACACCATCCTGCCCAACACCGCCGGTTGCTACGACGCGGTGGAAGCCGTGCGCACCTGCCGCCTGGCCCGTGAGCTGCTCGATGGCCACAACCTGGTGAAGCTGGAAGTCCTGGCCGACCAGAAGACCCTGTTCCCCAACGTGCTGGAAACCCTCAAGGCCGCCGAAGTGCTGGTCAAGGAAGGGTTCGACGTCATGGTCTACACCAGCGACGACCCGATCATTGCCCGTCAGCTGGCGGAAATGGGCTGCATCGCGGTCATGCCGCTGGCTGGCCTGATCGGCACCGGGCTGGGGATCTGCAACCCGTACAACCTGCAGATCATCCTTGAAGAAGCCAAGGTTCCGGTGCTGGTGGATGCCGGTGTCGGCACCGCTTCCGATGCCACCATCGCCATGGAGCTGGGTTGTGAAGCGGTGCTGATGAACTCCGCCATCGCCCATGCGCAGCAGCCGGTGATGATGGCCGAAGCTATGAAACACGCGATTGTCGCGGGCCGCCTGGCGTACCTCGCCGGTCGCATGCCGAAGAAACTCTATGCCAGCGCCTCTTCGCCGCTGGATGGTCTGATCAAGTAAGAGCCATTGATGACTGAATCAAACGACACGCCAATCCAGCCGGACGCCGGCGACGAGCGCCAACACCGCCGCATCAAGAGTTTCGTGATGCGCGCCGGGCGCATGACCGAAGGCCAGCAGCGCGGCCTGGATCAGGGCGCGCCGCTGTACGTGCTGCCCCTGGCTGACGCCCCGGTGGACTATGACCAGGTATTCGGCCGCTCGGCGCCGCGCTCCCTGGAAATCGGCTTCGGCATGGGCCATTCGCTGCTGGAAATGGCCGCGGCGGCCCCGGAGCAGGATTTCATCGGCGTGGAGGTTCACCGTCCGGGTGTCGGCGCGCTGCTCAATGGCGTGCTGACCCAGGGCCTGACCAACCTGCGGGTCTACGATTGCGACGCGATTGAAGTGCTCAACCGCTGCATCGCCGACAACAGCCTGGACCGGCTGATGCTGTTCTTCCCCGATCCATGGCACAAGAGCCGCCACCACAAGCGCCGTATCGTCCAGGCCTCGTTCGCTGAACTGGTGCGCAGCAAGCTCAAGGTCGGCGGCATTCTGCACATGGCCACCGACTGGGAGCCCTATGCCGAATACATGCTGGAAGTGATGAACGTGGCCCCGGGTTATCGCAACCTGGCCGAGGACGGCAAATGCGTGCCGCGCCCGGCCGAACGCCCGATCACCAAGTTCGAGCGTCGCGGCGAGCGCCTGGGCCACGGCGTGTGGGATTTGAAGTTCGAAAAAATCGACTGAGTCCCGCGGACCCGCTGCCGTAGGAGCTGGCTTGCCAGCGAAGAGGCCGGTAAGTAGGCCTTCGCCAGCAAGCTGGCTCCTACAGGGCTTGGATGAAATCGACCGGCACCCGGTCGGTCAGCCACACCCCATTCTCTGCCTGATAGAACTTGAAGCCCTGGGCCTGCATGGCCTGGGCGTCGATCTGCAGGATCACCACCTTGCCGTAACGCTGGCCCACGGCCCGGGCGGTGTCGATTTCCCGGGACAGGTGCACGTGGTGCCGTGAACCCGGGATCAGTCCCTTCTCATTGATCGAGTCCATGAAGCGCGTGGCGGTGCCGTGGTAGAGGATGGCGGGCGGTTGCTGCGCCTCCAGCTGCAAGTGCACGGCCTTGTTGGAATGCCCCTGGACCGCGCGGATGCGCTGGCCGTCGGCCGAGAGGGCAAAGCGTTTCTTGTCGTTGCCTTCCACGACCTGCTCGATCAGTTCCCGACTCAGTTTTCGGCCGCCCTTGGCGGCGCCGCTGATCAGCGCGTCGATATCGCCCCAGCCTTCGCTGTCCAGCTCAAGACCGATGGCCTGAGGTTCGTGGCGCAGCACGTAGCTGAGGAACTTGCTGGTGTCCTCGATGATTTTCTTGCTCATGTTCTTCCTTGATAGCGGGGGGTGGCCGTCAGTCAGCGAAGGGGCTATGGAGGTCAGCGGCGGTCGGCGGCCACGCCAATCAGCACCAGCACCACCAGCAGCACCGGCGCCAGGCTGTAGTTGTTGAACTGGCTCAGGCCACGGACGATCCACGGCGTGGCATAGATCAGCGCCAGGCCGCTGCCGACCATGCACAGCAGGGCCATCAGCGGCACGCGCAGGGCGCCGGCGATGCCGCCCAGGCGCTGCTCGACCCAGCCCTTGATGTCCGCGCCGAACAGCACCAGCAGGCAGCCCACCAGCGATAGGGCAATTTCCGAGAGGTTGCTGCGACTCCAGCGGGACACGGTGGCAAGCAGGTCGAGTACCAGATCCATGTGATTTCCTTAGATCAGAAAGTATTGCAGCAGGTCATTGAGGAAGAGTTGCCCACGGGCCGTGGCCGCCAGGCGTGACGGTTCGACCTGCAGCAAGCCGCTTTGTTCGGCCTGGCGCCGACCTTCGGCAAGGCTGGCCAGGTCCAGGCCGGTGCGCTCGGCGAACAACGCGGCGTCGACGCCGTCGGTGAGGCGCAGGGCGTTCATCAGGAACTCGAACGGCAGCTCGTCGTTGCCCAGGGTCTTTTCCCCGGCCTTGAACGGCTTGGCCGGGTTCAGGTAGTCCTTGGGCAGGCGGGTCTTCCAGGTGCGCTGGATGCGCCCGTCCGGGTGGCTGAGCTTGCCGTGGGCGCCGGCGCCGATGCCGATGAAGTCGCCGAAGCTCCAGTAGTTCAGGTTGTGCCGCGCCGCGCGGCCGGGCTGGGCGTAGGCCGAGACTTCGTACTGGGCGTAGCCATGCTCGGCCAGCAGGGCCTGGCCGGCTTCCTGGATATCCCACAGGGTGTCGTCTTCCGGCAGTACCGGCGGCTGGTTCCAGAACACCGTGTTGGGTTCCAGGGTCAGCTGATACCAGGACAGGTGGGTCGGCTTCATCGCAATGGCCTGGCGCAGGTCGCTCAGGGCATCGTCCAGGGACTGGTCCGGCAAGCCGTGCATCAGGTCCAGGTTGAAGTTGTCGAACCCGGCCTGGCGCGCCATGCCGGCGGCGCGTACCGCTTCGTCACCGTTGTGGATGCGGCCCAGGGCCTTGAGTTTCTGTTCCTGGAAGCTCTGGATGCCGATGGACAGGCGGTTGATCCCCAGGGCGCGGTAGGCGGTGAACTTCTCCTGCTCGAAGGTCCCGGGATTGGCTTCCAGGGTGATCTCGATGTCGCCGGCGAAGGGGATGCGCTGTTCCACGCCCTCAAGCAGCCGGCCGAGGGCCTGGGCACTGAACAGGCTCGGGGTGCCGCCGCCGAAGAAGATCGAACTCAGCTGCCGGCCATAGACCGCGTGCAGCTCCAGGTCGAGGTCGGCCAGCAGGGCGTCGACGTACTCTTCTTCCGGCAACGTCGGGCTGGCAGCGTGGGAGTTGAAATCGCAATAAGGACATTTGCGTACACACCACGGGATGTGGATGTACAGCGCCAGGGGCGGCAACTGGGGCAGCGCCGCCCGAGGCGTTGGCGCGCCGCCGAGAATCAGCGGCGACGCAGAAGGGTCATGACTCATTGCAGGCCCAGGCGTTGCCGCAGAATGGCCATGGCGCGGGCGCGGTGGCTGAGCTGGTTTTTCTCCACCGGGCCCAGCTCGGCGCTGGAGCAGTCACGTTCCGGCACCCAGAACAGCGGGTCGTAGCCGAAGCCGTGCTCGCCGCTGGCAGCCGTGAGGATGCGCCCGTGCCACAGGCCTTCGCAGAGGATCGGCAACGGATCGTCGGCGTGTCGCACCAGGGCCAGGACGCAGACGAACTGCGCGCCGCGCTGAGCTTCAGGGACGTCTTTCAGGGCTTCCAGCAACTTGGCGTTGTTCGCCGCGTCGCCCTGGCCGTCGGCATAGCGCGCCGAGTAGATGCCCGGCGCGCCGCCAAGGAAGTCCACCGCCAGGCCGGAGTCGTCGGCCAGTGCCGGCAGGCCGGAAATGCGCGCGGCGTTGCGTGCCTTGAGGATGGCGTTTTCGACGAACGACAGGCCGGTCTCCTCGGGCTCGACGCTGCTGAACTCGCCGATCGAGCGCAGTTGCACCGAGGCGCCGAGCATGGCCTGGAGTTCTTTGAGTTTGCCGGCGTTGTGGCTGGCCAGTACGAGTTGCGTAAGGTTCATTATTCGCCCGGGAATAGCTCTTGGTTGAAGCTGAAGCTGTTGGTGTCACCACCCGTTTGCACGGTGATGCTGAAGGTACGGGTTTCCTGCTGCTCCACCGGGAACTGGGCGATGTAGTAGATCGCGCCTTGCTCGGTAATCTGGCGGAATTTCAGCGGGATGCTCTTGCTGGTCAGGTCCTTGACCGTGCCGCTGACCTGGCCGACCAGCGGCTTGCCATCCTTGATCAGCGAAACGTTGATCACGCCCTGGTTCTTGCTGCGAACCAGCTCCGCCGCCCTGGCGATATCTGGCTGCAGGTAGGTGGAGTTGAAGGTGTTGTAGTGCACGGTGATGTCACCGAACACTTCCTTGCGTTCGCCCTTGATCGTGTCCGCCGCCAGGGCGCTTACGCTCAGGCAGGCAGCCAATAGAAATGTCACCAGACGTCCCATGATGGTTCTCCTCGATGCAACGTGGTTTATACCGCGACCTTGTGATCTTGCAGGCCGGGACTGCTGACGCGGTAGATGCCGATCTCTCCCAACAGATTAGGCCATAGCTTACTGGCCCACCCGTGGCGGTGTTGTTGATCGACGGCAAGGCGGTTGATCACCCGGGCCTGGCGCTCGCGGCACAGCTCCTCGAAGTCCTCGAAGGTGCAGAAGTGGATGTTCGGCGTGTTGTACCAGGTGTACGGGAGGAATTCCGAAACCGGCATCCGGCCCTTGCTGGCCAGGTACCAGCGGCAGCGCCAGTGACCGAAGTTGGGGAAGGTGATGATGCACTGGCGGCCGACCCGAAGCATCTCGTCGAGGAGCTTGTCCGGGTAGTGCACGGCCTGCAGGGCCTGGGTCATGACCACGATGTCGAAGCTGTTGCTGGCGAAGTTGCCCAGGCCCTTGTCCAGGTCCTGTTCGATCACGTTGATGCCCTTGGCCACGCACTGGGCAATGTTGTCCGGGTCGTTTTCCAGGCCGTAGCCGGTGACTTGCTTGTGCTCTTGCAGCCAGCTCAGCAGCTCGCCGTTACCGCAGCCCAGGTCGAGGACGCGGCTGCCGGCGGGGATCCATTCCTGGATGATTTCCAGATCGGCTCTCATCGTGTCCTCACAGCGTTATGCGGTTCATGTAGTGACTAAAGGCCTGCAAGTAGCGCGGGATCGGGATCAGGAAGGCGTCGTGCCCCTGGGGTGCGTCGATCTCCAGGTAGCAGACGTCCTTGCGTGCGGCCATCAGCGCGTCCACCAGTTCCCGGGAGCGGGCCGGGGAGAAGCGCCAGTCGGTGGTGAAGGACATCACGCAGAACTTGGCGCTGGCGTTGGCGAAGGTCTTGGCCAGGTCGTCGTCGAAGTTCGCCGCCGGGTCGAAATAGTCCAGGGCCTTGGTCATCAGCAGGTAGGTGTTGGCGTCGAACCGCCCGGAGAACTCCTCGCCCTGATAGCGCAGGTAGCTTTCCACCTGGAACTCGACGCTGTGGAAGTCGTAGTTGAGCTTCTCGCTCTTGAGGCCGCGGCCGAATTTCTCGCCCATGGAGTCGTCGGACAGGTAGGTGATGTGCCCCACCATCCGCGCCAGCATCAGGCCGCGCTTGGGGATCACGCCCTGTTCCTGGAACGAGCCGCCGTGGAATTCCGGGTCGGTGAGGATCGCCTGGCGCGCCACTTCGTTGAAGGCGATGTTCTGCGCCGAGAGCTTGGGTGCCGAGGCGATGGCCAGGCAGTGCCGTACCCGGTCCGGGTAGGTGATGGTCCATTGCAGGGCCTGCATGCCACCCAGGCTGCCGCCGATCACCGCCGCCCACTGGCCGATGCCCAGGCGGTCCGCCAGGCGCGCCTGGCTGTGCACCCAGTCTTCCACGGTCAAGACCGGGAAGTCGGCGCCAAACGGCTTGCCGGTGTCCGGATTGATACTGCTGGGGCCGGTGGAGCCGTTGCAGCCGCCGAGGTTGTTGAGGCTGACCACGAAGAACTTGTTGGTGTCGATCGGCTTGCCCGGGCCGATGCAGCTGTCCCACCAGCCGGGCTTGCGGTCGTCAACGCTGTGGTAGCCGGCAGCGTGATGATGGCCGGACAGGGCGTGGCAGATCAGCACCGCGTTGCTGGCGCTGGCGTTGAGCTGTCCATAGGTTTCATAGATCAGGTCGTAGGCTGGCAGCGAGCGCCCGCAGGCCAGGGCCAGGGGTTCGCTGAAGTGGGCCAGTTGCGGTGTGACCAGACCAACAGAATCGGGGGGAAAGGCAGTTGGCATCGATCCTGCTCTCGTTCAAATGAGGCGTAAGTCTAAAGACCGCTGTCTCCAGCGGCAAGCAAAGCCCGGGGCTGTGTTTCGTCGGAGGAAATGGCGGGGGAGCTTGGTTGGCAAGCCTGCTCCTACGGCGGACATGGGGCGTAGGAGCCGGCTTGCCGGCGAATCAGGAGGGGCGGGCCAGCCCCGGCAGGGCGGGGGGGTTTTTCGGGGCTTGCAGGCGCACCCGTTTCTGCCGGTTCAACTCGCCGCTGACCAGGCTCACGTGGCTCTTGGGTATGCCGAAGGCCTTGGCCAGGAACGCCATCAGGTGCGCGTTGGCCTTGCCTTCCACGGGCGGCGCGGTGAGGCGGATTTTCAAGCGCTCCCCATGCAGGCCAGCGAACTCGTCGCTGCTGGCCTTGGGTTGCAGGTGGCAATCGAGGATCAGATCCTCACCGTCCCAGCGGAAATAGCTCACGCAGACAGTCCGCCGGTCAGATCAGCAGGCGCAGGATGTCCGGCATCATGGTCATGGCCGCCAGGTTGTTGATCACCAGCATGTCCAGCAGCTTGAGCACCATGAAGGCCAGGATCGGCGAGATATCCAGGCCGCCCATGCTCGGCAGGATGCGGCGGAACGGCGCCAGGGCCGGCTCGCAGATCTGGTTCACCAGCTCGGCGCCGGGGTTGTGGCTGCCAGGTGCGACCCAGGACAGGATCACGCTGATGATCAGGGCGAAGAAGAAGATCTTCAGGAACAGCGCGGTCACGCCGATGATCGACCAGATCAGCAGTTGCAGCGGGTTGCCGGTGGTGCCGTAGGTCAGCAGCAGGGTCAGGGCCATCAGCGCCAGCTGCACCAGGATCGCCAGCAGCAGTGAGGACATGTCCAGGCCGCCGATGCTCGGGATGACCCGGCGCATCGGCTTGAGCAGTGGCTGGGTGGCCCGCACGATGAACTGGCACAGCGGGTTGTAGAAGTTGGCGCGCACCAGTTGCAGGACGAAACGCATCAGCACGATCAGCAGGTACAGGCTGCCCAGGGTTTGCAGCACGTACACCGCGGCGGTGTTCAATCCAATCATCATTGGCTCCTTATTGGCCCAGTTGTTCGGCCATTTCGGCCGAGCGGTGCGCGGCGGCACCCAATGCTTTTTCCACCAGGGCTTCGAAGCCTCCAGCCTGGAACGACTTGATCGCCGCTTCCGTGGTCCCGGCCGGCGAGGTCACGCGGCGGCGCAGCTCGGCGGCATCGACATCGCTGGAAACGGCCATGTGGGCCGCGCCCAGGGCGGTTTGCAGGGTCAGTTGGGCGGCGGTTTCCCGGGGCAGGCCGAGTTTCTCGCCGGCGGCGGTCATGGCTTCGATCAGCAGGAAGAAATACGCCGGGCCGCTGCCGGATACCGCGGTCACCGCGTCCAGTTGCTGCTCCTGCTCCAGCCACAGGGCGATGCCCACGGCGGACAGCAGCTCTTCGGCCTGACGGCGCTGTTCGGCGCTGACCCGGGCATTGGCATACAGACCGCTGACGCCCTGGCGCAGCAGCGCCGGAGTGTTGGGCATGCAGCGCACTATGGGTTGTTCGCCAAGCCAGTTGTTCATGCTGGCGCAGGTGATGCCGGCGGCGATGGACACCACCAGTTGCTGCGGCTGCAGGCTCGGACGCAGGGCCTCGCACACGGCTTTCATGGCCTGGGGCTTGACCGCCAGGACGATCACGTCGACGCCATCGATGGCCTCGGCGTTATCGGCGAAGACCTGGATGCCGTGCTCGGCCGCCACCTTGGCGCGGGTTTCGGCGCCGGGGTCGCTGGCGCGGATCTGCGCCGCCTCCAGGCCTTTGGCCCGCAGGCCGCCGATGAGGCTGGCCGCCATGTTGCCGGCACCGATAAAAGCGATACGAGTCGTGTTCATGACAGGTCCTTATGAGAGGTCAGGGTCAGTCGCATCAGGACTGACTGTAGTCGCGGGCGCCAAACAGCGCGGTGCCGATCCGCACCCAGGTGGCGCCTTGGGCGATGGCCGCTTCGAGGTCGTGGCTCATGCCCATGGAAAGGGTGTCCAGGGGCAGCTTGAGGCTGTCCCGCAGTTGATTGTTCAAGGCCTGTACCGCCGCGAAGGCGGCCTCCTGGGCGGCCCGATCCTCGGTGGGCTCGGGAATCGCCATCAGTCCACGCAGTTGCAGGCGCGGCAGGGCGCTGATGGCGCTGGCCAGGTCTGGCAGGTCGGCCGGGCTGCAGCCGGACTTGCTGGCTTCGCCACTGACGTTCACCTGGATGCAGATGTTCAGCGGCGGCAGCTCGGCCGGGCGTTGCTCGGACAGGCGTTGGGCGATTTTCAGGCGATCCACGGAGTGCACCCAGGCGAAGTGCTCGGCGATGGCACGGGTCTTGTTCGACTGAATGGGGCCGATGAAGTGCCAACTCAAGGGCAGGTCGGTCAGTTCCTGTTGTTTGCCCAGGGCTTCCTGCAGGTAGTTCTCGCCGAAATCCCGCAGACCGGCGGCATAGGCCTCGCGCAGGGCGACGGCGGGTTTGGTCTTGCTCACCGCCAGCAGCTGGACACCGTGCGGGTCACGTTGTGTGGCCTGGCAGGCGTTGCGGATGCGCTCGGCTACCTGGGCAATGTTGTCTGCTATCGTGGACATTCGATTTCGTCTCAAAAGTACCGGCGGCCCTGACCAGCGGCCGCCGCGTGAATCCACCAGACCTCGCTTGCCGACCGGCCCGAGCAGCGCTCAAGGGCCGTGCCGGACACTGTCCGCCGCCGGGCAATCGAAGCTGCCGGGCGCGAGCGGGTCTGAAGCTCGCGGCATTCTACTGGAATTGGGGGGCTCTATGGACATCACCGAACTCCTGACCTTGAGCGTTTCCCGGGGCGCTTCGGACCTGCATCTTTCGGCTGGCCTGGCGCCGTTGCTGCGCATCGATGGCGATATTGCCCCGATGCAGGGGCCGGCCCTGGATGCGCGCCAGGTGCTGGCCCTGATTCATGGCCTGATGAGCGAAGCACAGCGCCAGGCATTCGCCGCCACCCAGGATCTGGACTTCGCCTACGAATTGCCGGGCGTGGCGCGGTTCCGGGTCAATGCTTTCCAGCATGCCCGTGGCGCCGGCGCGGTGCTGCGGCTGATCCCGCCACAGGTACAGAGCCTGGAGGCATTGGGGCTGGGGCAAGTGTTTCGGCAGATTGCCGAGTTGCCCCGCGGGCTGGTGCTGGTCACCGGGCCTACCGGCAGCGGCAAATCCACCACGCTGGCGGCGATGATCGATCATCTGAACCAACATCGGCAGCAGCACATTCTCACCATCGAGGACCCCATCGAGTTCGTGCATCCGCAGAAAAGCTGCCTGGTGCATCAGCGCGAGGTGCAACGCGATACCCAGAGTTTCGCCACCGCCTTGCGCGCGGCGTTGCGCGAGGATCCGGATGTGATCCTGCTGGGAGAACTGCGGGACCTGGACAGCATCCGCCTGGCCCTGACCGCTGCCGAAACCGGGCACCTGGTGTTCGCCACCCTGCACACGGCATCCGCGGCCAAGAGCATCGACCGGCTGGTGGACGTGTTCCCGGGGGAGGAGAAGGCCCTGGTGCGCTCGATGCTGGCCGAGTCGCTGCAGGCGGTGATCGCCCAGGGGCTGCTGAAGAAGGTGGGCGGTGGCCGGGGGGCGGCGCACGAGATCATGTTGGGCAGCCCGGCGATCCGCAACCTGATCCGCGAGGACAAGGGGGCGCAGATGTATTCGGCGATCCAGACCGGCGGCGGCCAGGGCATGCGCACGCTGGACATGAGCCTCAAGGCGTTGCTTGGGCAGGGGTTGATCAGTCGTGAACAGGCGCGTGAGCAGGCACGGATGCCGGAGAGTTTTTGACCAGGCTGGAAATGCATTCGCCGGCAAGCCGGCTCCTACGGTTGGGGGTAGGAGCCGGCTTGCCGGCGAATCGGTGTATCAGCGCTGCACGACCCGCAGGGGTGCGTGCTCCTTGGGCAGGACCCGCTTGGCAACCACATAGTGGCTCTGCCAGTAGGGCTTCTTCAGGGTGTCGATGGTCACCGCCTTGCCGCGCCGTGGGGCGTGGATAAAGCGGTCTTCGCCCAGGTAGATGGCGACGTGGTTGACCTTGCGGCTCTTGATGTTGAAAAACAGCAGGTCGCCGGGTTTCAGGTCCTTGCGCTCCACCTTCTGCCCGTGGCCGCTGGCCATGGCGTTGGAGGTGCGTGGCAGGTCCACGGCGGCTACGTCGTTGAAGGCGTAACGTACCAGGCCGCTGCAATCGAAGCCTTTACTTGGGCTGCTGCCGCCCCAACGATAAGGAGTACCGAGGACGTTGACCGCGCGGCTGAGGACCGTGGTGCTCGGCCGGCCGGCGTTGTTGGCTACCAGCTTGCTGTCGGCCTTGCTCAGGCGTGTAGGGTGCTTGATCGAAGTCTTGTTCTTGGCGGTGACCGTCGAAACATGAGGTTTCGGGGTGTAGCCATTAACGTTGGGAAGTCGTTGCTCACGGTTGGTGGCGTGGGCGGCCAGGGGCATTAATAGGCAAATGGTTAGCCATGTCTTGAAAAATGGTCGCATTAGGCAAGGCTCATATTTGGTTAGCGCGCAACTTTATAACAGCTTTCAGGTCACTTCCGTGGCCGTTTGTCGATTCAACCTTGGGGTCAACTTCGGCAAAGAGGTGGCAACTTGACGCAGAAAAACGTCGGAAGTCAGGCGGTACAAGGCCTCGACGGAGCAGAAGGTAACATTGGCCGCATGTCGAATGCCCGTAAAAAAGTCACAAAGTTTTCAAGAATATTTATCTATCACCTGCAAAGAGGCACTTAATGAACACCTATCGTCAGGATGCATTCCCCCACGACACCCACAGCAAGGTGATCGGTTATCTGCTGTGGATTTTCGGTTTTACCGGCGCTCACCGCTTCTATTACGGCAAGCCGGTGACCGGGACCATTTGGTTCTTCACCTTCGGTCTGTTGGGCATTGGCTGGCTGATCGACCTGTTCCTGATCCCGTCCATGGACCGGGAAGCGGACTTCAGGTTCACCGCAGGTCCGCTGGAATACAGCGTGGCCTGGATTCTGCTGACTTTTCTCGGGGTGTTCGGCGTGCACCGCATGTACCAGGGCAAATGGCTGAGCGGGGTGCTCTACCTGTTCACTGGTGGCCTGTTCTTCATTGGGGTGCTGTATGACTTCTGGACCCTGAACGATCAGGTGTCCCTGGAAAACGCCAAGCGCCGCTGACGGATTGAGCCGGCTCCACGTGGGAGCCGGCTCGCCGGCGAAGGCCGGCGCCGTGGACCTCAGCCCTGATAGCTGATGTGTCCATCCACCAGGGTGTAGCGCACCGCGCCCGGCAGGCTGTGGCCGAGGAACGGGCAGTTCTCGCCCTTGGACAGCCAGCGCTCGCCGGCCACGGTGGAGCTGGCCGGGTCGAACAGCACCAGGTCCGCCGGGCCACCTTCCACCAGCTTGCCCGCTGGCAGGCGCAAGGCAGCGGCCGGGCCGGCACTGAGGCGCGCCAGCAGGGTCGGCAGCTCCAGCAGGCCGTCCTGTACCAGGGTCAGGGCCAGCGGCAGCAACAGTTCGACGCTGCTGATGCCTGGTTCGGTGGCACCGAACGGCGCCAGCTTGGCATCGCGCTCATGGGGCTGGTGATGGCTGGAGATGGCCTGCACCACCCCTGACTTCACCGCTTTGCGCAGGGCATCACGGTCGGCCCGCGAGCGCAGCGGCGGCTGCACGTGATACAGGCTGGAGAAGTCGATCAGCGCCTCGTCGGTGAGGATCAGCTGGTACAAGGCAACATCGGCGGTCACTGGCAGGCCGCGGGCCTGGGCCTGGGCAATCAGTTCCACGCCGCGGGCGCTGGTCAGCTGGCTGAAGTGGGCGCGCACGCCGCTCTGTTCCACCAGCAGCAGGTCCCGGGCCAGGGCCACGGTTTCCGCGCTTTCCGGGATGCCCGGCAAACCGAGGAAGCTCGCGGTGGCGCCTTCATGGGCCAGGCCGCCTTCGGCCAGGTCGCGGTCCTGGGAGTGGAAGATCACCGTCAGGTCGAAGGTGGCGGCGTATTCCAGGGCGCGGCACAGGGTGCGGGTGCTGCGAAAACCCTCCAGGCCGTTGCCAAAAGCCACGCAACCGGCGTCACGTAAGGCGATCAGCTCTGCCAACTGTTCGCCTTCCAGGCCCTTGCTCAAGGCGCCGATGGGGAACACCTTGCTGTTGCCGGCTTCGCGGGCGCGGTCGAGGATCAGTTCGGCCACGGCCGAGGTGTCCAGCACTGGCTTGGTGCGCGGTGGGCAGCACAGGCTGGTGACGCCACCGGCTGCGGCGGCGCGGGTTTCGCTGGCGATGCTGCCCTTGCGGCTGTAGCCCGGCTCGCGCAGGGCCACGCTCAGGTCCACCAGGCCGGGCGCGGCCACCAGGCCCTTGGCGTCGATGCTGGTAACGGCGTTGAAACCATGGGGCGCGGCGCCGATGGCGACGATCTTGCCGGCTTCCAGGTGTAGATCATTGGTTTGATCCAGGCCGCTGCTTGGATCGATGACGCGGGCGCCGAGAATGCTGAGCTTCACTGGGCGTTCTCCTGCTCGAATTGTCGCTGGGCGGTCTGCCCGCTCATGGCCATGGACAGCACGGCCATGCGCACTGCAATGCCGTAGGTCACCTGATTGAGGATCACCGAGTGCGGACCGTCGGCCACCGCCGATTCGATCTCCACGCCACGGTTGATCGGGCCCGGGTGCATGACGATGGCGTCGGGCTTGGCCCCGGCCAGGCGCGCGGTGGTCAGGCCGAACAGGCGGTAGAACTCGCCTTCGCTGGGCAGCAGGCCGCCCTGCATGCGCTCGCGTTGCAGGCGCAGCATGATCACCACGTCGACATCTTTGAGGCCTTCGGTCATGTCGGTGTAGACCTTGACCCCGTACTGCTCGATGCCGATGGGCAGCAAGGTCTTCGGCGCGATCACGCGGATGTCCGGGCAACCGAGGGCTTTGAGCGCCAGCATGTTCGAACGCGCTACCCGCGAGTGCAGGATGTCGCCGACGATGGCCACCGAGAGGTTCTCGAAGCCGCCCTTGTGCCGGCGGATGGTCAGCATGTCGAGCATGCCCTGGGTCGGGTGGGCGTGACGGCCGTCGCCGCCGTTGATGATCGCCACCTGCGGGCACACGTGTTCGGCGATGAAGTGCGCGGCGCCGGAGTCGGCGTGGCGCACCACGAACATGTCGGCGGCCATGGCTTCCAGGTTGCGCAGGGTGTCCAGCAAGGTTTCACCCTTGCTCGCCGAGGAGGTCGAGACATTCAGGGTGATCACGTCCGCCGACAGCCGTTGGGCCGCCAGTTCGAAGGTGGTGCGGGTCCGGGTGGAGTTCTCGAAGAACACGTTGCATACGGTCTTGCCGCGCAGCAGCGGGACTTTCTTCACCGCCCGGGCGCCGACTTCGAGGAACGAGTCGGCGGTGTCGAGGATTTCTGTCAGCAGCTCGCGGTTCAGGCCGTCGAGGGACAGGAAATGGCGCAGCTGGCCCTGATCGTTGAGCTGCAGCGGGCGCTTGGCGTCTAGAGGCGTCATCGCAATGGACTCTTAAAAGGGCGAGTTAGAGGGCGAGGTCTTGGAGCTCGAGTTGAAGCGGCGCAGGACCTGACAATTTTACCCGCTCGTGGGCGGCCAGCGACAGGGTCGCGCCCACTACATTCGGCCGGATCGGCAGCTCGGCGGCGTTCAGGTCCAGCAGGCAGACCAGGGTCACGCTGGCCGGGCGGCCGTAGTCGAACAGTTCGTTGAGGGCTGCGCGCACGGTGCGGCCGCTCATCAGCACGTCGTCGATCAGCACCAGGTGCTGGCCTTCGATCTCGAACGGCAGCTCCGAGGGACGCACCTGCGGGTGCAGGCCGTTCTGGCTGAAGTCGTCGCGGTAGAAGGACACGTCCAGGGTGCCCAGGGGCGCGTCGCTGCCCAGGGCTTCCAGCAGGGCCTGGGCCACCCAGACGCCGCCGGTACGGATACCGATGAAGCGTGGCTCGCTGATAGCGCGCTGGGCCAGGTGGGCGTTGAGATCAGTGGCCATCTGGCTGATCAGGGCGGCGGGATTGGGCAGGCTCATGGTGGCTCCTTCGTGGGCTCGCGCCGGGCAGCTGGGCGCGGGGACTTGCGGCTGTCGGGCCAGGAGGCGCGCAGCCAGGGGCCGCGCATCTTCGGGATTGGTTTCAGGTGTTCAACAGGTCGGCGTTTTCATCGAGCCAGCCCTGCAGCAGCAGGGCCGCGGCGATGGCGTCCACCGGGTTGTCGCGGTAACTGCCTTTCTGTCCGCCCCGGGCCAGGCGTTCGCCCTTGGCCTCGAAGGTGGTCAGGCGTTCATCGTGGGTATAGAAGGGCACATTGAAGCGGCCGTTCAGGCGCCGGGCGAACTTCTCGGCACGCACGCACATGTCACTGGGTGTGCCGTCCATGTTCAGGGGCAGGCCCACCACCACGGCGTCGGGTTTCCACTCCTTGATCAGCGCCTCCACCTGATTCCAGTCCGGCACGCCGTTCTGCGCCTTCAAGGTGCACAGTTCGCGGGCCTGGCCGGTGATGGCCTGGCCGACGGCGACGCCGATCTGCTTGGTGCCGTAGTCGAAGCCGAGGATCAGTCGCAAGGCCATCAGGCGTGGCCCGCCTGGCTGGTGAGCAGGCTGAGGTTGACCCCCAGGTGCCGGGCGGCGGCTTCCAGGCGCAGTTCGCTGCTGGTGTTGAACAGGATGTCGGCGTCGAAGGGGCAGGTCAGCCAGGCGTTGTCCGCCAGCTCGGCTTCCAGTTGCCCGGCTTCCCAGCCGGCATAGCCCAGGGCGATCAGGCTCTTGCTCGGGCCGACGCCGTCGGCGATGGCAAACAGCACATCTTGAGAGGTGGACAGTGACAGCCCTTCGAGCTCCACCGTGGCCTGGTAGACCGGGCCGCTGGGGTGCAGGACAAAGCCGCGATCGGTCTGTACCGGGCCGCCGCTGAAGATCGGCACGTGCTGGCACAGCAGCGACGGCTCTTCGTCGGGGCGCAGTTGTTCGAGGATATCCGCCAGGTTCAGGTCCTGGGGCCGGTTGATCACCAGGCCCATGGCGCCACTGGCGTTGTGCTCGACGATGTAGGTCAAGGTCTGCGCAAAGTTCGGGTCGGCCATATGGGGCATGGCGATCAGGAAGTGATGCTTGAGATAGCTTGGGCTGACATTTTTCATGAGCGCTAGTGTGGCGGTGGCGGGCCCGGCTGACAAGCGTCACCCGGTGGGGGGCTGGCCTATCGCGAAGGCGTCGTTGGGGTTTGCGTTGCGCGGGCCTTTTCGCCGGCAAGTCGGCTCCTGCCCGGGCGTTGCTGTTTATGCCTGCCTGGCGGGGGCGGATCAGTTGCTCGACAGCTTGTCGCCCCGGGCGAAGCGCCAGGTGCGGATGATTTCCAGGCGGTCGATGTCCGACAGGTCGCCGGTGAAGGGCGCGAACGGCGCGGCCAGGCGCACGATGCGCTGGGCGGCCTGGTCCAGCAGCGGCTGGCCTGAGGATTCCAGCACCAGCACTTCATATAGCGAGCCGTCGCGGTTGATCGAAACCATCAGCCGCAAGTTGCCGTAGATCTGCTTGCGTCGCGCTTCCTCGGGGTAGTTGAGGTTGCCGATGCGCTCGACCTTCTTGCGCCACTCGTCCTTATACCAGGCGCCCTTGTCGCGCATGGTGGAGGCCGCGCTCAGGCGGTGGATGCGCGGGCGCTTGGCGTACAGCTGCTGTTCGTTGGCCAGTTCCGCTTCCAGGCTGGAAATCTCGCTGGACAGCTGGGAGCTGTCGAAGGTCGGGGTGTCGGCCTTGGGCGTCGGGTCTTTCCTGACCTCTTCGCGCTGGGTCACGGTCTTTTTCGGCTTCGGCGCGGTGGTGGCCACGGCGGCCTTGGGCGCGGCTTCCTTGACCTCGGGCTTGACCGACGGCGGCGGCACCACCTTTTTCACCGAGTTGTCCTGGAAAGGTGCCACTTCGGTGGTTTTCGGAATGGCCTTCTTGTCCAGGGTGCCGCTGCCTTCCTGGTGCTCCTGGGCGAGAAAGTCGGCCTTCTTCGGCTTGGTTTCGCTCTTGAAGGTGGCCAGGGTGATTTCCAGGGTCTTGCTGATGGCCTTGGGTTCGGCGAAGGAAAAGCCCAGGCCGAGGATCAGGGCCAGGTGCAGTAGCGCCGCCAGGAACAGGGTAAATCCCAGGCGATCGGCTGCGCGCACGCCGCCATGGGCAAGTTCTGGGGGCAGATCGGACGGCAGGCTCATCGGCGGTTCGACATCACGGCAGGCATCACACAACCAACATCAGGTTTTCACAGGCGGCGCATGATAACGCAATGTTGGTTGCAAGCCTTAGGTGCCAAGCGTCATGCGACAGGCTGCAGGTGACGCAGATCAAGCTTGTGGCTTGTTGCCGGCGGCTTGCAGCTTGCGCTCGATGGCATCCATCAACTGCGCGCCGATCTGGGTGCCGAAGGCGTTGTCGATCTCACGGATGCAGGTGGGGCTGGTGACGTTGATTTCCGTCAGGTGCTCGCCAATCACATCGAGGCCGACGAACAGCAGGCCCTTGGCCCGCAGGGTCGGGCCGACCTGGGCGGCGATCCAGCGGTCCTTGTCGCTCAGTGGACGGGCTTCGCCACGACCGCCGGCGGCCAGGTTGCCACGGGTTTCACCGGCGGCGGGGATGCGCGCCAGGCAGTAATCCACTGGTTCGCCATCGATCATCAGGATGCGCTTGTCACCGTCCTTGATCGCCGGCAGGTAGGCCTGGGCCATGATCTGCTGGCTGCCGAGCACGGTCAGGGTTTCCAGGATCACCGACAGGTTCGGGTCGCCGGCGCGGTGGCGGAAGATCGAAGTGCCGCCCATGCCGTCCAGCGGCTTGAGGATCACATCGCCATGCTCGGCGGCGAACTCGCGCAATACATCGGCGCGGCGGCTGACCACGGTCGGCGGGGTGCATTGCGGGAACAGGGTGGCGAACAGCTTTTCATTGCAGTCGCGCAGGCTCTGGGGCTTGTTGACCACCAGCACGCCGGCGCTTTCGGCTTGTTCCAGCAGGTAGGTGGAGTAGACGAACTCCATGTCGAACGGCGGGTCCTTGCGCATCAGGATCACGTCCAGATCGCTCAGCGGGCAGTCGATCTCGGCGTCCAGCTCGAACCATTTCTCCGGGTTGGCGAACACCTGCAGCGGGCGCATGCGTGCCCGCGCCACGCCAGCGCCCTGATACAGGTCGCGCTGCTCCATATAGAAGAGGGTCCAGCCGCGCTCCTGGGCGGCCAGCAGCATGGCCAGCGAGCTGTCCTTCTTGTAGGAGATGCTGGCGATAGGGTCCATGACAATCCCGAGGCGAACGCTCATGGGTGGATTCCTTTAAGAAAATGAGTGGGAGCAAGGCAAAAAAAGTGGCGTCAGAGTGGCGCTGACAAGGGCCTGGGTCAAGGAAAAACCACTGCCTGGCGTGGTCCATAGATTGCAGGGGGGAGAGTGTGCTAAAAAGGCTCGCATGCCGGGCCGAGGCCTTGAAGTTCAAGGGTTTCGAGCCTAGGCCAGCGGTACCGGATCAAATCATTCGCTGGGGCGATGGCAGAGCAGATATGGAACAGCATTCCAACGCCTTGAAGGTGATGGTGATCGACGATTCGAAGACGATTCGCCGCACGGCCGAAATGCTGTTGAAGAACGTCGGCTGCGAGGTCATTACCGCCGTGGACGGTTTCGAGGCCCTGGCCAAGATCGTCGATCATCATCCCGGCATCATCTTCGTCGACATCATGATGCCGCGGCTCGACGGCTATCAGACCTGTGCGCTGGTGAAGAACCACAGCGCGTTCAAGTCCATTCCAGTGATCATGCTGTCCTCCAAGGATGGCCTGTTCGACAAGGCCAAGGGGCGCATCGTCGGCTCCGACCAGTTTTTGACCAAACCTTTCAGCAAGGAAGAACTGCTGAGCGCAATCAAGGCCCACGTTCCGGACTTTGTCGCGCTTGCGCCACAGTAGACACGCACAATGGCGTCCGGCCCGCAGGCCGGACGCCCATACCGTATGGGGAAGACCATGGCTCGTATTCTGATCGTCGATGACTCGCCGACTGAAATGTACAAACTCACCGGCATGCTGGAAAAGCACGGCCATGAAGTGCTCAAGGCCGAGAACGGCGCCGATGGCGTGGCCCTGGCCCGGGAAGAAAAACCCGACGCGGTGCTTATGGACATCGTCATGCCCGGCCTCAACGGCTTCCAGGCCACCCGCCAGTTGACCAAGGACGCCGAGACCAGCCATATCCCGGTAATCATCATCACCACCAAGGATCAGGAAACCGACAAGGTCTGGGGCACTCGCCAGGGCGCCAAGGACTACCTGACCAAGCCGGTGGACGAAGAAACCCTGATCAAGACCCTGAACAGCGTCCTGGCCGGCTGATCGCCCGGCCATGAGCGAAACCCAGACCGCCTTCGAGCTGCTGCTGGAGATCGACCAGCGCTGTCGCCTGCTGGCCGCCGACCTGCCGTCCCAGGAAACCCGCCAGCACGGCTGGAGCGGTATCGGCTTTCGCCTCGGGGAGCACTGGTACGTGGCGGCCATGGGCGAAATCAGCGAGGTGCTGCACGAGCCGCGCTACACCCTGCTGCCCGGGGTCAAGCCCTGGGTCAGGGGCGTGGTCAACCTGCGCGGGCGGCTGCTGCCGATCATGGACCTGTGCGCCTTCTTCGGTCATGAGCTGTCGCCCCTGCGCAAGCAGCGGCGGGTGCTGGTGGTGGAGTACAAGGAGCTGTTCGCCGGCCTGCTGGTGGATGAAGTGGCGGGCCTCAAGCATTTCGCCCAGGACAGTCTGGAGCCCGGCCCCGGCGACTTTGCCATTGCGGCGATCAGCCCCTACCTGCAGGGGCAGTTTCGCAGCGACCAGCTCTGGCAGGTCTTCAGCCCCTTCGCCCTGGCCCGCTCGCCGGCGTTCCTGGAGGTGGCGGCGTGAGCCTCGCCCGGTCCCGCTTGCCCTGCGTTCGCTGTACCCCGGCCAGCCCTGCTGCCCTGGTTCCATCCATGCTGCCCGAGCGTTGCGCGCGCCCCGGGCTCCTGAAAGCGGGATCGCCCGCTCGTCACAGGCCTGATCGATGACCAAAGCCAAAACCGGCAAGCCCCTGGAAGGCTCCCGCAGTCGCTCGCAGATCATCGTGCTGTTCATCGCACTGATCGTGTTCATCATGCTGCTGTTCGCCAACTTCGCTTACCTGAACACCCAGGCCACCTACGACAAGCAGTACATCGGCCACGCCGGCGAGTTGCGAGTGCTGTCCCAGCGCATCGCCAAGAACGCCACCGAAGCGGCGGCCGGCAAGGCCGCAGCGTTCAAGCTGCTGGGGGATGCGCGCAACGACTTTGCCCAGCGCTGGAGCTACCTGAAGAAGGGCGACCCGGCTACCGGCCTGCCCGGGGCGCCGGTGGTGCTGCGCCAGGAAATGCGCGCCGTGCAGCTGGACTGGGAGAAACTGCTGAAGAACGCCGATGTCATCCTCGGCAGCGAGCAGACGGTGCTGTCCCTGCATCAAGTGGCGGCGACCCTGGCGGAAACCGTGCCCCAGTTGCAGGTGGAATACGAGAAGGTGGTGGAGATCCTGCTGCAGCGCGGCGCGCCGGCCGCCCAGGTGGCCATGGCCCAGCGCCAGTCGCTGCTGGCCGAGCGGATTCTCGGGGCGGTCAACACGGTGCTGGCCGGCGACGAAAATGCGGTCCAGGCCGCCGACGCCTTTGGCCGGGATGCCGCGCGCTTTGGCCAGGTCCTCAACGGCATGCTGCAGGGCAACCCAGGGTTGAAGATCAGCCAGGTCGAAGACCCGGACGCCCGGGCCCGGCTGGCGGAGATTTCCGAGTTGTTCGAGTTCGTCTCCGGTTCCGTGGATGAGATCCTCGAAACTTCCCCCGAGCTGTTCCAGGTCCGAGAATCGGCGAGCAACATCTTCAGCCTGTCCCAGACCTTGCTGGACGAAGCCTCGCTGCTGGCCACCGGCTTCGAGAACCTGGCCGGCAGCCGCAAGCTGGACACCATCGGCGGTTATGTCCTGGGCCTGCTGGCCCTGGCTTCGATCATCCTCATCGGCCTGGTGATGGTCCGCGAAACCAACCGCCAGCTGCGGGAAACCGCCGAGAAGAACGAGCGCAACCAGAACGCGATCATGCGCCTGCTGGACGAGATCGAAGACCTGGCCGACGGCGACCTGACGGTGACCGCCTCGGTCACCGAGGACTTCACCGGGACCATCGCCGACTCCATCAACTATTCCGTCGACCAGTTGCGCGACCTGGTGGCCACCATCAACCTCACGGCGGGCCAGGTGGCCGGCGCGGTGCAGGAAACCCAGGCCACCGCCATGCAACTGGCCGAAGCCTCCGAGCACCAGGCCCAGCAGATTTCCGAAGCCTCCACGGCGATCAACGAGATGGCCCAGTCCATCGATCAGGTGTCGGCCAACGCCGCCGAGTCGTCGGCGGTGGCCGAGCGCTCGGTGGAGATCGCCAACAAGGGCAACGAGGTGGTGCACAACACCATCCACGGCATGGACAACATCCGCGAGCAGATCCAGGACACCGCCAAGCGCATCAAGCGCCTGGGCGAGTCCTCTCAGGAAATCGGCGACATTGTCAGCCTGATCGACGACATCGCCGACCAGACCAACATCCTCGCCCTCAACGCGGCGATCCAGGCCTCCATGGCCGGCGATGCCGGACGCGGTTTCGCCGTGGTGGCCGACGAAGTGCAGCGGCTGGCGGAGCGCTCCTCTGCGGCCACGCGGCAGATCGAGACTCTGGTACGGGCGATCCAGACCGACACCAACGAAGCGGTGATCTCCATGGAGCAGACCACCACCGAAGTGGTGCGCGGCGCGCGCCTGGCCCAGGACGCGGGGGTGGCCCTGGAAGAGATCGAAGGCGTGTCCAAGACCTTGGCGGCGCTGATCCAGAGCATCTCCAACGCGGCCCAGCAGCAGACCACGTCGGCCGGGCAGATCTCCCTGACCATGAACGTGATCCAGCAGATCACCTCGCAAACCTCGTCCGGCTCCACCGCGACCGCCGAGAGCATCGGCAACCTGGCGAAAATGGCCAGCCAGCTGCGCCGCTCGGTGTCTGGCTTCACCTTGCCGGCCACCCGGGCCCCGGCCCCGAATGACAATCGCTGACGCAAGGCTTTGACGGGAGTGGTGATGGTGGACCGGCATGACTATGTGGCCCTGGAATGGGTCAAGGGCGAAATTGCCGAAACCTTGAAGCAGGCGCATCAGGCGTTGGAGCACCTGGCGGATGACCCCCAGGACCCGGATGCCCTCGGCCAGTGCCAGGCGGGGATCCACCAGGTCCATGGCAGCCTGCAGATGGTGGAGTTCTACGGTGCCGCGCTGCTGGCCGAGGAAATGGAAAAGCTCGCCCAGGCCCTGCAGCAGAACCGCGTGGCCCAGCGCGACGAAGCCCTGCGCCTGCTGCGCCAGGCCATCGGCCAACTGCCCCAGTACCTGGACCGGGTGCAGAGTGCCCGCCGCGACCTGCCCCTGGTGGTGCTGCCGCTGCTCAACGATCTGCGCAGTGCCCGGGGCGAAGGCCTGCTCTCGGAAACCAGCCTGTTCAGCCCGCAGCTGCCCAGCCTGCCGCCCCTGTCCGACAAGGCCCTGGCGGCTCTGCAGCCGCTGGAGTTTCCC
Organism: Pseudomonas sp. TKO26; assembly: GCF_003225665.1. Taxonomy (NCBI): domain Bacteria; kingdom Pseudomonadati; phylum Pseudomonadota; class Gammaproteobacteria; order Pseudomonadales; family Pseudomonadaceae; genus Pseudomonas; species Pseudomonas sp. TKO26. The sequence continues at coordinate 280,030 of NZ_QKLN01000036.1, forward strand.
ACCCAGATGCGCAAGTTGCGGCACCTGCTGCAAACCGCGCTGGTGGACCTGCTGCGCGAGCAGGACGCCGAACACTGCCTGGGCCACATGGCCAAGGTCTTCGAACGCCTGGAGGCGCTGTGCCAGGACGCGCCGCTAGCGCCCTTATGGCACATCGCCTCGGCCCTGGTGGAAGGCATGCGCCAGGGTGTGATCGCCAACAGCCCGGCGGTGCGCAGCCTGCTCAAGGACGCCGACAAGGAACTCAAGCGACTGCTGGAACAGGGCATGCCCGGGATCAACCAGGCCGCGCCCGATGAGTTGCTCAAGAGCCTGCTGTTCTACATCGCCAAGGCGCGCCATCCCACCCCATTGATGCTGACCATGAAAGAACGTTACGGACTGGACGACGCGCTGCCCGACAGCGCGGTGGTGGACGAGGAACGGGCCCGCCTGGCCGGGCCCGACCGCGATGCCATGCGCTCGGTGCTGACCGCGGTGTGCGACGGCCTGGTGCGGGTCAAGGAGCGCCTCGACCTGTTCGTGCGCAGCGACCGCCAGCATACCGGTGACCTGGACAGCCTGTTGTCGCCCTTGCGGCAGATCGCCGACACCTTGGCGGTGCTGGGTTTCGGCCAGCCACGCAAGGTGATCATCGACCAGTTGGCGGTGGTCCAGAGCCTGGTCCAGGGCCAGCGCGCGCCGGACGACGCGGTGTTGATGGATGTGGCCGGGGCCTTGTTGTATGTCGAGGCGACCCTGGCCGGGATGGTCGGCACCGTGGAGCCGGAAAGTCCCGAGGACAGCCGCCTGCCCACCACCGACCTGACCCAGATCCATCAGTTGGTGATTCAGGAAGCCCTGATCTGTCTGCGTCAGGCCAAGGACCTGATCGGCGAGTGCATCGAAGCCGACTGGGAACGCGAGCAACTGGTGTCGGTGCCCGAGCTGCTGACCCAGGTGCGCGGCGCGCTGGCGATGATCCCGCTGCCCCGTGCCGCGAGCCTGATGGAGGCTTGCAATCGCTTCATCACCCAACAGCTGCTGCTGGATTTGCCCCGGCCGGACTGGCGGCAGCTGGATCACCTGGCGGATGTGATCACCAGCCTGGAGTACTACCTGGAGCGCTTGAAGGAGGATCACCAGGCGCCGGGGGAGAAGTTTCTCGACCTGGCGGAACAGGGCCTGACGGCTCTGGGACATGCCCCCGTGGCGCAAGCGCCATTGCCGGAGCGGCCCCCGAGCGCTGGCGAGGCGCTGCCGGTGTCCCAGGCGGCGGATGAGCCCCGGCCGGCCCAGTCTCTGGCCGATGCGCTGGCAGCACCGGTGTCGGCCCTCAACCCGCCGGCCCTGATCACCCCCGGTAGCCTGCTGCCACCGCCGGTGGACGAAGAGCCGGTCGACGATGAGCTGCGGGAAGTCTTCCTCGAAGAAACCGAGGAAGTGCTCGACGTGCTCCGCGAATACCTGCCGCGCTGGACGGCTGAGCCCCAGGGCCAGGCTGCCCTGAGCGAGTTGCGTCGGGCCTTTCACACCCTCAAGGGCAGCGGGCGCATGGTGCGCGCCCTGGTCCTGGGGGAGCTGGCCTGGGCCGTGGAAAACCTGCTCAACCGGGTGCTGGAGCACAGCCTTGCCCCCAGCGCCGAAGTCCGCCAACTGGTGGCCGACACCCTGCAACTGCTGCCGGAGCTGATCGGCGAATTCGCTGCCCGGGCCCAGCGCCAGCGCGACGATGTCGACCGCCTGGCCGCCCGCGCCCATGCCCTGGCCAAAGGTGCCGAGGTCGGCGCCGCTCCTGAAGGGCAGGCCCTGGACCCGCAGTTGCTGGAGATCTTTCGCGCCGAAGCCCAGACCCACCTGGACAGCATCCAGCGTTTTCTCGAACGGGCCGCCGAGCACCTGCCGCTGCAGGCCAGCGATGAACTGCAGCGGGCCCTGCACACCCTCAAGGGCAGCGCCTCCATGGCCGGGGTGCTGCCGATGGCCGAGCTGGCCGGGCCCTTCGATCAACTGGCCCGGGAATACCGGGCCCACCTGATTCCCCTGGACCTGGACGAAGTCGAGCTGCTGCTGGAAGCCGAAGGCCTGCTGCGCCGTGGGTTGCGGCAACTGGACAGCGATCCGCTGGCGCCCATCGACGGTGCCCGCTCGCTGGTGGGGCGCGCCCTGGCACTGCTCGGCGAACGCCTGGACAGCCTGCTCAACGCCCCGGACGCGGCGCCCCGGGCCAAGCGCGATCCACAGTTGATCAGCAACTTCCTGGCCCAGGGCATGGATATCCTGCTGGACGCCGACAGCCTGCTGCGGCGCTGGCGGCAGCACCCCGGCGAGCGCCAGGAACTCAGTGCCTTGCTGGACGAACTGACCACCCTCGGTGAAGGCGCGCACCTGGCCGACCTGCACCCGGTGGATGAACTCTGCGAAGCCCTGCTCGACCTCTACGGCGCGGTGGAGGAGAGCAGCCTGGCGGTCAGCGAGCGCTTCTTCCACGAGGCGGAAAGCGCCCACGAGGCGTTACTCAACATGCTCGACGAACTGGCCGCAGGCCAGGAAGTCAGCCCCTGTGCGGAGCGCGTTCAGGCTCTGCGCGATTTGCTGCACGAAGGCCTGGATCCGGGGGCCACCGGCCTGATCAAGAGCGATGGCAGTCGAGCCTTGAGCATCAGTGAACTGGGAGCGGCCACCGTGCGCCTGGCGCAGACGGACGCAGACACGGAGATTGTCGACATTTTCCTCGAAGAGGCGGTGGACCTCCTGGAAAGCGCCGATCAAGCCCTGCAACGCTGGTTGGCGGACCCGGAAAACGGCGCGCCGCTGTCCTCCCTACAGCGGGACCTGCACACCCTCAAGGGAGGGGCGCGGATGGCCGAAGTGACGCCAGTGGCGGAGCTGGCCCTGGAGCTGGAGTCGCTGTACGAGGGCCTGGTGGATCGGCGCTACAGCTACAGCCAGCACCTGGGCCTGCTGTTGCGCGGCAGTCATGAACAACTGGCGTTGCTGCTGCATCAGCTGCAGAGTGCGCGGCCCCTGGACGACTCCCGGGCTCAGGTCGAAGCCGTGCGCGCCTACCGGCAGCAGGCGGCCAGCCCCGCCGACACGGCCGAGAGCGCGCCCTCCCAGGACAGCTCGGCCCAGGATCCGGAGCTGCTGGAGATCTTCCTCGAAGAAGGCTTCGACATCATCGACAGCTCCGCCGCGGCCCTGGCCCGCTGGCAGGCCGACCCCCAGGCGCGGCAGGAAGTGGAAACCCTGCTGCGCGACCTGCACACCCTCAAGGGTGGGGCGCGGATGGTGGAAATCGCCCCCATCGGCGACCTGGCCCATGAGCTGGAGTTTCTCTTCGAAGGCTTGTCCGCCGGGCTGCTGCAACCCAGCCCGGCGTTGTTCACCCTGCTGCAGAAAAGCCACGACCGCCTGGCGCAGATGCTCGATGCGGCCCGCGCCGGGCAACCCATCGAGCCGGCACAGAAGCTGCTCGAAGCGATCCACGACCTGAGCCATCCGCGCGTGCCGACCGGCCCCGGGGTGCCAGCGCCGTTGCCGGCGGGCAAGCCGGAACCGGCGGCCACCGCGGAGGCCGCGGTGGCGGGCGACATGGTCAAGGTGTCGGCGGAACTGCTGGACGATCTGGTGAACCTGGCCGGGGAGACTTCGATCTTCCGGGGGCGCATCGAACAGCAGGTCAACGATGCTCGGGTGGCCCTCGGCGAAATGGAAACCACCATCGAACGCATGCGTGACCAGCTGCGGCGCCTGGACACCGAAACCCAGGGGCGCATCCTCAGTCGCCAGCAAGTGGAGGCCGAGCGCCTGGGCTACGAGGAATTCGACCCGCTGGAAATGGACCGGCATTCGCAGTTGCAGCAGTTGTCCCGGGCCCTGTTCGAGTCGGCCTCGGACCTGCTGGACCTCAAGGAAACCCTCGACCGGCGCAACCACGACGCCGAGAACCTGTTGCAGCAGCAGGGACGGATCAACACCGAGTTGCAAGAAGGCCTGATGCGCACGCGCATGGTGCCTTTCGAGCGCATGGTGCCCAGGCTCAAGCGCATCGTGCGCCAGGTGGCCGAAGAGCTGGGCAAGGACGTGGAGTTCGTGGTGGGCAACGCCGAAGGGGAAATGGACCGCAACGTTCTCGAACGCATGGTCGCGCCCCTGGAGCACATGTTGCGCAATGCCGTGGATCACGGCCTGGAGGCCGCCGACGTGCGCCGCGCCGCGGGCAAGCCGCCCCGGGGGCGGATCAGCCTCGACCTGTCCCGGGAAGGCGGCGACATCATCTTCGACATGCGCGACGATGGCGCCGGGGTGCCCCTGGAAGCCGTGCGCGCCAAGGCCATCAAGCGCGGCCTGCTGGACCCCCAGGCGCAGATCAGCGACCGCGAAGTGCTGCAATTCATCATGCAGCCGGGTTTTTCCACCGCCGAGAAAATCACCCAGATTTCCGGACGCGGGGTGGGCATGGACGTGGTCCATGAAGAGGTGCGGCAGCTGGGCGGCAGCATGAGCATCGACTCGATTGCCGGCCAGGGCGTGCATTTTCGCATTCGCCTGCCCTTCACCGTATCGGTCAACCGGGCGTTGATGGTGCAGTGCGCCGATGAGCAATACGCGATTCCGCTGAACACCGTCGAAGGCATCGTCCGAGTCCTGCCCGGGGAACTGGACGGCTATTACCAGCTCGACCCGCCGCGCTATGAATACGCGGGCCAGGTGTATGACCTGTGCTACCTGGGGGAGCTGCTGCACACCGTGCCGCGCCCGAAACTGCTGGGCCAGGTGCTGCCGCTGCCGGTGCTGCTGGTGCACTGCAACGAACAGCGCATTGCCGTGCAGGTGGATGTCACGGCCGGCACCCGGGAGATCGTGGTCAAGAGCCTGGGGCCGCAGTTCGCGGCGGTGCAGGGGCTGTCGGGGGCGACCATTCTCGGCGATGGCCGGGTGGTGCTGATTCTCGATCTGCTGGCGCACATCCGCGCGTTGCAGCTCCAGGCACCGCGTCCGGGGCCGAGCGGTGAGGCTGCGGCCGCCGAAGTCCAGTTGCCCCGGCCGATGCTGGTGCTGGTGGTGGACGACTCGGTCACCGTGCGCAAGGTCACCAGCCGTCTGCTGGAGCGTCATGGCATGAACGTGCTCACCGCCAAGGATGGGGTCGACGCCATGACGCTGTTGGCCGAGCACACCCCGGACCTTATGCTGCTGGACATCGAGATGCCGCGCATGGACGGCTTCGAAGTGGCGATCCAGGTACGCAACGACCCGCGCCTGCAGCACTTGCCGATCATCATGATCACCTCCCGTACCGGGCAGAAACACCGCGACCGGGCCATGGCCATCGGGGTCAACGACTACCTCGGCAAGCCCTATCAAGAATCGGTGCTGCTGGAAAGCATCGCCCTGTGGAGCAAGCCCCATGCTTGAGCACCGCGCCAGCACCCTGACCGGCCTGTTGCTGCCCCTGGCGGACCGCACCCTGATCCTGCCCAACGTGGCGGTGGCCGAGTTGATCGACTATCAGCAGGGCAGCTTCGACCTGGATTCGCCGCCCTGGTACCTGGGCCGGGTGCTGTGGCGCGAGCGGTGGATTGCGCTGATCAGCTTCGAGTCGGCCTGTGGCGCCAAGACGGTGATCGGCGAGCGGGCGCGGATCGTCGTGCTCAACGCCCTGGGCGGGCGCCCGGAGCTGAAGTTCATGGCCCTGCTGGTGCAGGGCATTCCCCGTTCCTGCAAGCTCGACAGCCAGTTGAGTTATGTCGATGTGCCGTTGGCGCCCCTGGAGAAGGCCGCGGTGCAGGTGGCCGAGCAAGTGGCCAAGGTGCCGGATCTGTTGGCGCTGGAGGAGTTGCTGGTGGAGGCGGGGCTGCCGCTCTAGGGCCGCTGAGCCTCAGGCACCCCGCAACCTGTCGCGCACTTCCATCAAGGCATACCCCAGCAGGTTCAGGCCGCGCCATTGCTCCGGCCGGCTGGCCCTGGCATCGTCCGCCGCCAGGCCAATGCCCCAGATCCGGTCCACCGGGCTGGCTTCCACCAGCACCTGATCGCCGGTGGACAGCAGATATTGGCCCAGGGCCGGGTGCTGGCTGAACTTGGCCAGGTTGCCTTTCACCACGATCTCGAAACGTGCCTCGCACCAACGGGCGTCATCGAAGCCGCGCACTTCGCGGCCCAACTGTTTGACGTCCGCCGGGGTGGTCGCCTTGAGGATCCGTTCGTGGGTTTCCCGGTCATCGAACAGCAGGGCCTTGCCAGCCATCATGAAATGCTCGGCGCTGGGGTAGTGAATGCCTTCCAGCTCGAACCCCTTGGCGAACCACTGGCTGAAGCAGCTCGGGGAGAGGCGTCCGTCCCGGGTCGGCTGGTGGCCCCAGAACATCAGGTAGTCGGGCGCAAAGCCGTGCTTGATCTGTTCCAGCAGTGCCTGGTTCGAGCGAATCGGTGTGTCCATGCTGACTCTCATCATTGTCTGTTCAGGCCATTGGCTGGCCGGTCCGGCGCGCATTGTGGACCCAGAAGGCGGCCGGATGCCAATCCTGTGGATAACCCGCAACTGCGCAACATGTTGCGCAGCTATCTGTGGATAAGCCTGTGCATAGGTCGCGGTAATGGCGTTGCTGCATGGCCTGCTTCAAGGTGCGCAAGATCTTGCACAGCACTGCGCAACATGTTGCGCAGTTTTCCCAGTATTTCCTCGAAAAACGCCGCCAACCACGGTGGAAAACTCGATAACTTGCTGATTCAAAACAACTAATCAGCGGCTGGCACAGACCTTGTACTCACTTCTGCACCCCACGGCCGCCTGGCCGGGGTTTCTTTAGTGATTTGCAAGGAGAGCATGCATGGCAACGCCAGCGTATATGTCCGTCACCGGCACCAAACAGGGGCTGATCACCGCCGGGGCCTTTACCGCCGATTCCGTGGGCAACACCTACCAGGAAGGTCATGAAGACCAGGTCATGGTCCAGGGCTTTCAGCACGAAGTGATCATTCCCCGCGATCCGCAGTCCGGCCAGCCCACCGGTCAGCGCGTGCACAAGCCGGTGATCATCACCAAGGTCTTCGACAAGGCTTCGCCGCTGCTGCTGGCGGCGCTGACCTCGGGCGAGCGCCTGACCGAGATCGTCATCCAGTGGTACCGCACCTCCGCCGCCGGCACCCAGGAGCACTACTACACCACCACCCTTGAGGACGCGATCATCGTCGACATCAAGGACTACATGCACAACTGCCAGGATCCGGGCAACGCCCACTTCACCCACTTGGAAGACGTGCACTTCACCTACCGCAAGATCACCTGGACCCACGAAGTCTCCGGCACTTCCGGTTCCGATGACTGGCGGACCCCGGTCACCGGCTAAGGAAGGCCGCTCGACCCTTACCGCGCCCTGGCCAGCCCCGCTGGCCCGGGCCCTTATTGACTCAGCAGTTGCACTGCCCGCATCGAGGCACAGGGAATGTTCGCCGCCGCCGACCAGACGCATTTCAGCCTGACCCTGGAGGGTCGCCCCCACGACTTTCAAGTGCTCGGCCTGCAGGGCCGGGAGCGCATCAGCCGGCCCTTCGCCTTCGACCTGGAGCTGGTCAGCGAACGCTCCAACCTGGACCTGGACGCGCTGCTGCACACCCCGGCCTTCCTGCAACTGGCGGCCGATGGCAGCGGCATTCACGGGCAGATCCAGCGCATCGCCCAAGGCGACCGCGGCCGGCGCCTGACCCACTACCGGATCACCCTCGGCCCGCGCCTGGCCTATCTGGGCCAGCGCATCAACCAACGGATCTTCCAGCACCTGAGCGTGCCGCAGATCATCGCCCAGGTGCTGGAAGAACACGGCATCCTCGGCAACGACTACCACTTCCACCTCGCCGGCCCCTACCCGGAGCGTGAGTACTGCGTGCAGTACGACGAATCGGACCTGCGCTTCATCCAGCGCCTGTGCGAGGAAGAGGGCCTGCACTACCACTTTCAGCACAGCCGCGAAGGGCACCGACTGGTGTTCGGCGAAGACCAGACGGTGTTCCGCAAACTGGCCCCGGTGGCCTACCGGCAAGACTCCGGCCTGGTGGCCTGCGAGCCGGTGATCAAGCGTTTCGAGCTGCGCTTCGAGGCGCGCCCCAGCCGCACCACGCGCCGCGACTACGACTTCGAAAAACCGCGCCTGCTGATGCAGGGAGCGGCCAAACCGCAAGAGCCAAAGGCCGAACCGGACCTCGAAGACTACGCCTACCCCGGGCGCTTCACCGACCGCGAGCGCGGCAAGCATCTGGCCCGGCGTGCCCTGGAACGGCACCGCAGCGACTACCGCCAGGCCAGCGGCCACAGCGACCAGCCGAGCCTGCGCAGCGGGCATTTCCTGCCCCTGAGCGAGCACCCCCAGCCGGCCTGGAACGACCTGTGGCTACTGACCGAAGTGCTCCACGAAGGCAAACAGCCGCAGGTGCTGGAAGAGTCCATCACCAGCGACACCCGGGCCGGAACAGGCTTTCACCAGGGCTACCGCAACCGCTTCACCGCCACCCCCTGGGAGGTGCCCCATCGCCCGCCCCTGGAACACCCCAAGCCGCGGATTCTCGGCAGCCAGAGCGCCAAGGTCACCGGCCCTCGGGACGAGGAAATCCATACCGACGCCCACGGCCGGGTCAAGGTGCAGTTTCACTGGGACCGCGAGGGCCAGGGCAACGACAAGAGCAGCTGCTGGTTGCGGGTGTCCTCGGCCTGGGCCGGCGCCTGGTACGGCGCCATCGCCATCCCTCGGGTGGGCATGGAAGTGCTGGTGACCTTCCTCGAAGGCGACCCCGACCAGCCCCTGATCACCGGCTGCCTGTACCACAAGGAAAACGTCGTCCCCTACCCGCTGCCGGCGCACAAGACCCGCAGCACCTTCAAGACCCTGAGCTCTCCCGGTGGCGGCGGCTTCAACGAACTGCGCATCGAAGACAAAAAAGGCGCCGAGCAAATCTTCATCCACGCCCAGCGCGACTGGGACGAACACATCGAGCACGACCAGAAAATCCGCGTCGGCCACCAGCGCCACGACAGGGTAGAAGCCAACAGCTACAGCGAATTCAAGGCTGAAGAACACCACACCGTGCATGGCGACCGCAAAGTCGAAGCCCGCGCCAGTGATCACCTGAGCATCGCCGGCAGCCAGCACCTGCAACTGGGCAACGGCCTGTTCATCGAAGCTGGCCAGGAAATCCACCTGTCCAGCGGCCTGAAAGTGGTGCTCGAAGCCGGCAGCGAACTGACCCTCAAGGGCGGCGGCAGCTGGATCAGGATCGACGCCGGCGGCGTGGCCCTCAGCGGCGCCCTGGTCAATAACAACTCCGGCGGCAGCCCGGGCAGTGGCACTGGCGCGGCGCCGTTGTTGCCGGGGCCGTTGCAGGCGGCGGATGGGGATAAGCCGGGAAGTCTGCCGGCATCTGCGCTGCTCAATCCGTTTCTACGCAAAAGCCGGCAGGGGCTGCCATTGATTTCGACCTGTGGCCTGCAAACCAACGGTGTTTGCAAACGCGAGGATTGCACATGTCTACGTGGCTGAGTGAGTTCCTTAAACGACCGGTCACAGCAGAGCCCTGGAGCCATGCGGGTAAGCACCAAGTGTATTGCCTCATCGATAACGTGCGACAACCTCGTGTTCTGGAGCAGCTCTATCAACTGACTGGCGTGTCGCATATCGAACAGGTTTTTCAAGGCACTGCGTTTGCCGAGCTCAATGAGGTGAGCCCGCTTTGGTTGCACTTGGACGTGCAAAGCCCGGCGCTATCGGAGGTCGCGAGGCTCTGCCAGGCCCGTCGCTCCGGCGTCCTGTTGACCTCCAGCACTGATCCGTCCAAGGCACTGCAGCACGCCCGTCGCTTGCTGCAGATGCATAGCCCAACTCACGGTGCGGCCCTGGCGCGATTTTACGATCCGGCATTTTGGAGTGCGTTGGCGCTGACGACCGCCGGCCCATTCCTGTTTGGCCCCTGGGATAGCGTCTACACCCCACCGGCGCATCCCGACGACCGGATGTGGCGCGTCTGGGAGCAGGCTGAGGTCGTCAGTGAGGTTTCCTATGATGCCGGCTACCCACTGCACTTGCCTGACAGCACCCTGCCCGCTGCGGATGAAATCCGCTGGTGGTATTGGGTGCGTGCCTATCAAGCCGAAACAGCAGGCAGCCTGGCCGACGAACAACTGCCGCGAGTGCTGGCTAACCTGCGCCTGCTTGTGGAGCACGGGGTAGATGAAGGACGACACCTGGGCCCTTTGCTACCCCATCTGAGCCAATGCTTGCTCAAGGAACATCCTCGCCTGATGGAGGTGCTGCGCAGCGAATTACCGGCATTCGAGAAAATACAGCGATTGGAAATCTGACATGACAGGCACGTCTGAAGCGCAAGCGAATACTGACTCGGACTTCCCGATACAGCTCCCGGCTGATGGGCCGAGCGCAGCCGTAGACCCTGAGGTGAACTGCCGGGACACCCAGCCCGGTTGCAGCAAAAACTACCATGACATCATCTATGTCACCGGCCAGCGTCGATTCTGGTTATTGCCCAAGCGGGTCAAGGATCAGTTGCAGGAAAACATCCTCCTGCTGCGCCAACAGACCGTTGATACCGACAGAGCGGCGCGCATGAGCAGCATTGCCGACTCCGGCTTGCTGGACTATTTCATCACCCCTGGCCCTGAGGCTTTTCTCGAAGTCAGCGAAAGCGAGACCGGTGAACGCCAGCGTTATGAACACAGCAAAGCCACGCTCCTCGAAGAACCGGACAAACAAGCCCAGTACCGCAAGGATTGGGAGATCGCCAAGGCCAAGGGTGACAGCACGGCAGCCATGCAGGCCGAGCGCGCGCTGTTCCATAGCCAGCGTCGGGTCATAAAGCACCAACAGAACATTGCCGAGCTGGATGAGATTGGCTATCGCCGTGCAGAGGCCCTTGGCTACAAACGTGAGAACGGCGTGTTCTACACCCCGCGTGCCTTGGAGGCCCGTGACGCGGTGGATGTCTATATCGCCGAGCAACGCAAGGCGGTCGAGCGCGGTTTCACCCTGTTCGATCCCGGCGGCCGCAACATCGCGACGTACTGGGAGCACCTGCGAGACTACAAGAAGCTGCACGAAACATTCATCAGCAGCGGTGTGGTCGATGAGAGGGCGCTGCGCGGTGTCCGGATCAATATCCTCAACCTTGAGGCGCCAATGCGCAGCTACCTGGACGCCATTGTCAACCTTGCCGAGTGCGGCATCGCCGTTCCCGAGTTTGCCCTCAGCCCGGATGATCAAAACCAAGGCAGCGAAGACTTTCAGGCCTACGGCAAACTCTTGGCCGAACGCCGCGCCCTCGAAGTGCGTATAGAGGAGCGCTACGCGCACTGGGTGTCGGCCACAGCCGGTAACGTCGCGCCGCCCGGGGAGATTTTTACTGAACTGCAAGACCAGTGGCGTCGCTTGAACGAAGAGGCGCAACAGATCAAAGACGCCGCTGAGGCGCGGGTGCGAGATTCTCTGCCACCGCGCCTGTTTCTCTGGGACCCGCAAAGCTATAGCCCTCAACCCATCGAGCGCCTGATCAAGATGGACATTCCTCTGCGCGAATTCAGCAGCGCAGATGCCTTGGATGTGTTGAATCACATCAGCCTCAAGAACTTCGCCAAGCTGGGCATGGACGTACTCGGCGCAGCGTCCGGCGGCCTTAAGGTGTTGCCGCAGTCGATTGCCAAGCAAGCGGACGATGATCAGGTGTTCAGCGCCTGGCTGCAGCAGGAGGGTGCGCATCCGTTGGACGAAAAAGGCCCCTGGTTCGACGACAATGGCCTGTTTGTGCCCGAGCAGTTCTTTACCGCCCTAGAGGCCAGTGGCTTTCAGGTTGAAAGCCTGCAAGCGCAGGATAAACGCCAGCGCTGGGGAGCCACCCTCAAGGCCATGGTTTTCGAGGATCGACAACTGCGCAACATGATGTTGTTCGACAACAGCACCCAGGCACAGCTGATACGTTGCCTGCTACCGGCAGACCGCATGCAGCAAACCGCGTTCAAGGTGCAGGGGCCGCAATGGAAAAAGGGCAAGGGCGCACAGGTTCTCAACGCCCAATTGACCCTGGATGTCGCCCTGTGGCGCGGTGAGGTCAGCCTGTTCAATGTCGAACTGCCCAAACGCAGCAACGCCCTGCCCCTGACGCCCAGCTACATCGCTTACGACGGCAGCCGTCGAACCCTGGATTTAGGCCGGCTATCGCTCAACCTGAGCGCCAAGGCCTGGGGGTTTACCGGTGCCAGTCTACTGTTGGCCCGTGACCTGACCCTGGATCAGGCAACCGGCTACACCAGCATCGCCGGGCTGGACATCGCCGAGAAGAAAGGCGAGCTGGGCAAGTTCAATCTGTTCGTCGGGGCGCAAGCCGGCTGCAAGCTCAGCGGCCAACTCTACTGGTACCCACCGGCCAGTGTGCTGCCCCCGGCTCCGGTCCCCCACCGCAGCCCGAGCAACCCCTGGCTGCCCTTGGCCAAGCTCGACATTGAAGTGGCGGCCGGTGTGGGCGCCGGCCTCTCGGGCGAGCTGAAACTGCAACTGCATAAGGGCCGCTTCATCTTCTCCATCCAACGCTCGCTGATCTGGGGCGTGGGCCTCAAAGGCTACATGTCGTTCGAGATTGGCTACGAATGCGTGGGCCAATTGCTGGATCTGGTGTGCCGGGAAATGGCCAGGAACCACTACAAAAACCTGGAGTGGATCGACAGCGACGCCTTGCAGTTGGTCAAGCAACTGGGGTTTCTGGGCGCCCTCAATATTGACGTGGGGTTTCTCTACCTGCGCGGTTACATGACGATCAAGGCCCTCTATCAGGCCCTGACCGACGGCGGCCGCGGCGGGCAGATCGCTTATACCTTGAAACGGGGCAAAAACCAGAAAGTCATGCATGACTGGGTGCTGAACCTGCCGCCCCAGGCGTTCGGCCCGCTGCTGATGGCGCTGATCAGCACCCCCCGGGCATTTACCGTCAAAGAGGAAGGCAAGGACGCCGTGCGTTTCACCGAGAGAGAAGCTTGGCTACTGCAGCAACAGGCCGTTCACCAATGTCTGATCTGGATCTCACGCAAGCCGGACGCGCAACGTCAATTCGAGGATGCGCTTATCTGCATGAACCGCGACGGGGTGCGTCCGGAGCAGGCAGGGCTGACTTACTGTGAAAATAGACTGCGGCTTAACTTGTTTATGGCGGAGCGAGTTTTGGAGCTGGAGCCGGGTAACGCAAGTATGCGCGCTGAATACCGAGAGTGTTCTGCCAAGTTAGGGCGGCGACTGGACGGTTATTGTATCTCCGACCGCGTCTATAAGGGGCCGGCTTTTGCGCCGGTTCAAGCAATTAAGATTCGTTATGAGGGACCGAGCATTGATTAAGCTGACTCTTATCGGTGCGCTTTGCGCCCTGCTGCTTTCCACCACCGCCATGGCCCAACTAACGGCGCAGCAACAAGCCGCCCGCGATAAAGGCCTGGTGCTGTACCAGCAAAGTGACTGGTACGACTCCCAACCCCTGCTGCAAGTGGCCGCTGCGGCCGGTGATCGCACCGCGCAGTATTACCTGGCCGAAGCGATTCGCCTTAGCAGCAGCTACACCACTGTCGAAGCAAGGAAATGGTACGAAGCCGCCGCCGAACAGGGCGATCTGTACGCCATGCTGCGCCTAAGCAGTAGCAGCGACCTGTGCCATCAAATGGGCACCTGCACCGGCAAAGCCGGCCCAGAGTGGCGTAAAGCCGCCTTGAAACTAGCCCATGAGCGTGCCGAGCGGGGTGACACTGAAGCCATGACCGTGCTGTACATCGCCAATCAAGGCTTGGGATGGCTGGAAAAGGCCGCCGACGGTGGAGACAGTTATGCGCAGAAAGTTCTGGCTGGCCGCTATCAAGATGGCGCGGGTTGGTTTTTCATTCCGGGCAATCGCCAAAAGGCGGTTAAAAAATGGTTTAAGGCTTCAGCAGAAGGGGGCTATCCATTGGGGATGTTCTTTTATGCCGACTATTTATATGAAAATAACGGTAGTAAAGAAGAAATTGGATATTGGCTCAAAAAAGCTGCTGAAGGCGGCCATATTGATTCATTAAGTACTTACGCCCTACACGTTGCCGGTATGCCCAATGAATTTGGATACCCGATTGACTTAATAAAAGGCTATGGACTTACATACTTAATATCAAAGTTTGAAGGCGGGGGGGCGGGAGGCGGAGCAGGGGTGGCTGATTTTGGCAAAGAAAGCCTTGTAAAAATAGCCGCAAAGATGACACCTGATGAAATAAAACAAGGCGTGGCTTTTGCAAAAGAGTGGGAGAAGACACATCCACCACTTTCTTACTTTGTGCCTGTTTACGGATATTGATCTTTTACTTGAATGAGTCGGAGTGGCGGCCAATATATTGGAGCTGTACGACGCGTTATTGAACGTTAAATAACGCCTGTCTATAAAAGGACAAAGCATGATTAAGCGCACCCTGATCAGCGCCCTGTGCGGCCTGTTGTTTTCCACTGCCGCCGTGGCCCAACTAACGGCGCAGCAACAAGCCGCCCGAGATAAAGGGCTGGTGTTGTACCAGCAAAGTGACTGGTACGACTCACAACCCCTGCTGCAAGTGGCCGCCGCGGCCGGTGACCGCACCGCGCAGTATTACCTGGCCGAGGCGATTCGCCTTAGCAGCAGCTACACCACTGTCGAAGCAAGGAAATGGTATGAGGCCGCCGCTGAGCAGGGCGATCTGTACGCGATGCTGCGCCTAAGCAGTAGCAGCGACCTATGCCATCAAATGGGCACCTGCACCGGCAAAGCCGGCCCAGAGTGGCGGAAAACCGCCTTGAAACTAGCCCATGAGCGCGCCGAGCGGGGTGACACCGAAGCCATGATCGTGCTGTACATCGCCAACCAAGGCTTGGGATGGCTGGAAAAGGCCGCCGAAGGTGGAGACAGTTATGCGCAGAAAGTTCTGGCTGGCCGCTATCAAGATGGTGCGGGTTGGTTTTTCATTCCGGGCAATCGCCAAAAGGCGGTTAAAAAATGGTTTAAGGCTTCAGCAGAAGGGGGCTATCCATTGGGGATGTTCTTTTATGCCGACTATTTATATGAAAATAACGGTA